>NC_007516.1:1569161-1882994 GCF_000012625.1 Synechococcus sp. CC9605 | reverse complement strand
TGAGTTCACTCCGGTTCTGCTGGGCATCACCAAGGCGTCGCTTAACACCGACAGCTTCATCTCCGCCGCCTCCTTCCAGGAGACGACCCGGGTGCTCACCGAAGCTGCCATCGAGGGCAAGAGCGACTGGCTGCGCGGTCTCAAGGAGAACGTGATCATCGGTCGCCTGATTCCTGCGGGTACCGGCTTCAGCGGCTTTGAAGAAGAGCTGCAGAAGGAGGCTGGCCCCCATCCCGACATCCTTTCGGAGGATCCGGCCGGCTACCGCCGCATGCAGAACCTGCGCCCCGATTACACCGTCGACATGCCCCCTGCGGCCAGTGCCAGCGCGGTGCTGGATGACCCCAGTGACGCCGACCTCGAGGCCACCCGCACCCGCCACAACATCGACCCCTCGGCGAGCAATTTCGCCGCGTTCACCCGTCCGGACGCCGACAATGAGCTGAAGGAAGAGCAGGTGGTCGATGCTGAAGCCGTTGAGGGCCTTCAGGAAGAGGGCCTGCTCTCTGACGAATGAGCTCAGCTCAATCGTTCACCATTGCAGCCCCTTCCATGCTTGAGCCCACTGAGATCCCCAAGAGACGCCTGCCCAAATATGGGTTCCACACCCATACCGAGCGGCTGAATGGACGTCTGGCCATGCTTGGCTTCATCGCTTTGATGGCGGTGGAGATCAAGCTTGGCCATGGTCTGCTGATCTGGTGACCCAGGCTCTGCTGGGTCGCAGCGCGGCCGAGCTGCAGGACTGGGCCGTCGCCCAGGGGCAAAAGCCTTTCCGCGGTCGCCAGCTCCATGACTGGATCTATGCCAAGGGGGCTCGATCCCTGGCCGACATCACGGTCTTCCCCAAGACTTGGCGTGCCGCCTTGGTTGAGGCAGGCGTTGATGTGGGCCGGCTGAAGGAAGTGCATCATTCGGTGGCCACGGATGCCACTACGAAATTGCTGCTCTCCACCGAGGACGGCGAAACCATTGAAACGGTCGGGATTCCCACCGATCAACGTCTCACCGTCTGTGTGTCCAGCCAGGTGGGTTGTCCCATGGCCTGCCGCTTCTGCGCCACCGGCAAAGGGGGGCTGCAGCGTTCACTTCAGACCCACGAAATTGTGGATCAGGTGTTGAGTGTGCGTGAGGCGATGGACCGCCGTCCCTCCCACATCGTGTTCATGGGCATGGGCGAGCCCCTGCTCAACAGCAGCGCCGTGCTGGAGGCGATCCGCTGCCTCAATGATGACCTCGGCATCGGCCAACGCCGCATCACTGTCAGCACGGTGGGTGTTCCGAAAACCTTGCCGCAACTTGCGGAACTGGCCATGCAGCGGCTGGGCCGCGCCCAGTTCACCCTGGCGGTGAGCCTCCATGCCCCCAACCAGCGGCTGCGCGAGGAGCTGATTCCCACGGCCCATGCCTACCCCTATGACGCTCTGCTTGAGGATTGCCGTCACTATCTGGATGTGACCGGTCGGCGGGTGAGTTTTGAGTACATCCTGCTCGGTGGACTCAACGACCAGCCCGAGCACGCCGCTGAGCTGGCGGATCGCGTTGGCGGTTTCCAGAGCCACGTGAACCTGATCGCTTACAACCCGATTGAGGAGGAGGAGTTCAAACGACCAACGCCGCAGCGGATCGAGGCGTTTCGTCGCGTTTTGGAACGACGCGGTGTTGCCGTGAGCCTCAGGGCCAGCCGGGGACTCGATCAAAATGCGGCCTGCGGTCAGCTCAGGCGTCAGCAGATGGCTCCCAATACACCTAGCTGAAGGGTGGGCTGATGGCCTGTGCCTCAGCAAACTGCTGAGGCACAGGGTTTGCGAATGACAGCGATTGATTGGCTGCTTCTCGCTGCTTACCTCGTTCTCACCTTGGTGTTGGGGTTGTGGTTGGCCCGCCGCAACAGCGGCGAGGCGGATTATTTCGTGGCAGGCCGCCGTCTGAACGGTTGGTTGGCCGGCGCCTCGATGGCGGCCACCACCTTCTCCATCGATACACCGCTCTACGTCGCTGGCCTCGTGGGTGCTCGCGGCCTGGCGGGCAACTGGGAGTGGTGGAGCTTTGGTTTGGCCCACGTGGCCATGGCCGTTGTCTTCGCACCCCTCTGGCGCCGCAGCGGTGTGCTCACCGACGCCGCTTTCACCGAGCTGCGCTACGGCGGAGCGGCGGCGGCTTGGTTGCGCGGCATCAAGGCTTTCCTGCTGGCCGTGCCGGTGAACTGCATCGGCATCGGCTATGCCTTCCTCGCCCTCCGCAAGGTGGTGGAAGCGCTGGGGCTGGTGTCGGGTCAACCCGCAGCACTGGGCCTGACGGACACGGTTTGGCTCTTGATGGTCGTGGCCGTCCTTGTGATGAGTTACACCGTGGCCGGTGGGCTCTGGGCCGTCGTGGTAACCGATCTGGTCCAGCTCGTGCTGGCGTTGGCGGGTGCCCTGGCCGTGGCCGCGGCTGCCCTCCATGCCGCAGGCGGGATGACAGCGCTGATGGAGCAACTGCAGGCGCTGCAGCGGCCGGAGCTGCTGTCTCTGGTGCCCTGGACCTGGGATGACTCCGGCTTCCGCTGGTTGCAGGCCAGTGGCATCAGCATCCCGATGTTCACGGCCTACATCGCCGTGCAGTGGTGGAGTTTCCGCCGCAGTGATGGGGGTGGCGAGTTTATCCAGCGCATGCTGGCCACCCGCGATGAGCAGCAGGCGCGGCTGGCGGGTTGGGTGTTTCTGGTGGTGAATTACCTGGTGCGCAGCTGGCTCTGGATCGTGGTCGCGTTGGCGGCCCTGGTGCTGTTGCCGGCCGGCGCTGATCTTGAGCTTGGCTATCCCGCCCTGGCCGTGCAACTGCTGCCCCCGGTGGCGCTCGGCCTGGTGGTGATCTCTCTGGTGGCGGCGTTCATGAGCACCGTGAGCACCTCGGTGAACTGGGGAGCCAGCTACCTCACCCACGACCTCTATCAGCGCTTTGTTCGCCCCTCCGCCGGTCCGCGCGAGCTCTTGCTGGTGGGACAACTCACCACGGTTGTGCTGCTCGTTCTTGGGGTGATCACCGCTTTGATCAGCGACAGCATCGGCACGGTGTTTCGGCTGGTGATCGCGATCGGGTCCGGTCCCGGTGTGGTTCTGGTGCTGCGCTGGTTCTGGTGGCGCGTGAACGCCGCGGCGGAGCTGTCGGCGATGCTCTGCGGGTTCTTCATTGGGGTGTTCACCTCGGTGGTGCCCCTGGTGCGGATCGAGGATTACGGGGTTCGCATTGCGGTGATCACCGGCCTCTCTGCTGTGGTCTGGTTGGCGGTGATGCTGAGCACACCGCCGGAATCGGACGCTGTTTTGGAGCGGTTTGTGCGGACGGTGCGTCCTCCGGGCCCCGGATGGTCACGCCTGCGCCAGCGCTTCGGCGTCATGCCGATGGAGTCGTTGCCCGCCATGCTGCGGCGCTTTGTGCTGGCCTGTGGTGTGTTGTTTGGCGGCCTGCTTGGTACAGGGGGCTTCCTGTTGCATCAACAGTGGAGTGGCTGGATCGGTCTGTCGGTGCTGATCCTTTCGATCTGGCAGTTGCGGCGGCGTGTCGATGCCGTGCCCTCTTGAGCAGAATGACGTCTTGATTGGCGTGTTCCGGTGTCGTTTTTTCGTTCCACCCTTCTGCCGGCTCTGATTGTTCTTCTGTTTGCCCTGGCGTTGTTCGCTGTGAGTGCCCGCATCTGGCTTCCCGGTGACATGCTGGCTCCAGCTCCCATGGGTTGAGCCCTGGAATGGCTCCCGTAGCATCCCTGCATGACTGACGATCGCAGCCAACAGAAGGACCAGGGGCTGTCCAGCCTTTCCGTGGATCCTGATCTGCTGGCGCGTGAGCTGGCGGCGGAAGATGACGTTGATCCGCTTGATGCGATTCAGCTCGATGACGCCGAGCAAGATTCCTCTCTGAAGATTGCCCGGGCCTGTGACCAGGGCCTGGTCTGGTTGCGTGGCAACCATGGAGAACGGCTGCAGGGCCTGCAGGTGTTCTGTGAACACCGTGATCCCCGGTCGATTGCCCTGCTGCTGCCCTTGCTCCAGAACTCCTGTCCGGTGGAGCGGATGAGTGCCGTTTACGCCTTGGGCCGCAATCCATCGCCGCCGGCTGTTGAGCCGCTGTTGCGGCTGCTGCAGCTCGATGCCAATGCCTACGTCCGCAAGGCTGCGGCCTGGAGCCTGGGCAATTTCCCCGATGCTCCGGTGCTCAATCCGTTGATCCGGGCGCTGCAGACGGATGTCGCAGCGGTGCGCCTCTGGTGTCCAGGTTCCCTGGCGGAAGCCGGCAGCCGTTCCCCGGTCAAGGCCGACCCCGCGGCGGGGCAATTGCTGGTGAGTCTGCGCATCGACAGTGAAGCGGTGGTGCGCAGCAACTGCATCTGGGCTTTGGGCCGTTTGATGGATCAGCTGGTGCAGCCGCGGCAAGCCGAGATCGTTGAAGCCCTGGTGAGTGCCTTACTCCATGACGGGGAGATCTCCGTGCGCGATGAGGCCAGAACGGCCCTCGAGCAGCTGGAGGATCCGCTGGTGCTGGAACGCCTGCAGGCGTTGATCAACGACGGTTTTATCCTGTAACTGGGCTGTGTAACGAGAAAGGCAACATTCGGGGGAGACGCCCACTAGATTGCTGCGCAAATCACGTTTCTCGATGCCCCAAAAGACCATTCGCTTCACCATTCGGCCTGATGGACGTGTGGAGGAGCAGGTCGAGGGTGTTGCAGGAGAAGCGTGCCAGCAGCTCACTGAAGAAGTGGAAGCTGCTCTTGGAACGGTTGAACGTCAGGAGTCCACATCCGAAGCGTTTCTGCAGCCTGAGGTCCAGTCCCAGTCTCTTCCCGCTCATTTGAACTGATGTCGCATTTCAGCACCGTCAAAACCGAACTGCGTCAGCTGGAGCCTTTGGTGAAAGCACTGGAAGACATGGGCTATGCCCCTGATCAAGGAGAGCGTCCCGTGCGCGGCTACCGCGGCCAGACCGTCACAGCTGATCTGGCCATTGCGGTGCAGGACGGTGGTGATATCGGTTTCCGCTGGAATAGCGCATCGGAGTCCTACGAGCTGGTCACCGACCTCGATCTGTGGAAGCAACAGATTCCCGTGGAACGTTTTCTCTCCAAGCTCACGCAGCGCTACGCCCTGAACACGGTTCTGGCTGCCACCACCAAGGAAGGATTTCAGGTTGCCGAGCAGACCCAGACCGAGGATGGTTCAATCGAACTCGTGGTGACCCGCTGGGACGCCTGAATCCTGGCTGATCCCTCGTCTCACGCCTTTTCCGCCCCCGCTCGCCCGCAGGAGCAGACCACCGGTAGGGAGCCTCTCCTCGGGGGCGACATGCGCGATCAGGCTGTCTGGGTGGATGAAGCCGTTTGCATCGGCTGTCGCTACTGCGCCCACGTGGCTGCGAACACCTTTGTTGTTGAGCCGCATCTGGGACGCTCCAGGGCCATCCGACAGGACGGTGACTCCACCGAATGCATTCAGGAGGCCATCGACACCTGTCCCGTGGATTGCATTCACTGGGTTCCCTTTGAGTCTTTGGAAACGCTGCGGCAAAACCTGGTTCGCCAGAATCTGCAACCACGTCCCCAAGGTTGATGGCGCTTCCCACCCGCCGATTCGGCCGAACGGAGCTTGAGATCCCCCTGTTGTCTCTTGGGGGAATGCGCTTTCAGCAGAGCTGGACCGACCTTCCTGCTGATGAGATCACGTCTGCGTCGCAGACCCAGCTTGAGGCGACCCTGAAGCGCGCGGTGGATCTGGGCTTTCACCACGTGGAAACGGCGCGGCACTACGGCAGCTCCGAGCGTCAGCTGGGTTGGGCCCTGCCGCGCACACCCGACCCCTCCCGTCTGCTGCAGAGCAAGGTGCCTCCTCGGCCCGATCCCGACGCCTTCGAGGCGGAACTGGAGCTCAGTTTTGAGCGGTTGGGCTGTGATCGCCTGGATTTACTGGCCATCCATGGCATCAACCTGCCGGAGCATCTCGAGCAGACCCTGCAACCGGGGGGCTGCATGGAGGTGGTGCGCCGCTGGCAGGCGGAGGGTCGCATTGGTCACGTGGGCTTCTCCACCCATGGCCCCACAGCCTTGATCGCAGAGGCCTGCGACTCCGGTGCCTTCGATTATGTGAATCTGCACTGGTATTACATCCGCCAGGACAACGGCCCTGCCTTGGATGCAGCCCTTCGTCAGGACATGGGTGTGTTCATCATCAGTCCCACCGACAAAGGCGGTCATCTGCACACGCCATCCCAACGACTCTTGGAGCTGTGTGCACCGCTGCATCCCATCGTCTTCAATGACCTGTTCTGTCTTCAGGATCCGCGGGTGCACACCATCAGCGTGGGAGCGGCCCGGCCGGAGGATCTCGAGCTTCACCTGGAGGCTTTGCGCCTGCTGCAGGATGCAGCGTCCTTGATTGCTCCTGTGGATCAGCGGCTTCGGCAAGCGGCCGATGAAGCGCTGGGTCGCGACTGGATGGCCACCTGGTCCGTCGGGCTGCCGCCTTGGCATGCGACGCCCGGTGAGATCAACCTCCCCGTCTTGCTTTGGTTGTACAACCTCCTGGAGGCCTGGGATCTCGAGAGTTATGCCAAGGCCCGCTATGGGTTGTTGGGCTCCGGCGGGCACTGGTTTGCCGGGGCCAATGCCGATGGCTTTGAGGATGAGGTCAGCGTGGAGGATTTGCAGAGCGTCTTGCAGGAGAGTCCATGGCGTGAGCGCATCCCGGAGATCCTGCGCAGCCTCAAGCAGCGGCTCAAGGGCGAATCCCAGCTGCGTTTGTCGAGTGTCTGAGCGTTCTTCTTAGCTCCCAAGAGGATCCCGGCTGGGCGTGCCCACTGCCCTTGGGTAGCTGCGGGGGCAGGGGCCGTTCGGTTTCACCCGCAGCAAGTGACGCGTGCCGCGATCACTGGGCAGTTGCCGGTGCTGCACCTCCACCAGACGGGCCGCTAGCAGGCGCAGGGCCCTGTTGAATGGCACGGCATCGCTGTCAGCCCACTGGCCCCGATACAGCAGCGCCTCGCCGTCGGTTTTCAGCAAGGGCACGAGGTATTCGGCCACCACAGGAGCGGCCGCCACAGCCCGTGCCACGGCGCGATCGAAGCTGCCACGAAAGTGGCGATCGCGCCCGGTGGTTTCGATCCGCTCGGTGCGGACCCCCACCCGATCAGCAAGCCCCAGGCTGCTGGCCATGGCCTCCACAGCGGCGGTCTTGCGCCCGACGGAATCCAGCAGAGTCACCTGTGCCTGGGGAAGGGCAATGGCGATGGCGAGGCCGGGGAAGCCTCCCCCGGTTCCCACATCAATCCAGTGCTGCGGCTCGTTCGCTGACTGGAGTTCCCCCGCCAGCGGCCAGAGGCTGTCGAAGACCTGACCAATCCAGAAATCGTCGCCGTTCACCAGGCGCGTCAGATTGACCCGTTCATTCCAGCTCTGCAGCAGGCCCTGAAGCTCCTCCAGCTGGTCGCGCTGCGCCTGCGATGGCTGCCATCCCAGGGCGTCCCAGAACGCCGGTTCAGGCGCGGTGGCGGCCATGGCTGCAGCAACAACTCTTCTTAGGATGAAGGACCGGTCGTCCCCTGTGTCCGAAGCCCGCCCCAGCCATCACGAACGGCTTGGCGTGCGTCCCGGGGTTGACGCTGAAACCTTGCGCCAGGCCTTTCGACGCCAGTCCAAGGCCCTGCATCCCGACACCACGCAACTGCCGCCCGAGCAGGCCAGCATTGCTTTTCAGGAGCTCAAGGAGTCCTACGACGTTCTGCTGCGCCAGAGCCAAGCAACCCTCAGTCTTGGCGCCAAAGCGCCTTCATCGCCTCCGCCCCTGCAGCATCAGTCCCGCCCGGATGCCTGGCAGGGCATCGGTCAACGGAGGCCCCTCTCCGGTGGGGAATGGTTCTCGCTGGTGCTGTTGAGCATCGCGCTGTTGCTCAGCCTGGTGCTGGGGTTGGGGGTGGCCCTTGCTCAGGGCCGCGACTGGCAGGTGTCGCCGAGTTGGCTGGCGGATGAGCAGACTCAGAGCACATCCGTGCGTTTGCAACCTGATGGCCGCCCTGCCCCCGGAGAGCACCCCGCTGAATCAGCACTCTCTCCCGGCGCTTGAGGCCTGGCTTCAGCAGCTGGGTGCCGTCCGCATGGACGACAACCCTTGCCAGTGGATGCTCGAGCGTTCTGAATGGAGAGCACTGTTGCTGCTGGAACGGGAGGACCTCAAAGTGATCTGGCACCCGGGTTCCCTGGAGGCGATGGTGCAGTGTTCGCTGCCCTATGGCCTTTCCAGGGCCGATGTTGAGGCGGCGATTCAGGCGGGGCCCTGAGGCCACAAGCTTCAGAGCTGATCGAGGGCCCTTTCCAGCACCGAATAGCAGCGTTCCAGCTGGGCATCGCTGATGCAGAGCGGTGGCAGTAGATAGACCACCTGGCCCAGGGGGCGGAGGAAAACGCCGTTCTCCATCGCCAGCCGTTTCAGCTTTGGCCCCGCTGGGTTGAGGTAGCCCGAGCTCCCCTCCACAACGAGGTCGAAGCCGGCCACCGTCCCCGTCAGCCGGGGATGTTGCACCTTCCGATGGCGCGCCAACCGTTCGAGGTGCGGACGGTGCCGTTGTTCGAACTGTTGAAAGGCAGCGGGGTTGCGCTCCAGCAGGTCGAGGCTGGCGTTGGCCGCGGCGCAGCCCAGCGGATTGGCCGTAAAGCTGTGGCCGTGCCAGAGGGTCAGGCAGGGGTCGTCACCGACGAAGGCTTCGAACACCGCTTCGCTGGCCATGGTCACGCCCATCGGTAGACATCCACCCGTCAAGCCTTTGGACAGCGCCATCAGATCCGGCCGGATGTCCGCCCGCCGGCTGGCGAACCAGTCGCCGCAGCGTCCGAAGCCGGTGAGCACTTCATCGGCGATCAGCAGTGCTCCCTCCTGGCGGGTGCGTGCCTCCACCTGTCGCAGAAATTCGGGCCGCACCATGGCCATGCCGCCGGCCCCCTGGAGCAATGGCTCGAGGATCACCGCCGCTGTCGGTGTCTCCAGCACCCGCTCGAGCACCTCGAGTGCCGCGGATTCCTTGGCCTCCACGGCATCGTCGTCCCACCAGGTGGCCGGCCAGGGAACCCGGGCGACGGGAAAGAGTTTGTCTTCGAAGGGGGCGCTGAACAGGTTGCGTTCGCCAACGGCCATCGCTCCGAAGGTGTCGCCGTGGTATGCCCCGTCGAAGGCGACGATCTGGTAGCGCGGTTGCCCCCGGTTGGCCCACCACTGGCAGGCGATCTTGAGCGCCACTTCCACCGCAGTGGAGCCGTTGTCGGAGAAGAACAGCCTTTGCAGGCCGCAGAGGCCGCTCAGGCGTACGGCCAGCTGTTCCGCAGGCTCATGGGTGAAGTCGGCAAAAATCACCTGTTCGAGGCGGGCGGCCTGATCGGCGATGGCCTTGGCCAACACCGGATGGGCATGGCCGTGCAGGGTGACCCACCAGCTGCTGATCGCATCGATCAGCGGCTCCCCCTGTTCACGGATCAGCAGGGCACCCTCCCCAGACACCACCCGTTGGGAGTTGGCTGCGCTGGCCATCTGGGTGAAGGGGGGCCAGAGATTCGGATGGCGGATCGACCCCATGGCAGCAGCGGCAGCTTTTGCCATATTGAATCTGGAGCTGTTGGAGATGCCCCGGATGGCTGCCCCACGCACCCGTCGTCAATCCAAGCGTTTTGTTCCCACCACGCGGCCTGAGCCGTCGGCCAAGCGTCGTCTCGTTGTCCCTGAGGGCGACTGGCAATCGATTCGATGTGCTCTCGAGCTGCAGGGTTGGTCGTCGTCCCAGCTGGAGGTGATCCAGGCTGAACTCAGTCACGGATGGCCACTGCGGGTTGCCGTGCGCCATGCCGCAATGCGTCTGGGCGCCTGCCCCACCGGTTCAAAGGCCCTGGGCTGAGTCTTCAGCTGCATACGTCACTGTTCCTTTCCGCCTCTGTGGAAATGGCGCTGCAGTTCACCCAGCGCACCAGCTGCCCCTCGATATCGGTGAACAGCACCAGAATCCCAACGCAGAGTGCTGAAACAGCCAGAGTCGCCAGGGTTTGACGTGAATTCACGGGGACGATCGCTTCAACACTTGTCGGAATGTAGTGGTGAGATCCTTCTCGCGCCAAAGCCGCTCCAGAACCGTTGCTGATAGCGAGGCCTGGGGGGGAAGCTGCGCCAGAACGGGGACGTCACCGAACTGTTCGAGGGTCCCCGGGTTGTCGGCATGGAGGGGGCCGTTGAGGATTAGTCCCAACACCGTGAGATTCCGCCGTCTCAACGCTTCCAGGCTGAGCAGGGTGTGGTTGAGGGTGCCCAGTCCACTGCGGGCCACCAAAACGATGGGCAACTGCCACTCCACCAGTTGATCGATCTGGAGCCAGTTGCGGGTTAGGGGCACCATCAACCCTCCAGCCGTCTCCACCACCAGGGATCCCTGGTGGTGGGGAATGGCGAGTTGGGCTGGCTCGAGCGGCGTGTCGTCCAGTTCGGCGGCCCAGTGGGGGGAGACGGGCTCGTTGAAGGCATAGGCCTCGGGCAGCATCCGTTCCTGCGGAAGGTTTAAAAGCTGCCGCACTCGTTCGCGGTCACCGCCGCCCTCCAGTCCGCTCTGCACCGGTTTCCAGTAGCTGGCCTGAAGCCCCTGCACCAGCCATGCGCTCACCACGGTTTTGCCCACATCCGTGTCGGTTCCGCACACCACCAGGCGACTGACGCTGCCGTTCATCGCTTCACCATCAGGACCCACATCCTCCAGGTCAGGGCGAACCCGGCTGATGCATCGGCTTGGGGCCAAGCCCGGAAGATGGCCTTCCACTGGCCTGTCGAGAGCTGGCCCCCATTGGTAACGGAGGCGCCGATGCTGCTCATCGGTCGCAGCAGCCGCAGTGGATTGGCGGCGTGTTGGGTGAAGCTCAGGCATTCGTCCCTTTGCACCACGCCATGCGGCAGGGCTGCCATCAGTTGCTCCCGCACCGGCATGGACAAGGCCGTGCAGGTTTGATTGGCTGCATAGGCGGCATGCTGCCATTGCGGAAAACTCCCGGCCACCGGCACCGCCAGGGCCAGCCAGCCCCCCTTTGGCAGGGCATCCACCCAACGCCGAAGCTGCTGGGCTGGATCCGGCAACCAATGCAAAACAAAGCTGGAGGCCAGCAGTTGCGGTGGCTCACTCCAGTCCGGTAACCCGCGGCTCAGGTCATACCGCAGGGTGTGTGTTCCATGGGGGTGGCTGTTCAACATCGCGGCACTCCCATCAAGGCGGATCACCTGCTGTCCCGGATGAGCGACTTCCAGGGCTGCGGCCAGATGACCGGTGCCGCTGCCCAGGTCAGCCCATAGGCCGCGCCGGATGGAGCAGCGACGGCTCAGTTGGGCCAGGCGCCAGGCCATGGCCCGTTGCAGTAACGCCTCGCCTGCGTAGGTCGGTGCTGCGCGACTGAAGCGCTCCAGCACCTGGTCGGGGCGAATCACAGGGCCCCCAGCCATTGCTGCACCGCCGAGAGCACCGTTGGTGTGATCAGTGCGTGGCCCCATTTCGGATCCCGATGCAGGGTCAGCGGCAGCGCTCCGAGGTCATCGATCAGCTTCTGCGCCGATGCGGCGTGCACCACAGCGTCCCGTTCGCCCTGCACCACGAGCACAGGCACGGCTTCGGGCCAGCCCGTTGGCAGGTTCTGGCAGCGCGCCAGAAGCTTCAGATCCTGCTGCAGCCGCTGGCGCCCCAGGCTCGTCAAACCCTTCAGCAGGGGGGCTGGGGGCAGGGCGCTGCGGGCATGGGGTGAAGCGGCTTTGTCGAGGAAGCGTTCCAGCATTGTCAGTTCCTGGTCGGTGCCTAAAGCCGCCTGCATCCCCTTCAGAGCCGCCGCCACTGCACGCCCTGCCCGCCCTTGGGGCACAAAGGCGCTGAAGCTGGCCAGCAGAACCACCGCATCGGCCTGCGCCAGAACAGTTGCCGGTAGCAGGTGCAGCCCCAGGGAGTGGGCGATCAACAGGTTGCGTCCTGGGCCAGGGGGCCATCCCGGAGCAACGGCTTCACCGCCGCCGTAGCCCCGGTCTGCGCTGGACCATTTCGCTCCCTCGTCTTCAAAGCGTTGACGCCAGTGGGACCAGGTGCCGGCCTGGCCAGCCCAACCATGCATCGCCAGGACCTGCATCATCGAGAGCCGAGGGCTGCGAGCAGTTGCTCCAATGTGCCCTCCGGCAGGTCCCGCCGCAGCACCAGGCGCAGGCGGGCGGTTCCCTCCGGCACGGTGGGCGGCCGGATCGCAACCGACAGCAGCCCCGCCTGCTCCAGCTTTTGCTGGAGGTCGAGCGCGTCCTGGTCGTCACCGACCAACAGGGGGAGAACGGGGCCATGCCCTGCTGGTTTCGCCCAGCCCTCTTTCGCCAGCGCCGTCCTCCAATGTTCCGAGCGCTGGCGCAGCTCGCTTCCCCAGTTGGGGTGGGCTTGGATCAAGCGCAGGGCCGCCTGGGCTCCTGCCACCAGCGGTGGGGCCAGGGCCGTGGTGTAGCGGAAGGCCCCACTGGTTTGCAGCAGCCGCTCCATCGTGGTGTGGTCCCCAGCCAGAAACGCACCTCCGCTGCCGAAGGCCTTGCCGAAGGTGCCGCACACCAAGGCCACAGGCTCTTGGAGCCCATGGCAAAGCCCGCGGCCGCCAGGCCCCAGCACCCCCAGCCCATGGGCTTCGTCCACCAGCAGTTGTGCACCGTGGCGGGCACAAAGGTCGGCCATGCCCTGCAGATCAGGGCTGGTGCCCTCCATGCTGAACAGGCTTTCGGTCACCACCAGAGGAGGGGTCCTGGCGTAGTTGAGCCGCTGGAGCCGCTGGCCGAGATCGTCAAGATCGTTGTGGGCAAAGCGTTGCAGTCGCGCTCCACTGGTGCGAATGCCCGCCAGCAGCGAGTGGTGGATCAGCCGGTCTACCAACACCGTGGTGTGCCTGTCACTCAGGGCCATTAAGGCAGCGATGTTGGCTTGAAATCCGCTGGGGAACAGCAGCACCCGGTCTCGGTTCAACCAGGTGGCGAGAGCTGCCTCCAACTCCAGATGGCGTGGTCGGGTTCCGGTGATCAGGCGAGATCCACCGGCACCGACGCCATCGGAGGCCATGGCCTGCGTCGCCGCTGCGATCACGTCGGGATGGCGGCTGAGCCCGAGGTAGTCGTTGCTCGCCACATCAACGAGCTGGCCAGCCCCGGCTGGATCCTGCAGCTGCCAGGGCTCCTGGCCGGAATTCAAGCTCCGCAGGCGGCGGCGGCGGGCTGGAGGGATGGGAGAAGCGTGGTCCAGCATCACAACAGTCTGGAATCCCCCCTGATCGAGGATGGCCTCAATCCTCTTATCGTCATGACCTGGGAGCGTTTCACGCTGCTGTTTCCGCTTTGGACGTTGCTGGGAGCTTTGCTGGCCTTGCTCCATCCTCCGCTATTCATCTGGTTCAAGGGGCTACTGATCTCCCTTGGACTCGGCGTGATCATGCTGGGCATGGGCGTCGGGCTGACACCCGCTGATTTCGTGCGGGTGGGTCGTCGCCCCCGCGCCGTGCTGCTGGGGGTGCTGCTGCAGTTCCTGGTGATGCCGGCCCTTGCCGCTGGGATCGCGGCGGCTCTGCACCTGCCTGCCCCGCTTGCAGTGGGCTTAATCCTGGTCGGCTGCTGCCCGGGGGGGACCGCCAGCAATGTGGTGGCTCTGATCGGCCGTGGCGATGTGGCGCTCTCGGTGGTCATGACCACGATCAGCACCCTGACGGCGGTGGTGTTGACCCCCCATCTCACCCAGGTGTTGGCCAGCCAGTACGTGCCGGTGGACGGTTGGGCCCTGTTCCTGGCCGTGCTTCAGGTGGTGTTGCTGCCCGTCACCATTGGGGTGCTGCTCAAGCGTGGCCTGCCCGGTGTGGCCCAGCGGATTGAGCCGGTGATGCCTCCCATGGCGGTGATGGCCATCGTGATGATCGTCTCCAGCATCGTGGGCAGTCAGAGGGGTGTGCTGCTTCAGCAGGGGGCCGTGCTGATCCTGGCTTGCCTGCTGCTGCATGGCGGCGGCTTCCTGCTCGGCTGGCTGATTCCCCGGCTGGTGGGGCAGAGCGTGCAGGCCCAGCGCACCATCAGCATCGAGGTGGGAATGCAGAACTCAGGACTGGCCGTGGTGCTCGCCCGCAGTGGCGGGTTCGCCAGTTCCCTCACGGCGTTGCCGGGTGCCATCTCTGCGGTGATTCACTGCCTGATCGGCAGCGCCCTTGCCGCCGTCTGGAGGCGACAACCTCGCGGTAATCGCAGGTGATCTGATGGGTGAGTGGTTTTTCGCTACCGGCGGTGATTGCAACCAGATTGTGATTGGGTGTCAGTCAATTGCCTGATACGACTTCGTTAAATCCCCGCAAGGACGACGGCGATTCATACAAACTCTTTATTTCCAAAGACATGATGGCCAGGTGAAACTCGCTGGCTCAACACGCTTCATCTGCCCACCTTGCCTGCTTCTGCCAGGTAGATGCCCAAGGCTTACAGCTCCTGAGGATCTGGCAAATGATCAGACAGGTTCGTCATGGAAGGTGTGCTCAACCAAGGCTCGAAAAAGCTCTTGTTTTTTGTATTCGAGAAATTCTTGCTCCTCTGCAGGTCCGCCAGGCCAATTTCTCAACGCATCGCAGGTCGTTTTATACTCAAGTTTAAGAGACCGCAAATCAAGGTGAAGGCTCGCAACTATTTCCTCGCGCACTGAAAAAAAGCAGCTCCATGAATTATTACAGATCCTCAAAATTGCTTGACGTAGGGTCTGATACAGCTTCTGCGCAGTCATCTCGATCTCTTTCTGCGAGCAATCCGCTGTGCGGATACCTCCGTCACGGCACAAGGAGCAATTTCGCGATGGTTTGCGGGTTGAAATTTTCTGTAGTCAATGACCTCCGAAACGAAGAACTGGGCAGTGGTTGCAGCTGCCATGGAAGCTCAAGGGGCTACCAACAGCCAGATGTACCGCCGCGCCAAAGCGATGGCCGAAGGAAAGGCAGATCCAATGCCGACGAGCTACCCCGCTGCGCCTCACATCATCTCTGTTGCATGAGTTAACGCTCCAAGGCCCCCGCGCGAGCGGGGTTTCCCTTCGTTGCTGCTCAGCGGCCTTCTAGGGCCAAAACTTGATCCATTCTTTTCTCTTCGGCCGTGAGGAAGTCGGCCCACATTCCTATTAGGAAGCTCAGAGTGGCTAAGGCCTGTAACTGCTCTTTCGAGCCAGGGCGGGTGTATTTGAAGTCCATGAACATGCGATCAGCGGCTGATTGCTCTTCCTGGCATCGGGCATCAATAGACATCGTCAGGCCTCGACTTCAGTTTTCGTCAGCTTTCTGGTGAGTCTCTATGGAGGTTGCTTCAGCTGACTTGCTGCGTGGGCAGTCACCAGCGTTGGAGTCGCTAAGAAAGACAGCCGAAGTGATGACAGCAGCGATCACGCTGCCACCCAAGGATGCGAGGTTCGCTGAAGGCTTTCCGAAATGACCCATGCGGCCACACTGCAAGCATTCGTTACATTTCGTATTGTGCTCGTTCTCGAGCCTCTATGCCTACCTCCAGCCAAGACCTGATCGCCTTCTTTTGCAGCTTCTGCTTGGCTCTCGTAGACCCATGAACCTCTACGAGCTGGCGTAGCCGGCAAAAGGCCGAGGTCAACGTTGAACCCGGGGATCATCTGAGTCACTGGATCAGTGGTCACCCAATTGGTGACGCCGGTATCGACAACTGGCTTTTTTGAACGTCGTAGGGCTACCACTTACAACAGGGCTAAAGGCATCCCTGCTTGGTCAAAAAACTCCCTTGCCGCGTTTGCGGGAAGACAATCGAACTATCTGAAGTTGCTGCGAAGTACACGGCTGGCTCAGCTGTACACGCAATGTGCGTTCCCAAGGCCAAGATCACTCGGAAAGGTTGCTCTTTCAAGAATCTGACTCGCTGGCTGGATCGTGTCTTGAGAGCATCCGACTAAGAAGGGAGTAGCCATTTCATCCCGCCACCGTTTCGCCCTACCAGTGTGGTGCACTGCTTTCCAGTTGAGGCAACGGCTGCCTCCTCTCCTCACGATTAATGAGTCTTCTGACGGGTAGGCCCCCATGCGATCCCGGACTATCACGGGTCAAGTCGCCACAACACCATGGACATGATGTTCTTCATCGGTGTGAACATTGCTCTTCTCGGCTTGCTCGTCTATGGCCTCATTACGGCCAAAGAGAAAATCAAGGCTGGCCGTAAAGAGATCGTCTGACGTATTGACTAACAAACTCAGACCTCGGCCTGGGGTTTATGGCCTGCTGTATCGACGCCAGGCGCATTCCCGTAAAGGTGGCGTTTGGCGTTCCCGCTCCATACATCCAGTCTGATTCCCTGGCCTCCTGGTCGATGGTGGGGACCCGTGAAGTGGTTGCCGGTGGAGCGGCGCCATACCGGAAAGGATTCATCCAACTTTTCGGCCAGCACCACGTCGAAGCAGGCCTAGCAAGGCGGTCGGCATGGATGGGTGGGCGCACCTCCTTATTTTTTAATGCTTCTGGTTAGACATAGCGGTTGGAGCTGATCGACCGAGTTTTGGTTGTTGAAGCACTCCCAGGTGTGCAGTACCGACCTGGTCACATCCAAGGTGCTCATCTCGGCCCGTGCCGCCGTCTGGAGGCGTCGCTGGCCTTAGTCGGTCGCTCTAATCGAGCCCCCGTCGTGAAGTTCGAACAGCAGGCGGGCGGCGAGGCCACGGGAGATGCGTCGTGCCACGAGCAGATCGCAGATCCAGGTGAACAGCGGTGGCGCATCGGTGGTGGATGCCAGGCGTTGTTCGAGGGCCTTCAGCTCCTTCACGTCGCGGCAGCCCCTCAGAGCATCGATCAGGGTGTCTTCAGCCGGCCGCGGCTTGGTGAGCTGAGTGCTGATCACAGTTAGTAGCGCTAAACCCCTCTGTCATGGCACTGGCGCAGTGCCCCTGTCACCCTTCTCAGCAGTAGAGGCAGGCACAAAAAAAGCCCCGGTGGGCTCACCAAGGCTCGAAGCATTCCCGTTGCCACTTTTCATGATTTGCCTCGGTTCCGTCAAAGGAGGTCGGCACATCTGATTGATTGCATTGGCGTGTCTTATCGCTTGTTTGAAAAGAGTGCTCAGCCAGGCTCCTTAAGATCATTTGATGAACCAATCGACACCGGCCACGCCCCGATCCGAGCCCGATGTCGATCGCAGTGCCCCACTGAATCCCTCGGAAATCTTTCCCTTCCCGCTGGATGATTTCCAGCTGGAGGCCATGGATGCCCTCAACCAGGGACATTCGGTCGTGGTGAGTGCGCCCACAGGATCCGGCAAAACCCTGATCGGTGAATACGCCATTCATCGTGCTCTGGCCCACGACCAGAAGGTCTTTTACACCACGCCGCTGAAGGCTCTGTCCAACCAGAAGCTGCGTGATTTCCGCGATCAGTTCGGTGCCGAGAACGTGGGGTTGATGACCGGTGACCTCAGCGTGAATCGCGAGGCCTCCATCGTTGTGATGACCACGGAGATCTTCCGAAACATGCTCTACGCCGAGGCGGATGAGCACGACGATCCCCTGACTGATGTGGAAGCGGTGGTGCTCGATGAGTGTCACTACATGAACGATTCCCAACGCGGCACGGTCTGGGAGGAGTCGATCATTCACTCCCCACCCACGGTGCAGCTGGTCGCGCTCTCCGCCACCGTGGCCAATGCAGGTCAGCTGACCGACTGGATCGATAAGGTCCATGGTCCGACCACCTTGGTGATGAGTGACCACCGGCCGGTGCCACTGCAGTTCAGCTTCTGCAGCGCCAAGGGGCTGCACCCACTGCTCAACGATGCCGGCACGGGATTGCATCCCAACTGCAAGGTCTGGCGCGCTCCCAAAGGGCACAAGCGCAAAGGGCGTTCCCAGAGACCGACGCAGCCGGAACCACCACCAATCACCTTTGTTGTGGCCCAGATGGCCGAGCGGCAGATGCTCCCTGGCATCTATTTCATCTTCAGTCGCCGTGGCTGCGACAAGGCGGTTCGGGATCTGGGGGTGCAGTGTCTGGTCAGCAAGCAGGAGCAGGCGCGGATCAAGGCGCGCTTGACGGCCTACAGCAACGACAACCCCGAGGCTGTGCGGGATGGAATCCACGCCGACGCTCTGCTGCGGGGCATCGCTGCCCACCACGCTGGTGTTCTTCCGGCCTGGAAGGAGTTGATCGAGGAGCTGTTCCAGCAGGGACTGGTGAAAGTGGTCTTTGCGACCGAGACCCTTGCGGCCGGCATCAACATGCCGGCCCGCAGCACTGTGATCGCGGCCATGTCCAAGCGCACCGAGCGGGGGCATCGCCCGCTCATGGGCAGTGAGTTCCTGCAGATGGCCGGCCGGGCCGGGCGGCGTGGTCTCGACTCTCAGGGCTACGTCGTGACGGTGCAGAGCCGGTTCGAAGGTGTGCGTGAAGCCGGTCAGCTGGCGACGAGTCCCTCCGACCCACTGGTGAGCCAGTTCACCCCCAGCTACGGCATGGTTCTCAACCTGCTGCAGCGCCACGATCTGGCCAAGGCCAGGGAGTTGGTGGAGCGCAGTTTTGGCCGATATCTGGCGGGGCTGGACCTCGTGGAGGACGAAGACAACCTCTCCCAGCTGCGGTTGCAACTCAGCCAGCTAGAGGGCGTTGCCGGCGACATCCCCTGGGAAGACTTTGAGGATTACGAAAAAATGCGTGGGCGGCTCCGCGAAGAGCGGCGCTTGCTCCGCATCCTTCAGCAGCAGGCCGAGGAGACGCTGGCCAACGAGCTGACGATGGCCCTGCAGTTCGCCAGCACCGGCACCCTGGTCAGCCTCAAATCCCCGCAGCTGCGGGGGCGCGTCGCGCCCGCGGTTATCGTCGAGAAGGTGAAGGGGCCTGGTCAGTTCCCGCTGCTGCTCTGCCTGACCGATGAAAACGTCTGGATCCTGGTGCCCTGTCAGGCGGTGGTGAGCATCCATGCGGAGCTCAGTTGCCTGCAGGTGGATGGGCTCGAGGTCCCGGAGCTGTCCCGCTCCGGTGAGTTGCGCCATGGCGATCAGGCCAGTGGTGGTTTGGCGTTAGCCGTGGCCCACATGGCCCGGCGCCATGACATGACCACCCCGCAATACGACCTGGCTGGGGAGGTGTTGACCCAGGCCCGGCTGGTGCGGGATCTCGAACAGGAGCAGGAGCAGCATCCGGCCCATCGCTGGGGAGATCGCAAACAGCTGAAGAAGCACCGCCGTCGCATGGAAGATCTGGAGCTGGAGATCGCTGAACGGCAGCAGCAGCTGCATCAGCGGGCCAACCGCCACTGGGAAACCTTCCTGGCCTTGATGGATATCCTGCAGCACTTCGGATGTCTCGATGAGCTGGATCCCACGGAGATCGGCCGCACCGTTGCTGCCTTGCGGGGCGACAACGAACTCTGGCTCGGGCTGGCGCTGATGAGTGGCCATCTCGATGACCTCTCCCCCCCCGACCTGGCGGCGGTGTTCGAGGCGATCAGCACCGAGGTGAACCGCCCCGACCTGTGGAGTGGCTTCCCGCCACCTGCTGCAGCGGAGGAAGCCCTGCAGGATCTTTCGGGTCTGCGTCGCGAGCTGCTGCGGGCCCAGGAACGCGCCGGTGTGGTGGTGCCGGCCTGGTGGGAACCTGAGCTTATGGGCCTTGTGGATGCCTGGGCGCGGGGAACGTCCTGGAGCGATCTGATCGCCAACACCTCCCTGGACGAGGGCGATGTGGTTCGGATCATGCGCCGCACCGTGGACCTCCTTGCCCAGGTGCCCTACTGCGAAGCAATTAGCGAGCAACTGCGCAGCCATGCCCGTCAGGCGCTGAAAGCGATCAACCGCTTCCCCGTGGCTGAAGCCGAGGATCTGGTGCCGGCCTCCGCTGCGCTGAACCCGGCAACGGAGCGGGCGGCATGAGTTCAGGCCTCTGGAGCGGCCATGGCGCCGGGATTCACCTGCTGATCAAAGTCGGCTTCGCTGATGTGGCCAAGCTCCAGGGCCGCCTGCTTCAGCGTCAGCCCCTGATGGTGGGCATGCTGAGCGATGGCACTGGCCTTCTCGTAACCGATGCTCGGGGTTAAGGCGGTGACCAGCATCAGGGAGCGATCGACGAACCGCTGAATTTGCTCGCGATCTGGCTCCAAGCCCTCCACCAGGTTCTGGCGGTAGCTGGTCATGGCGTCCTTGAGCATGCGGATCGACTGCAGCAGGTTGAAGCCGATCAAGGGCTTGTAGACATTCATCTGCAGATGGCCGCCTGCTCCGGCGGCTGCCACGGCGCCATCGAGCCCGATCACCTGGGTGCAGACCATGGCCATGGACTCGCACTGGGTGGGATTGATTTTCCCCGGCATAATCGAGCTGCCGGGTTCATTTGCGGGCAGCTGCAACTCGCCTAGCCCAGCTCGAGGGCCGCATGCCAGCAGACGCACGTCGTTAGCGATGCGGAGCAGGGCCACCGCCAGCAGGCGCAGTTGGCCCATCGCATGGACGAGGGCGTCATGGCCGGCCATCACCGCGAAGAGGTTCTCAGCGGGACGAACCTCGACGCCAGCGACCCGGCTCAGCTCTTCCGCTACGGCATGACGGAAGCCCGGTGGCGTGTTCAACCCTGTGCCGACTGCGGTGCCCCCAAGCGGGAGGTCGCCGAGGCTCACCAGACAGCCTTCCAGCCATGCCTGGGCTTGTTTGAGTTGATCCCGCCAGGCGCCCACTTCATCACCAAGACGCAGGGGCACAGCATCCTGCAGATGGGTGCGGCCAATCTTGATTATCGGCATCCAGGCCTGGGCATTGGTATCCAAGGACTGCACCAGGGCATCGAGCGCCGGCAGCAGTCCCTCCTTCAGGTGCTTGGCCGCGGCAACGTGGATGGCCGCGGGAAACACATCATTGGTGGACTGCGATCGATTGACGTGGTCATTCGGGTGCACTGGGCTGTGGCTGCCGAGGGCGGTGCCTGAAGCCTGAGACGCCAGATTGCTGATCACCTCGTTGACGTTCATGTTGGTCTGGGTCCCGCTTCCGGTCTGCCAGACCCGCAGCGGGAACTGATTGTTGTGCTGGCCAGCGGCAATCGCATCGGCCGCCGTGCAGATCAGTTCAACCTGTTGAGAGCTCAGGAGCCCATGCTGGCCGTTCACCGTGGCGCAGGAGCGCTTGATCCAGGCCAGAGCCTGGATGATCTCGAGCGGGATTCGTTCGTCGCTGATGGCGAAGTTCTGAAGCGAGCGCTGGGTCTGGGCTCCCCAGAGAGCTTCGGACGCCACCTCAATGCCACCCAGGCTGTCGGTTTCAATCCTGAATGGCTGCGTCATCTGATCTTCGGCGCGATCGAGTGATGCTTCGATCATCCGTGATCACTGTCCGTTGGTCGTGCCATGGTTCCGCAGCAACTGTTTCGGTGGTTTTCGGTGCAGGTTCACCGCTCCCATGGCATCGATGTACTGGTGCCTGATGCATCCTTGCCTCAGTTGCAGGGCTACCTGGCGCAGCCTGGGCGCCCACTGAAGGCTCTGTTGAACCGCAAAAAGGTGGAGCGGCTCGCGGATGGCCGCTTCCTTTATGCATCCCGGCCGTATCAGTTGTTGAATTTTCAGCTGCAGCCTGAGGTGGTGTTCCGCTCTAGCTGGGATGGCGACCAACTCACCATTCTTTTTGAGCACTGCACGATTCATGGCCTTGGGCGCTTTCAGGATCTTGTGCAGTTCCAGTGCCAGGCCTGGATTCGTCCCGAGCAGGAACGGCTGATGGCTAAGGCTGATCTCAGCCTTGAACTGTCTCCGAGGGGAGCAGGGGCACTCGTACCGGAGCGGCTGATGCAACGCACCGGAGATGTCGCACTGCGTTTGGTGACGGATCGCTTGGAAAAGCGGTGCCGCACTGGATTAAGGAAAGGTGCACTTAATTGGATTGCACGTCACCCATAAAGCTGCTTTGTTTGATGGTGGTATGTTCACAAACAAAATCTCTCCCCACCTGGTTTAGTGGTAGTAGTGACAGCTTCAATTAACCCAGTGTTGAGGTTCCAAGATTTCTCACTCCGCTGCGATAAGTCGAACCCCCAGATTTCGTTTGAAACTCCTTGGAACTGGGTTTGTGATAGTAGAAAGAGGATTGCAATTATTACGAACAATTCTTTTCTTCGTTATCAGTTGATTGCATCTATGTCTGGCCTTGTTTCACCAGTGACAGGTCAAATTGTTGGTAACAGTGTGATTGGCTGGCCTGTTGGAGGAGATGGAGGATTGGATAGAAAGCTGCGGGTTTCCCATGCTTTCAGCTTTCTATCGACCGTCTACAACGATTGTCTTGACCAATCTCTCGTCAGCATTGATAAATTTTGGAACATCTTGTCAGATACTGGTATTGAGCCAGGCCTTGTAATTAAGGAGCTTTCAAGAGACCAGAAGGATTTCTTCAGTTTAGCCTTGTCTGTAATTTTTTCATTCGACTGCTATTTAATCCCTAAGACAAGATTTTTAATGTCCAAGCCTGCCAAGCCGCTTAAAGAGTTGTTGTTGAGGCAGATCGAGGGAAAAATGCTTTTTTCTACTTCGGCGAATGTTCAGTTCCAGCGCGAATTCTGTACAGATGGCCTGGTTCTGGGTCCTCTAGGTCAAATTCTCTTTTTGGGCCCTCTTGCAGATGCCATCCAGTGGGCAGATCAAAACCTAGAGGGTTCCAGTGTATTAGAATCTGAAGATGATAGCTTTGAGGTTGACTTAAATTTGAGCAATTCAGACTCCACTGATGATGCAATGGATATTTAAGCATGGATAATATTATGATCTTTCTTAGAAGATTTTTGGCTGCAATGGCGAGACAGATTTCGACAATCCTTGCTCTCGCGGCCTATGAGAACGATCGGAAATCAACCAGTAGCTCAGTTGGCTCTTGGGAGAGTCTGATTAATCCGTTGCAGATCATGCTGTTCTTTATCGGGATCCGTATTGGATTTCGATATCTGATGTCTGGTGGGTCGTTAGGTGGTAGTGCTACAAGCCTATATTTCAACATTGTTATTTTTATGGCTGCTGGGTTTACAATTTATTTTCCTTTTAGACAGCTGGCTATACAAGCACTATCCGGCTTGAAATTGAGATCTCCGTTATATTACAAGCGTATTGAGCCGCTGGACATACTTTTAGCTTTGTCACTCAACAATGTTAGGGCTTTGTTGACCCTCACTCTTGGCCTTATGGCACTGATATGGGGTCTTACATGGGATTTTCGAATGGACAGTCCTGGGTTGGCTCTGTGCATTTATCTGCTAACTGTTGTGATGGCAATAGGATTTGGTATCTGTCTTGTCTTTCTTGGTAGTTACAACAAATTTATTACTCGGTTGATTAAACGTCTTATTAATCGTATTCTTATTTTTACATCCGGTCTGTTTTTCGCCACTTTTGAGCTCCCCTTGTATTCAAGGCCATTTGTTACATGGAATCCTGTTCTTCATGCAGTTGAGCTTTTCCGGTATTCTCTAAATAATGAATACCCAATTCCTGATATTTCATTGTCATACCTCATTTGGTGTTCACTGATACTTTTAGGATTTTCCCTGATTCTTTATAGGACGAATGAGTCCTTGCTCCTTGAGTCAGTTGATGACTAACCACCTGATTTTCTCCCTGTTCCATTGCCTAAATTGAATTTGAGTCATGCCTGAGTCAAACCAGCGTTCCAATACTTTCTCTAACACCTCTAAGAAATTGTCTTCATCATTTAAATTTGCTGAGTCTTTCGAGTCAAATCAACTCATTACTTTATGGCGTGAGCGGCTTGCCAGTTTCGCAAAGCCCCGGATTGTGATCTCGGCTTTTTTGGCAACATCAGCCTTTTACTGCTTTGTCATTGGTCGAGACCGTTATACGTCTGTCTCTGAGTTTGTGATTCAACAGGCAGCTCCATTGGACGGTTCATCTGCTTCTGTTTTGGCTGGTGCTGCTTCTTCTCCGCAAGTTCTAACTTCCCTCGTTGATGGACAATACTTACAGGTCTACCTTGAATCTTCAGACATAAAAAATCGTCTGTTCCCCGACGGCAAGAAGCTTGAGCAGGCTTACCGCCCCCGACTCCCTGATCTGTGGACTGGTTTGTATGCCCATAGTTCGGCGCCAGCTCAGCTTGATTTTTACAGAAAACAGTTGTCTGTAGCCCCTCAGCCGATGAGTGGTTCAGTCATTCTCACGACTTCCGGCTTTAACCCAAAGCAGGCTTTCGATCTTAACGCTGCGCTGCTGAAACAGTCGCGTCGATTTGTGAATGAAGTGAACCAGTCAATCAATGCTGATCAAAATAAATTTGCTAGAAAAGAAGTTCAGTTGGCGGAACTTAAACTCAAGACAGCCTCAAGGAAGCTTGAGCTTTTCCGCAAAAAACATGGGAACTTAAGCGTTGAGTCTGAGCAAGCTGCAACATCATCATTTATTTCTGGTCTGGAATCCCAGCTTGTTGAACTGAAGGTTGAAGAAGCAGCCTTGCGTCGTCAATATCGCGATCCAAATGCACCTGAAGTTTCATTTGTTGCAGACCAAGTTAAAGAGCTTCAAGTGCAGATTCGTCAAGAAAGGGATAAATCCGTCAGTAATGACGGCCGAGACCTAAATACTCTTGTTCTGGAGGAAGCAGGGTTGATTTCAGACGTCGAATTTGCTACTGAAACGCTTCAATCGGCGCGACTTGCATCTGATAACAGCCGCCGAGAAAGCCAGCGTCAATTGAAGTTCGTTGTGGTTCTGAGTCAACCTGGATTGCCAGTTGCGCCAGATCAAAACTGGCGTTGGCAAGCATTCTTGGCATCTGTCGGAATCATTGTTGTGGGTTGGGGCGTTGGTGGATTTATTTTGAATGCAATGCGTAAAAGCTGATTGTTAAATAATCTGTTAGGTTGAAAGATCATGAGTGATGCTCTGTTTTTCGCCTTTCTCTAAGCAATGCTTAAATCTGTGAGTATAAGATTAAGGCATGTGTTTTTAAATTCGCTTTTTAATTAATTTCGATAATATAAAAGCCGTAGTTGATTAATAACAGAGCTGTTTTGTTTTGCTGTATTACCTAAATATGAGATTTATCATATATAGTAGGATCAAGGTTTGTTTGCTTTTTAGGGTCGAAGTTCCCCATGTCCTTTCGCGGCCAGGTAGTAGCCACAAGCACGAGCAAAATGAATCCGACGCCGATGGATTAAATCGTCGTCGCTGACGTCTGGGTACAGTTTCTGAGCCTCTCGGTCGTTGGTACAAGCTTGTTCAACCATTTGTAAAACTTGATCTTTGGTGGAAGGCAGACTTTCTCCAAGAAGCTGATTGTAAAAGTGCCATTCAGTGTTGGCGCGCATAACTGTTTCCCGAAAATCGTATTCGTGGGAATGGCGAACAACAGCTGTTGATGCATAGGCCTTTTTGTAGCCTTTTCTGAGTATTTCACGTGCCCATAATTGATCTTCACCATAAACAACATCGGGAAGTGGGAGTGTCTCCCAGACAGATTTTCTCAGGCATGAATTGTTATCTGAGTAGAAACGTTCATGGTTGGAGACAACGCTATTGGAGTTCTGTCGATCAACATCCAGTTCGATTGGTTGTCGATGACTTCTGAAAATCCAACGATTGAAGTGCCGGTCAAGGTCATGGGCGGTGAGTTGTCCATGCCCGCAATGGGCGATATGGCAGCCGAAAACACCGGCCACATTTGGATCCTTTTGGAGTGGAGCGATGAGATTCATCAGCCACATGCGATTTGCAGGAATCGCGTCCTGCGTGATGAAAGCGACGTATTCCCCTCGCGCTAGCTCTACTCCCAAGTTGCGGGTGCGTCCATGACCAAAATCCTCTTGCTTAATTCTGTGTAGATGGAGTCGTTCGTCTTGTGGCAGTGCATCGAGGCATCCATCACTGGAGGCACTGTCGATCAGTAACACTTCAAATTCCTGATCAAGATCTTGCGACAGACAAGACTCAATGACGGTTTTGAGCATCGTACCTCCGTTGTAAACGGGGATCACAATCGTCACCAAGGGAGTCGATGACTGAAGTTGTCGCGGGAGCGATTGTGCCGATGACAGTGACTCCTGAATGAAGGCTTCGATCAGTTTGTTGGAGCCATCCCAGGTAAGCTGTTCAGTGGCGGCAAGGCCAGCCTTAGCGGTGCTTTGCCTGAACGATGCATCATTCAACAATCGGCTTAATGCTGAGGCCAGCTCTATCGGTGTTGGTTTGGCCAACACCGCCGTTTCTGGTTGATAGGAGATCCGCGTGTGCTCGGCATCAATATCAACAACCGGCAGCCCGCAGGCCATCATTTCGTTTGGCACCAGTGAGTAGTTGGTTCCCGAAAGCACCAAACCAACTGCGCATTGGCGATAGAGATTGGCCAAGGCGTCGGCGTCCAGAATTCCTGCATGCCTCACTTTCACTGGAATTCCAAGATCGGGAAGGTCTTTTTCGCCGAAGGTGATGATCTCGAAGTGGTCGCCAAGATCAAATAAAGCTCTTAAGGCAAGCAGTCCCAGTTCATAAAGTCGCCTTGGCGTACTGCGTCTTACATAGAAGGCAATGGCATCACGTTTGCGTTTCTCTTCGTTCTTGGGGTAGTAAACACTGTGGTCGACGGCCAGTGGGAAAGAGATGGCTAAGTTGCCAAAGCTTTCCATCTTCTGTTTCAGCCAAGGGCTGGCACAAATGCAGAAAAAATTGTTATCAGATGCATAGGATTGTTCGGTAAGGATGCTGGAGCTACCTCGAGCGAAAAAATAGGGCTCATAATCTTGAACAAAATAAAATCTTTTCTGAAATTTTTTCATTCCAAGCACTGGATAAGTGCTCATCCGGTCTGTGGCAATGACAACGTCGCCGGATACAAGATCAAGGTCGTCTTGGTTGTTGCCCAGCATGTAGACCTGGTCTGTATCCAGGGAAATGAAGGACTGGTTGATTACACGTTTGTGCAACGAGCTAAGGCGGCTTGGCTTGTCGTTCCCCTTGAGCTCGGAATGGACCCAGATTGTGCATTGGTGGCCACAACGTTCCAAATATTCGATTGTTCTGAAAATGGTCATGTGGCCGCCAAGGCCAGGTGTGAAATTGGGGATGACCCAATGAATGTGAAGAGATTTGGTGTTGATGTTTTTTTTCAGTGACCAGTTCGTATCGAGTCTCTGGGGGGTGAATTGAATGACTTTTTCGAAGCCATCAATGCACAGCTTATTGCGGTCTTCGATAATTGATTTGTCATGTATGTGTTGCTTGGAGAGTAGATATCCAGCATAGGTTGTCAGAATTTTTTGCTTGTATATTTCGGTTGTTGAAATTCCAATGAGGCGTTCAATGCTGTGGGCAATCGTCCCGTCGATTTGTCCACCTTCCTCGTCAAAGTTGTTCCAATTAAGACCCCAGTCTAGGATTGATTGCAGGACCGCTGGCTTGCACCAAAACATCGTCCCGGTTGGGAACTGGAACTGGCTTTCTCGTTTGATCTGGCGAAGGTTGTAGCGATTGAGGAAGGGTCTGGCTTTGGCGTAGTTGCCATCCTCGTGGCCCCAGCAGGAGTCGTGTTGGATTCCGAGGCTCAGAGCATAGTTCTCAATCGGATACACAATGCCTACTTCTGGCGATTGAAGGGCTTTAAGGTTGGTCGCTGTGATGGCTTCGCTGCCAATCAGATTGTCCAGGCAGTGAAGGAACCAGCCGCTAAGTGCATTGCTGTGAGGACTCTTTTTGGAATGCAGCTTGAGGATGTAGTCGTAATTGAGAATTTGATCCCTAAAGCCAACAATGAATGGAGCGACGTCGCGTCCGATATTGCTGAAGTGTCTGACTTCGATCTTTTGTGTATTTTCAACTCGCGCAAAAATTTTCTCTAGGGCTGCGACCGAGTCTTCCCTTGTGGAAATAAAGACATCGATGCTGCAGGGTATATTTTTGAGGTAAGCTGCAATTGTTTCGCCAAGTTCTGGATAGAAGATATGCAGAAAAATTCCAACTTTTTTATTGATTAGACCTTCTTTGATTGCGTTAAAGTCATCTGTTACGGTTTTTTTTATGTCAGCCATCTTCCGCATGAAATGGATGTTGTCCATAGAGTAACGGTGTTCGTTCATTCCGAATTTGAAACAGTGAACCATTGGGTTGAGTCCACTTTCTCTGACATCCGGGTATTTGCTTAAATAATTGTCTGTATCAAAGAGTATGCTGGGATCAATCCCTTTTTTGCTGCCTGATGTGCAGTAATGAAGGATTACGTCTCCAATGCATTTAAGACCCTCTGCCTCTTCCCTCTCTAATTGGGCCCTATACTGCTCAATGTCGAACACGTAGGCGTAATGGGCTAATTCTCGAAAGTCACGAATAATTTTCTTGTTTATATCTTTGCTTTGAAGGTTCTTAATGTAATCCTGCAGCTCGGGTGTTGTTTTTTTGCGTCTGTTGTTTGGTGGCGCTGAATGTTTGGCTTGGCCCAGTCGATTGAACTGCTTCCGCAGTGCCTTGGGCAATATTTTCTGCCGGCCCATCGCAGAGGCTGAGCGCTTCAGCACCTGCTTCGTCGTGTGCGAAAGAGCGGAGAGCGGATGACGATTTTTTGGCATGCCGCTCATTTGGCAGGTCTAAAAAAGAATGTGGAAACCTATCACTCGTTTGAGTTGGTTTTTGGTGTCCTCATGCCCAATCTGCTGCCGTCATATCCCGCACGCTGACGCACCTTGTTGCACCAGTCCTGATTGGCCAAATACCAGTTCACTGTCTCGGCGAGTCCTTGCTCAACATCGTGACGAGGGCTCCAGCCCAGCTCTGCACTGATGCGGCTTGGGTCGATTGCGTAGCGGCGGTCATGGCCTGGTCGATCGGTCACCGGCGTAATCAAATCTGCGTGGGGAGCTGATGTGGGACGGCTTTGATCCATCTGTTGGCAGATGGCGTTAACGACCTCTTTATTGGTGCGTTCACCGTGGCCGCCGACGCAATAACTGTGTCCCGACTCTCCCTTGCAGGCGGCCAAAAGCAGCGCGTCGACATGATCTTCCACGTACAACCAATCCCGCACATTCAGCCCATCGCCATAAAGAGGAATTGACTCACATCCAGCGGCCTTCAAGGTGACAACGGGAATGAGTTTTTCCGGGAACTGCCAGGGGCCATAGTTGTTTGAGCAGTTGGTGAGCACCACGGGAAGCCCAAAGGTGTGGTGCCAGGCCTGAACCAGGTGATCGCTTGCCGCCTTGCTGGCGGAGTAGGGGCTGCGGGGGTCGTAGGGCGTTGTTTCTGAGAAGCGCCCCTCGGCGCCCAGGGATCCAAAGACTTCGTCGGTGCTGATGTGGTGCATCCGGAAGGAATCACGGCGTTCACCGCTCAAGCCCTCGTAGTGGCTTCGCACCGCCTGTAGGAGGTTGTAGGTCCCGTTGACGTTGCTCTCGATAAAGACACCAGGGCCGGAGATGGATCGATCCACGTGGCTTTCCGCTGCCAGGTGCATCACAAGATCGGGGTCGGCCTCCTGCACCGCAGCCTCCACGGCTGTTGCATCGGTGAGATCGACTTGCTGAAGCCTGTGCCGATCGTTGGCCGCTTCGCCCAGTTCGCTCAGCACCTTCTCAATCGAGGACAGGTCGCTGGCATAGCCCATCTTGTCGAGATTGAAGACGGTGACTGTGGTCTCCCGCAGCAGCCTGCGCACGACGGCCCCGCCAATGAAGCCGGCACCTCCGGTGACCAGAACTCTGCGGCGATTTCCCAGCAGGTCGGAGGCGGAAGGCATCGATGAAACCATTGGTCAGAGCGTGGGTTGGAGCGTTGTGTGGGATTGGGGTGTTGATCTCAGTCGCCCTTCATGGCGTTTTAGCTTGCTGCAACACGGTTTTGATGGCTTGCTGCCAGTGCTCACCGTTGAGGTCCAAGGCGGCGCGGGTGGAGGTGCAGTCAAGAAGGGAGTAGGCCGGTCGTTCAGCAGGTGTCGGGTAGTCGGCTGTGGTGATCGGTTGAACGGCTGCGGGCGTGTCGATGAGCCCCAAATCAGCACCGATCTGGCCTACGGCCACCGCCACGTCGTACCAGCTGGCAGCGCCTGCATCACTCCAGTGCATCACAGCTGGCAATTCGCGGTCACCAGCGATCTGAAGGGTCTGCCAACAGGCTTGAGCGAGGTTGAGGGTGCTGGTAGGACAGCCCACCTGGTCGGCGACAACACCCAGTTGATCCCGTTCGCGATGAAGGCGGAGCATGGTGAGGGCGAAGTTCTTGCCCACGGGCCCGATCACCCAGCTGGTGCGCAGGATCAGGCCCTGGCCTCTTGCTCCAAAAATGCTTTGGACTGCTGCTTCTCCTGCAGCTTTGCTTGCCCCATACACACCGAGAGGGTCGCGGGCCTGCTCAGGTTGATACGGCTTGCCCTGGGTTCCGTTGAAAACGAAGTCGGTGCTGATCTGGAGCAGGCGTCCCCCCTGTTGATCAAGGGCGCGGGCAAAGGCCTCCGGTGCCCCGGCATTCACGGCATGGGCCAGCTCGGGCTCCGACTCGGCCTTGTCCACCGCTGTGTAAGCACCGGCGTTGAGCACCCAGTCGGGCTTGTGCTGTTTCACAGCGCCGCCGCAGGCTTCAGGGTCCGCCAGGTCAAGCTCCTGGCGGCTCGTGACCACCAGCTCGATTCCATCAGGGGCACATGCGATCAGAGCTTGGCCCAGCTGACCGCCAGCTCCGGTGAGCAGCACCTTCATGGGAAAACGTCTCCAGCGGCTTTGAAGCTTGCTGCTTCGGCATCCTTGCCTGAGAGGCTCACTTCGGCACCCTGCAGCCGATCGATCGGCCAGGCAATGGCCAGATCAGAGTCATTCCAGATGATGCCCCGTTCGCAGGATTTGTTCCAGAACCCCCGCGCCTTGTATTGCACCTCAGCAACATCGCTGAGGGTGAGGAAGCCGTGGGCGAAGCCCTCGGGGATCCAAAGCTGGCATTTGTTCTCAGCACTGAGTTCAGCGCCGACCCAGGCGCCAAAAGTGGGTGAGTTGCGTCGGATGTCAACGGCAACATCGTAGATCGCCCCGACCGTGGCACGCACCAGCTTGGCCTGAGGTTCCGGAGCGAGCTGGTAGTGCAGCCCCCTCAACACCCCCTGGATCGAGCGCGAGTGGTTGTCTTGCGAGAACAGCACTGATTCGCCGACGGCATCATCGAACTTGCGCTGATTCCAGCTTTCGTAGAACCAGCCACGGTCATCGCCAAAGGCTTGGGGCGTGATCAGCAGGGGGCCCTGCATCAATACGCCGGAGGAGGTTGTGAGTTGTTCAAACTGCATGGCTCACCTCCAGGCTGGTTTGCAGGGCTGCGTGATCGCTCACGTTCTCCTCAAGCATCTGGAGGAGATAAGAGCCATAGCCACTCTTCTTGAGGGGTTGCGCCAGTTGGTCGAGTTGTTCGGCCGTGATCCAGCCCTGGCGCCAGGCCACCTCCTCCGGACAGCCCACCTTCAGGCCCTGGCGATGTTCCAGTGTGCGGATGTAGCTGCCTGCATCGTTGAGCGAGTCGCAGGTGCCGGTGTCTAGCCAGGCCATGCCACGGCCCATCAGTTCCACCCGCAGCAGTCCTTCATCGAGGTACACTTGATTTAGATCGGTGATCTCCAGTTCGCCACGCGCTGAGGGCTTCACCTCGCGGGCCCGCTCAACGACGCTGTCGTCGTAGAAGTACAAGCCGGTGACGGCATAGCGGCTTTTGGGCTGTTGAGGTTTTTCCTCCAGGCTCAGCACGCGACCGTCGCTATCGAATTCCGCTACGCCATAACGCTCGGGATCACTGACGGGATAGGCAAAGACAGTCGCTCCAAGGGGCTGATCGTTGCTGTTCACCAGCTGGGGCACCAGATCGTGTCCATGGAAGAGGTTGTCCCCCAGCACCAGCGCGGCGGGGTGGCCCGCCAGAAAGTCGGCACCGATCAGAAACGCCTGAGCCAAGCCATCGGGGCTTGGCTGCACGGCGTACTCAATCGTCATGCCCCAGCGGCTGCCATCGCCGAGCAAGCGCTCAAATGCCTCTCTGTCGTGGGGGGTGGTGATGATCAGCACCTCGCGGATCCCCGCCAGCATCAGGGTGCTGAGCGGGTAATAAATCATCGGTTTGTCGTAAACCGGCAGCAGCTGTTTGCTGACGGCCTGGGTGATCGGATGCAGCCGTGTGCCGCTTCCGCCAGCAAGGATGATTCCCCGTCGTTTGGATGCGCTGCTCATCGGCTGGCTCACCGGTGTGAAGTCGGCGCTATTACAGCACGAGACCCATTGCGACCACTTCCATTCAGTCGATGGCGCAGCCGTTCCAGCAGTCGTCGTAACCCTGTCCTCGACTGCAGTTGGCGTTCGATGCTGGCCGCTAGCTGAGGGTTGCGTTGTCCGATCACCTCGGGCCAGGTGTCGACGGGTTGCTTTGTGGGGTTGTCCCGCAGCAGGCTCACCTTGAGGAAAGGGAAGCCGCTTTGCTCAATCAAGTGCTTCCAGTCGTAGTGGAGAACATTGCCATTGGCGTTGTGGGTATAGAGGCTCTCGAGCTTCACCCCCGCTGCCCGCAGCTGCACCGGTAGGCCCACTTCGCATTGTTTGACCAGGTCCCGTTTGCGGGGCCAGATCTGTAGAGAATTCCAGAAGTTGTTGAAGGCTTGGCTCTGCAAGGCCTTGGGTTTGTAAGCCGTGAAGGCGGACGACAGATGCGGTTCGTACATCAAATCGTCCGTCAGCCCAATCACATCCGCTCTGCTGGCCTGCAGGCGTTGGAACAGATCGTCGAGGGGGGCGATCGGTCCCCAGAAGCTGTCATTGGTGAGCACCAGGAACGCTGCTTGATCAATGTCCTGCCGGTGAAGGTTGAGTGCTGCCTTCCAGCTGCCGAAGTCATACCCCTGGTTGCGCCGGATAACGATCGCGGCACAGCGTTGGCGCAGCCGATGCAGGGTTCTCGGGTGCCAGCGCACCCCGCTGGCTGACGACACAACAATCACGTCGGCGAAGCGCTGGTACTCGTCAATTAGAGGGAAGAGGTCATCCCGAAACCGGTTGTCGGCTGAAAAATGCGCGAGCACAACGATCGGTCGTTGACGGTTGGGTTGGAAGTTCGGATCCCTCCAGTGCATGAGCACGGCATTGGCCACGGGACCTTTTGAGCGCGGCGCGGGTTCCCGGGGTTGGTAGCGATTGCTGTGGGGATGAATCCGCTGACTGCTGAGGGGATCGCCTGCGGCAAACAGCCCGGCGTGCTTGGCCCTTAGCTGACCGGATTCCCGTTGATGGCGGGCCAGTGCAGCACCTTCCCGATCCTTGCCGCGGCTGATCGACTCGTGATGAACGATCTCCAGATAGGGGGTCACGACTATTGATCCGCCCTGCGCGCGGAGCCGCAGGCAGAGATCCACATCGTTGAACACCACGGCGAGATTTTCATCGAAGCCTTGAATGCCATCGAAATCACTGCTGCGGAGCATCAGGCAGGCTCCGGTTGCTGCGGTGAACTCCTCCTGCAGGAGCAGGGGTGTGAGGGTGGCCAGCACCGGAGCGCTGTGCAGGTGTTTGCCAGGTTCCACCACACAGCGCCGTTCCCCCTTCACCAGGGCGACCCCCTGATGCTGGATACTCCCGTCGGGGTAGTGCAACTTCGCTCCCACGGCAGTGGTGCCGCGGTAGGCGAATGGGTCCAGCAGGGCCTGGAGCACCTCGGCGGATCGGAATTCGATGTCGTTGTTCAGCAGCAACAAATGGCTGCCACGGGCATGGCGTCTGCCGATGTTGTTGAGCCGCGAATAGTTGAACGGTTCGTCCACTCGCACCACGCACACGTCATCGAGCTGCGCCTGTTCATCCAGCCAGTCCTGGGTGGCGGCCTCCTCACTGCCGTTGTCGATCAGGATCAGCTCGTAGGCCACAGCTCCGGCACAGCGGCGCAGGGAGGCGACGCAGCTCTGGGTGAGATCCACCCGGTCGCGAAACGGGATCAGAACCGACACCAGAACACTGGGATCGGTGCGGAGCCTTAACTGATGGCAGGCGTTGAGCGATTGAGAGGAAGTGAGCTCCCCACCCAGCTCCAGAAAGCCTGGGCTGTGTCGCTGGGTGATCGCCAGGATCTCATCGCTGAGCTCAGGGGTCCAACAGTGGCGGTCGGCCGGGGATGCAACGTCGGGCACGGTCGGGTTCGCCCGGATGCATCGCTGAAGCAAAACCTCCGGGCAGTGGGCCACGGCATCTCCACGGCGGCAAACCTGCAGCGCCAGATCCAGCAGCAGGGCATGCAGCGAACCGCTGGATGCCGGCAGGTTCAGTTGTTGCAGCGTTGACCAGCGGAGGGTCACCAGGCCGCCGATGCATCCCCGGCAGAGCAGACGAAACGGTGTGATGGTTGTTCTGTTCTGGCGGTTCCCCGCAGGAATGCCTGGGTCTTCACTCCAGCGCAGGGTTTCATCGCTGGTGAGCAACACCGCTTCAGGGTGTTGCGCTGCGCAGTGGGCCATGCGCAGGGCTGCCTGGGGATCCAGCTGATCACTGGCGTGGCAGAAGCTGACGAGGGTCTCACCGTCTGGGAACGGAGCTCCGATCCATCCAGAGGGATCCTCGAGGGAGGCGTGCCGGATCTGACTCCATCCTTCTGGTGGTGAGCTGCGCGCCGACTCAGCCTCTGCTTCTTCTTGGGTGGGGTGGAGAACCACCAACACCGTGGCCGCTGAGGGGATGGACCCGCTTGGTGCTGGGTCCGGTAGGGGGGGCTGGTAGCGATCGAGATCCATGCCCAAGGGCTGTCCCTGCTGGAAGCGTTGACGGCCGATGCCCCCCAGGTGCTCTAGAGCGCTGAGGGAGTCGTCACATGCCGCTGGTCTCAACCCATCCCGGTAGGCCTGGAGGTGTACCGGCGGCAGATCCGTGAACAGGCTGCGCTGTCCCAGGGCGATCTCGCCAAGGCGGCCGCTGCTCAGCAATTGTTTGGGGTCAGTGAGGTCCTGGTGGCAGGCCAGAAGAGCGATTGGATCCAGCCCGCTGTCTTCCGGAGACCACTGGCTCGGGTTGCTCAACAGTGCGATGGGCAGCAGCGACGGGTCCAGCAGCTGTTGCGGGAGCAAGGGGAGCTGCTGCTGGACCTGTTGCTGCCAACGCTCGATTTCTTCGGCGCTGGCGCGACCAGACCGCCAGCGCTGCCAGGCCTGAGCATCAAGCGTGCTGTTGTCTTGGCCGCTGGCAGGCTCCACGCCCTGATCGTAGGAGCATCCAGTCAAGCGGACGCGGCAAGGGCATCGATCTGCTGAGTAAGCAGATCCCTGGCCTGGGCGGGTGTGGGTGCCCGCATCAGGTCATGACGCAGTCGCGAGGCGCCGGGGAAGCCCGTGCAGGTCCATCCCATGTGTTTGCGGGCAATCAGCAGCCCGTGGTCACCGCGATCCTGCACGAGGCCATCCAATTGATCGCGGGCCAGCGCAAGTCGTGCTGAGGGATCCGGCGTGGCGGGGATCGAGCGACCGGCTAGGGCGGCGTCGATCTGACCCACCAACCATGGGGACCCCATCGTGCCTCGGCCCACCATCACGCCCGCTGCGCCGGTCTGTTTCAGGCAGCGCAGGGCATCGTCGGGGCTGTTGATGTCGCCGTTCGCGATTAGCGGGATCGTGAGGGCCTCCCGCACCTGCCTGATGGAGCTCCAGTCGGCGGCACCCTTGAAGCCCTGCTCGCGGGTGCGTCCATGCAGAGTGAGAAGTTGTGCCCCGGCTTGTTCCAATTGCTGGCACCAGTGCACGGGATCGGCATCACTGCCACACCAACCCAGGCGTGTCTTCACCGTGACAGGCACGGCCACCGCGTCCGCCACCGCTTCCACGATCTGAATGGCCAGCCCGGGATCACGGATCAACCCGGAACCGCCCCCTTTGCGGGCAATCTTCCGCACCGGGCAGCCCATGTTGATGTCGATCAGAAAGGCGCCACTGGCTTCGGCCCGTCGTGCCGCATCGGCCATGGCCTGGGGGCGATGGTCGAACAGTTGCACGCCGATGGGGCCGGATTCCTCGGCGAGCGATTCCACCTTGCACAGTCCATGCCCCATCTCGAGGCTGGTGGCATTCACCATTTCGGTGAACAACAGGGCATCGGGCGCCCAGCGTCGAACCAGGCTGCGAAACACTCGATCGCTCACCCCTGCCAGCGGCGACTGCAACACGCGGCAGCGCAGCTGACGTGCGATGCCATTGCCGGGTAGCTGCAGAGGGGGTAGAGCAATCATGGGTCCATGCTGCACAACGCAACCGACATGCCCTGGCCGCTCAGTCGTTCGTTGCTGTTGCAGATCCTCGAGGACCGCTGCAGCGATCGCTTTGTTTGCGAAAGGATTTGGGAACGTCTGGGCTATCAGCCTGCTGAACCGCAGTGGTGCGCCGGTCCCGACACACCCTCCGAATGGGCCGACGCCTTCCCCCAGGCTCCCGAGTTGATCGCGGAGCGTCCCGCGTCGGTTCGTTTGACCCGCTCGGTTCCCAAGGAACACAAACAGCTGCTCAAGCAACAGCTCAACTTTGCGGGTTACCGCATCGGTGAGTTGTACCCCCGCCGTACCCGACGAGCCACTGCCGTGAACTGGCTGTTGGCCCGGCTGGCCCAGCAGGGCGACCCCCTGCCGGAGCAGGGGCCATTGGGTCCTGAGCTTCCCCCTCCTGGCGATCCGGTGCAGGGGCACCCCGGCGATCTGCCGGTGAAGTGATCCGGTGGCCAGACTCAGGACTGAATCGTGATGGGTGTGCCTTTCGGGGGGTTGTGGAACAACCAACGGGCGTGGTTCATCGGCATGCGCACACAGCCATGGCTGCGGGGCACGCCGAAGGGTTGCCCTGCGTTCTCCTGCCAGGGGGCGGCGTAGAGGCAGATGGCCTCGTTCGCACTCACGCACATCGTGAACGGCACCCCTGGAACGGTGTAGGTGCGTCCGTACATCGTTGTGGATCGGTACTTCGTGAAGAACTTGCTTTGAAGATCGGGGTTGGTGTGGAGGCCTTGCCGGTGCTGACCGGAATCACACGAACCACCTCCTGATCGCTGTTTTAGACGGTCAGGCGTTGATCGGAGAGGTCGACCACAAGGCTGGCGACGAGCTCGAGCATGACGGAGGATCAGACTGAACCCGCCCTAGACGTCTCAATTGAGACTCATTTGTCTCGCTCCGAAAGAATTTCGGTTTTGCCACTGATTTATGGCCTCTCTGTAGGGTGAAAGATTGGCCTGAGCAGACTCTTGACGCGTCCTGTCGTCGCAATCATCGGACGCCCCAATGTCGGTAAGTCGACCTTGGTGAACCGGCTTTGCCGCAGTCGGGAGGCCATCGTTCACGATCAGCCAGGCGTGACGCGTGATCGCACCTACCAGGATGGCTACTGGGGTGATCGCGAGTTCAAGGTCGTCGACACCGGTGGACTGGTCTTCGACGATGACAGTGAGTTTCTGCCGGAGATCCGGGAGCAGGCGGCGCTCGCGCTCGAGGAAGCCAGTGTGGCTCTGGTGATCGTTGATGGTCAGCAGGGGCTCACCGCCGCTGACGAATCCATCGCGGAATTTCTACGCAGTCACCGCTGTCCCACGCTTCTGGCGGTGAACAAGTGCGAATCGCCGGAACAGGGCCTGGCGATGGCTGGCGAATTTTGGAGCCTTGGCCTGGGTGAACCCCATCCGATCTCGGCCATCCATGGCGCAGGCACCGGAGAGCTGCTGGATCAGGTGCTCACCTTTTTGCCCCCGAAGGATCAGGAGGGTGACGAGGAAGAGCCGATTCAGATGGCCATCATCGGACGGCCGAATGTCGGTAAATCCAGTCTGCTGAATGCCATCTGCGGAGAGCAGCGGGCGATTGTCAGCCCGATCCGCGGCACCACCCGCGACACGATTGATACCAGCATCATTCGTGAGAATCGCCCCTGGCGCTTAGTCGATACCGCAGGCATCCGGAGGCGTCGCAGCGTCAACTACGGCCCGGAATTTTTCGGCATCAACCGCAGTTTCAAGGCCATTGAACGCAGTGATGTTTGTGTTCTGGTGATCGATGCCCTCGATGGGGTGACCGAGCAGGATCAGCGCCTGGCGGGCCGCATTGAAGAGGACGGGCGTGCCTGCGTGGTGGTCGTCAACAAATGGGACGCCTTGGAAAAAGACAGCCACACCATGACGGCGATGGAAAAGGAGCTGCGCTCCAAGCTCTATTTCCTTGATTGGGCTCCGATGCTGTTCACTTCAGCGCTGACGGGCCAGCGGGTGGAGAGCATCTTTGCTTTGGCCGCCTTGGCGGTTGAGCAGCACCGTCGCCGCGTCAGTACGTCCGTTGTGAACGAGGTGCTCAAGGAAGCGCTGAGCTGGCGCAGCCCCCCCACCACCCGCGGTGGACGCCAGGGAAAGCTGTATTACGGCACCCAGGTGGCCAGCCGCCCCCCCAGCTTCACGCTGTTCGTCAACGACCCCAAAATGTTCGGTGAGACCTACCGGCGCTATGTGGAGCGGCAGATCCGCGAGGGCCTCGGTTTCGATGGCAGCCCGTTGCGTCTGTTCTGGCGGGGCAAGCAACAGCGCGATGCCGAACGCGACCTGGCCCGTCAGCAGAGTCGCAAAGGCTGAGTCATGGACTGGTTGCGCCAGGTCCCCATGGGCCAATACGTCGATGGGTCCACGGGTTGGCTCCGGCGCCTGGACCCTCGCCTGAAGCTCGCCTGGTCCCTTGTCTTTCTGCTCACGCCTGTTCTGGCGGGGCCCCTCTGGCGCGTTGGCCTGGTGGTGGCTCTGGTGCTGATCACCCTTGGCAGTGGACTGGCTCGCTCGCTGTGGTGGCGGTCTGTGCTGTTGCTGACGGCCTTGGCCGTTGTGGTGGGCCTCTTCTCGATGTTGTTGCCGGCGGTGGATCCTCCTGCGGCCTTCCCGCTGCGCAGTCCGGCTGAGCTTCCGGGGCTCGAGATGGAGGGTCCTTCCTGGGATCTGCTGCGCCTCGGCCCCCTGCAGTTGGGCGGTCTCCAGCTGGGGCCGCTGGTGGTGGATCGTGCTTCGGCGCTGCTGGGGCTGCGCACGTCGACCCTGATCTTCACCGTGATTCACAGCGTCAATCTGATGCTGATCACGACCCCTCCAGAGGATCTGGTCTGGGCCCTCAGTTGGTGCCTGGCTCCCTTGAAGTGGCTGGGGTGTCCTGTGGAGCGACTGGGGTTTCAATTGCTGCTGGCACTGCGCTTTCTGCCTCTGGTGCAGGAGGAGCTCCAGAATCTGCTGCGCTCTCTCGCCAGCCGCGCCGTCAACCTCCGTCAGCTGGGATTCAAGGCTGGTTTCGGCCTAGTGCTGGCCGTCGGGGAGCGGCTGCTGGCCAACATCCTTCTCAGGGCTGAGCAGGGGGCCGATGCTCTGGTCGCCCGTGGCGGCCGAATTCTTGGTCCATCTTACTTCCGCATGCCACCCGATCGGGCGGCCCCCCTGCTGAATGGCCTGGCGATGATTGTTCTCGTCTTGGTGATTGGGCTCCGCGGTCAGTACGGTGCTCTATGACATCCGATCACGGCATGGCGTCCGAGCGATATCTGAATCACCCCACCTTCGGGATGCTCTATCGGGTTGCTCCGGCTGGTGAGGGCCGTGACGTCTACGCCACGCTCTATGCCCAGCGCATGTTCTTCCTGGTCACCCTGCAACCTCGTGGTGCCCAGTTCGAAGTAATCCCCTACGGAGATGCGCGTCACCACGCTGAGGTGCATTTGGGCCGTTGCAGGCGGGATGGCTCGGACGAGCTGGAGGCCTGGAGTCAGCTCTTCGATCAGACGTTCATCTGAACCCTTGACCGATTCCTTCGCTGCGCGTTGGCAGGCGCTCCAGGCAGTCCGCCCCTCTTCATCCAGGCTTCTGGCCGTTAGCAAGGGGCACCCAGCAGCGTCCGTTCGTTGCGTGGCAGAGCTTGGTCAGTGTGATTTCGGGGAGAGCCGCGTGCAGGAGGCTCTGCCGAAGCAAGAAGCGCTGATCGATTTGAACCTGCGCTGGCATTTCATTGGTCGCCTGCAAAGCAACAAGGTGCGGCCGGTGGTGAAGGCCTTCGATGTCATCCACTCGGTGGATTCCCTGTCCCTGGCTGAACGGGTATCGCGCATCGCTCTGGAGGAGGACCGCCGTCCTGAAGTGTTGCTGCAGGTGAAATTTCGGCCCGATCCCAGCAAAGGGGGACTGTCGGCCGAGGAACTCGGTGCCATCTGGTCCGACCTGCAGGCTCTGCCGGGGTTGCGGATCTCGGGCCTGATGACCATGGCGCCGCTCGACATGGCCGCAGAGCAGCGCAAGGCGTTGTTTTCCGACTGCCGAGCTTTGGCCGATCAGCTCGCCTTGGCGGAGTGCTCGATGGGGATGAGCACGGACTGGAAAGAGGCTGCTGAAGCGGGCAGCACCTGGCTCAGGATCGGTTCGGCCTTGTTCGGCCCGAGATTGGTGTCAACAGACGCTGCGAATTGACTTGCCCCGTCGCAACGAAAACGGTATCCAGGGACATGGTTTTCGAACCACATTCAGACCGAGAGGAATCCCAAGGTGTCGCTGATCTCCCGTCTCCGTGCCGTCGTCGCTGGCGATGACTATCTCGATGGCGAATTGGATGATTTCGCCTACGACGACGAGCAAGATGACCAGGATCAGCGCGCCCTGCAGGCTGACGGAGGGGCGTTGGCCACCATTGGAGATTCCAACCCGTTTGATCTCGGTGGTGATCTGCCGGGATCCAATGTGATCGGCATGCCCGGCATCAGCAATGCTGCTGCTGAGGTGAATGTGATGGAACCCCGCAGCTTCGATGAAATGCCTCGGGCCATTCAGGCCCTGCGGGAGCGCAAGACCGTCATCCTCAACCTCACGATGATGGAGCCCGACCAAGCCCAGCGTGCTGTTGATTTCGTGGCCGGTGGCACTTTCGCAATCGATGGTCACCAGGAACGTGTCGGCGAGAGCATCTTCCTGTTCGCCCCCAGCTGCGTCACCGTCACCAATACCGGTCATGACGAAGCCTCAGCTCCAACGGTGGTGAGTCGTGAGGCCGATGCGGCCGATGTTGATGAATACGCCAGCGCCCCTTCGCCCGCCTGGGGAGCAGCCGCTCTCTGAAGCTTCCCGTGCAGCCTGCTTTCGGTGTGATCGGCCTGGGCCGCATGGCTCAGGCCCTTGTGCTTCCTCTTTTGGAGCGTGGTCGGATTCCGGCCGACCAGCTGTTGGCGGTGGTTGGAGAATCTGTTTCTCTTGAGCAACGGCGTGGGGCCTTGCCGGCTGGCATCGGTTTGGTTGCCGCTGATGATCCTTCAGCACAGCAGGTTTGGACGGCGCCGGTGCAGCTGCTTGCGGTGAAGCCACAGCAACTGGATGCCGTTGCTGCGGTTTCAGGACCGGTTGTGGGGGAGCCGCTGCTGATCTCTGTGTTGGCGGGGGTGTCTCTGGCGCGGTTGCAGCATTTGTTTCCCGGTCATCGCTGTGTGCGGGCGGTGCCCAACACTCCTGCGTTGGTGGGCGCCGGTTTGACGGCTCTGGCCTGGGGGGAGGGGATCGACCCAGAGCAACAGGATCAGGTGCGGCAGCTGTTCGCCGATGTGGGCGAAGTGCTGGAGTTGGCGGAAGCCAAGCTCGATGCCTTTCTGGCGCTCACCTCATCGGGCCCTGCCTTTGTGGCCCTGGTGGCGGAAGCCATGGCTGATGGTGCTGTTGCCGCTGGTCTTCCCAGAGACCTGGCCCTGCGGCTGAGCCACCGCACCCTGGCTGGAACGGCTGAGCTGCTGGACCGTCGCGATCTGCACCCTGCCCAGCTCAAGGACATGGTCACCTCCCCTGGGGGCACCACCATCGCCGGCGTCCGCGCGCTGGAACGGATCGGTCTTCGCTCCGCCTTGATCGAAGCGGTTGTTGCTGCTGCGGAACGCAGCCGAGAACTCGCCTAGGGCAGCACCTCCGGCCATCCCTGACGGATCAACAGCAGCGAGAAGTAGGGGCGGGGTTTGGCCGCTACGCCATCCGCACGGAAGATCTGCTGGTCGGGCCAGCCGACCCGTTCGGCAAACAGTGCTTGCTGCAGCAAACCTCGTTGCTTCAGCAGGGGTTGCACCCAACTCCAGCGCCGACCCAGCTTCAGCAGGGCCAGAACTTGCCCCGTCGCTGCGGCGGTGTCCAGCACCCGCTCCAGCTCCTCGGGCGAGTCTGGGCAGGGGCGCAACAGCAGTTGGTCTTGCTGCAGAGCGAGGGGCCAGAGGCCGGCAGCCGCGGCTGCTGAGCAGGAGGTGATGCCGGGGATCACGTTGATGGGACAGTCGGGCCACGCCTGACGAAGGGCCAGCAGCACGTAGCTGCAACTCGCAAACAGCGACGCATCTCCCTCACATAGCAGTGCCACCTGCTGGCCAGAACGGATGGCCTGCTGCAGCTCCTGCGCCGCCGCCCCCCAGGCGGTGCGACGCGGTTCGGCGGCTTCCACCATCGGGAACAGCAACGGCAGCCGCTGATGGTCGCTGCGGATCCAGGCGGCGGCGATTTGGGCGGCCATGCTGTCGGACCCCAGGCGTCCGACCGGATAAGCCACCACCTCGGCCTGACGGATGGCTTCAACGGCGGCCAGGGTGAGCAGGGAAGGATCGCCGGGGCCGACTCCCACCAGCGTGAGACCCCCTGTCCTGGTGGAATCGATGATGGTCAGCAGTCGATGCGCCCGGGGTCCAGACGATGAGTCGTCTCAGCATCTTTCCAGATGAAACTGCAGCCAATGCCCCAGATGGACTTGTGCCCCAGCTCGAGAGCAACGATCCGGCGGTGATTCAGGCGTCGCTCAGCCGCAGGGGCATCGGCTTTGAGCAATGGCCGGCGGAGCATGGCCTGCCGGAGGGGGCTGACCAGGCCACCATCCTCCAGGCCTATGCCGATGCCATCGCCTGGGTTCAACGCGATGGTGGTTACTTCACGGTCGACGCGATTCGGATGACGCCGAATCATCCCGATCGCGAGCCCCTGCGCCGCAAGTTCCTTGAGGAGCACACCCATGCCGAAGACGAAGTGCGCTTTTTTGTGGAAGGGTGCGGCTTGTTTGTGCTGCACATCGGTTCCGAGGTGCTCAGCGTGCTGTGCGAACGGGGCGACCTGATGAGGGTCCCAGCAGGGACCCGGCATTGGTTCGATATGGGTTCTCAGCCCCGGTTCTGTGCTGTGCGTTGGTTCAACAACCCCGAGGGCTGGGTGGCGCAGTACACCGGCAGCAGCATCTCCCAGCGATTTCCCAGGCTTGACTGAGAGGGCGTTCCAGACACCTTGATGCGTCTCCTCCGCACCTTTGCTGCGATTCTGGTGGGTCTGCCCATGGGAACACCCATCCCTGTTGCTGCTGAGGAGGCTCCCTTGGCATCCGAGGTTCAGCGCCGGGTTGCCGTGGTGGTGCTGGCCCGCCGCATTCGCGGCTATGCCGCCATGGCCAAGGCCAGCAGCGACTGCCAGGTGGAAAAGGGGCGTCTTCCGCGCCGCCAGGCCAGGCAAGCTCTGGCGATTTCACTCGAGGAGTTGGGCATCAGCCGGCGCGTGCTGACGAATCCCCTGGTGGTTGCCGTCAGTCCTCGCCTGCAGCGCCTGCTGGATGACAGCTGAGCCCAGGATCCAACCAAGGAGGCTGAAGCGCTTCAGCTGGCCGAAAACGAACTCTGAACCTTTTCTCGAGCTGGGTCTCAGAAGGGGACAGTGAGAGCGCTGGCTTTTATTTCCTCGGCGAATAAAAACCGCCCATAGGGTTTGCCTGTTTGCCTGTTTGCCTGTTTGCCTGTTTGCCTGTTTGCCTGGTTACTGTGGTCGTTTGGTCGTGTCTAGCGTTGAAGTTGCTGGCGCTGTTTGCCTTGCCCCGTTCTGCCGCTGAGATGGATCTGGCCTCGGCCTCCAAGCTCCCCACCACGTCGCCATCCATCTCCACCTCCGCCAACGAGTCCGTCTTGGTGCTCAACTGCACCACGCGATCACTCACGCGCACGGGCGATCCCATCTGAAGTCTGCGTCTGGAAACCCCAGGTCAGCCAGTGCAGCACTTCGATGCCGTCAGCGGTCGGGCCCACCGTCAGAACGCCGATCGCCATCGCTCCGGCATCCGCGCGCCGCTTCCCGCCGGTCGCTATAGCCTTGGGCCGGTGGAGCCCCAGGGTCCCACGAATCCGCGGGAGCTCGGGCCGATCTGGATCGGGATTTAACCGCAGTTCCCTACGTGGCGAGGCCATCTGGGCATTAATCTCGACCCCAGTGCCAACCGCAACGCCAACAGCGGCACACTTGGCTGTGTGGGCTTGGTTCGCTGGGACGACATGCAGACCCTGGCGGGTCTGGTGCAGCGCCGTAACGTCCGAACATTGGTGGTCAGCGACTGAATGTTTTCCGATTGGGGCTTCAGTTGGGGCGGCTGGTTGGACAACCGCCGCGGTGAGTGGTGGCTGCTGGCCCAGCTGCTGCTGATCACGGCCCATCTGCTTCCGGTCTGGCCTGCTCCGGCCAGCTTCGGTGTGGCGATTTGGCCTAAATCCTTGTTTGGGCTGGGCCTGCTGCTGTTGGCTTTTGGCCTGTTTCGGGCCCTTGAGGCGTTTCGCTGTCTCGGGGCCAGTCTTTCGCCGCTGCCGGCGCCCAAGCCGGCGAATCAGTTGATCGCCACAGGCACATATGCCATCTGCCGGCATCCCTTGTACCGGTCGGTGCTGCTGTGTTCCGCAGGCGTGGTGTTGGCCACAGGCAGCCCGCTGCATCTGTTGCTGTTGGTCAGCCTGGCGGCCGTGCTGCGGGGGAAAGCCCGCTTCGAGGAGCAGGGGTTACGGGCGCTGCATCCGGATTACGGCCAATACGCCGCTGTCACCCCGGCGATTGTGGGCTGGGTTCCTGGATTGGACTGGCGCTGATCAGCCCTTCATGCGGCGACCGTGCTGGTCAGCATCAGGTCGGCGTAGAGCTGTTCGAGGGCGTCGATGTTGCTTGAGATCGTGTAGCGCTCCAGGGCGCGTAGGCGGGCTTTGCGGCCCAGTTCCGCCGTCAGCACCGGCTGGTCCCTAAGCACCGGCAGCAGCGTGCGCAACTGGGTGGTGACGCCCTGGGTGCTCAGCACGATTCCCGCCCCTTGCTCGAGCACCTCGCCATCGGCACCGGCGTCGGTGGCCACGCATGCTGTTCCGCTGGCCATCGCCTCCAGCAAGGCTAGCGACAGGCCCTCCACAAGGCTCGGCAGGATGAAGACCTCAGCGCACTGGAGCAGTGCAACCCGGGTGTCCAGGTCTGGCTCGTGGCCCCACCAGAGGATCCGATCGTCGTTGAATTGGTTCATCAGACTGTTGCGCAGCGGCCCGTCGCCGACGATCACCAAACGGCAGCCCTTCGGTGAGACCAGACGCCAGGCCCGCAGCAGGGCTTCAACGTTTTTCTCCGTCGCCAGGCGCCCCATGTAGAGCACGATCCGTTCTCGGCCCAGCCGTTGCCGCACCTGCTGATGCATCAGCGAAAGGGTGCCGGGGCTGGTGGGGCACCAGCGGTCGGTGTCCACACCATTGGGAATAACCGTCAGACGATCGGCTGGAACGCCGAGGCGCTCAAGAAAATCCGCCTGCAGCTGTGAAAACACGATCACCCGGTCGTAGCGGGCCAGGGCCGGTGCATAAAGCTGGTATGTGAGCTGTTGGGTGCCCGCCGTCAGGTTGCGAAGGCCTGCATCGAAGGGGGGATGAAAGGTGGCTACCAGGGGCACGCCCAGCTGCTGACAGAGCTCCGGCAGGCGGAAATCCAGGGGCGAAAGGGTGAGGCTGGCGTGCACGAGATCGGGCTGCAGCCGCTCTAGGGATTCCCTCAGCTCCCGCTGCGCTCCGGGGGAAGGGATCGTGTAGACCTGCGATTTGACCAGATAGGGCAGGCTGACGTCCGGGTCGTTGGCCAGCAGCGATGTGTTGTCGCGCTCCGGGCTGCGCGGGTTATCGAAATGGATGAAGTGCACCTGATGCCCGCGTTTGCGCAGGGCCTCTGTGGTGCTGATCCCGTAGGACACATTCCCGCAGAAGGGAGACTTCTTGCCGAGCCACGCGATCTGCGCCAAGCGGGTTGGGCCTCCTCAGGCGAAAACGCAAATTAGCAGCGTTGCCACGGCCTTTCGATCAACGCCGCCACCAGCGCCAACCCCGCCAGCAGCCACAGCACCGGTTGAAGACCAATGCTGCTCACCAAGGTGCCCGCCAGAACCAGCGGCAGACTCAGGGCGATGTTGATCAGGTTGTTCTGCAGTCCGAACACCCTGCCGCGCTCGGTTTCGGGGGTTTCTTCCTGAATCGTGGTCTGCGCTGGAATCGCCACCAGAGCTGCGCCGATGCCCAGGATTCCGCAGAGGCTCAAGGTGAAGGCCAGGGATCCCCGCAGCTGGCTGAGCAGCACCAGGGTCCAGGTGATGGTTCCCAGGCCTGCTGCCGTAAGCCGGCGGCGGCTGAACCGATGGCCCAGCTGGGCGATAACCACGGCTCCGATCGCCATGCCCAGTCCACTCATGGCCAGCAGGGCACCAAAGCCTGAGGGGCCCAGGTTGTCGATCAGGGCAGCCAGCTGGAGCGCCAACACGTAGAGCGCTGCCAACAGGCTGTAGAGCAGCACCAGATGAATCATGGCGCCGCGCACCGATGGCACCCGGCGCAGCACCTGCAATCCTTCGCCGATCTCCGTCCACACCGATGTAGTGGAGGGGGGCTTGGGGGCTTCCTGCAGCTTCAGGCGCGACAGGCTGAGGGCCGCAAGGCTGTAACAGAGAGGAAGCAGCAGAAACTCGCCGCCATCGATGCCGATGATCGCCAGGCTGCTGTGCAGGGCACGAAGAATCGGTTCCCCCAGCGCGAAGCCCAGGATCGTCGCCCCCATGCTGGTGGCTTGGTAGAGGGAGTTGGCCGCCAACAGGTGATCTCCCGGCACCACCACAGGAATCGTGGCCTGTTCCGAGGGGGCAAAAAACTGGGTCAGGATCGACTCCAGGAAGGTCATGCCCACCAGCCCCCAGTAGCCCCAGGGCAGACCAAGCCAGACGGGACCCGGCAGCAGACAGAGCGGTGCGAACACCACCAATAGGGCTCGGATGGCGTTGCTGGCCACCATCACCCGACGCTTGGGCCAGCGGTCAGCCCAGACCCCAGCCACCGTTCCCAGCAGCATGGCCGGAATGGTGTTGGCCACAAAGATGCCTGTGGCCAGCAGGGTGATCACCTGGGTGCGTGTGCTGATGTCGAGGCCGTAATCCGAGGCCATCTCCGCCAGCACGCCGCTTCCCTGCCCCTTCAGCAGCAGGTGCTGATCGATCAGGAAGACCATCAGCACGATGTAGAACTTGTCCGCCAGCTGGGAAAAGATCTGGCCCAGCCAGAGTTTGCGGAAGTCCTTGAGGCGCAGCACGGCTTCCAAGCCACGCTTTCCCTCCGGGTTGCTGCCGGTGGGCAGAGCGGGTTCAGGGGTGGTGAGGCTCGGTCCGCTCAAGGGGCAATTGCATCGCGGCCATGATGGCTCACGCGCCTGCCAGGAGCGTCTCTCGCAGCATGGCCAGGGCTTTGCTGGGTCGGTTCAGATGCGTCCGGCTCCAGATCTCAACCACCCGCAGCAGCCGGCGCCACACGGCTGGGGGGCCCATCAGCTCACCGTCCCGGCGACGCGGTAGTTCGGCCCGGGTCAGTCGCTGGAGCAGGGCCAGTTCGGAGGGATTCAGCTGGATCGCTGCCCCAGGCTGCTCATCGATCGCAAAACCGTCCTGCGCCAGCAGGCTGCAGCGCCAGTCCCACTGGCCAAGCGGTGGCTCCAGGGGATCGCCCGTGATGCAGCAGGTCTGCAACGGCAGTCCATAACCGCCCAGGGTGAGCAGATGGATGCAGGCCTGGACCGTGCCGGCCAGCACCAACTCCGGGTCGGCTCGGTGCTCCTCCAGGCGTTCCAGGTGCAGCTGCATTGTGTCCAGCAGCCCCTCCACGGGGTCTTCGGCCGCCAGTTGAATGCACAGATCACAAAGCGCCTGAGCAGCAGCCAGGGTTTCCAGCTGTTGCCCAAGGCCGGAAAAACTGCGCAGCACCCGCAGCTGTCGCACCCGGGCCAGGCCGCTCCGTCCTCCCACCTGCAGTTCCAGCAGGGTGAGGGGGGCCGCGGCGGCCAGACTGCTCCTGGGACGGCGTGCTCCGGGAACGGCGAAGCGACTGACCCCCTCCGCATTACTGAGCAGGCTCAACAGGCGGTCGTGCTCGCCGAGGGGGCCCACTTTGAGGGCGAGGCCGGTGAGGCGTCGTTCTGCCATTCAGGCCGCGGGGCGGCGCTGGGCCTGCAGAAGGGCCGGTGCGCTGCTGGTGCCCAGCAGATCGGCTCCCGCCAACAGCAGGTCTCCTGCGTGGCTGAGGCTATGGATCCCCCCGGCTGCCTTGATGGCGCAGCGTTTGCGGATCAGCTTTTTCAACGCAAGGATTTGATCGGCATGACAGGCCGGGCCAAAGCCGTTGCTGGTTTGCAGTCCCGCAGAGCCAGCATCAATGGCGGCCTCCACGGCCAGTTCCAGCTGTTCGTTCTCCAGACGGGCCATGTCCAGGACGGCCCGCACGGGAAGCCCCAGCTCGCAGAGGGCGGCGAGTTCCTCGGCAAACGCGCCTGAATCGCCGTTCGCCAAGGCGCTGAAATCGGGCACGACATCGAGCTCCTGGGCGCCATGGGCGGCACACCACTCCGCTTCCGCGAGCTTGAGCTCAGCGGGAATGGCTCCGAAGGGAAAGCCGATGGCGGCAACAAGTCGGGGGCCTGCGTCGGTGGTCCCGATGCGTTCCCGCAGCATCGGCAGCTGACGCGGTGTGGTACAGAAGGCCCGCACGCCCTCCTGCATTCCGGAATCACAGAGGGCTTGAAGCTGGTCCCGGGTCAGCAGGGGGTCGAGGATCGCCTGATCCAGCCGGGGGGGTAGGTCGGGGAGCTCTTGGGCTGGATCAGCCATGGCGGGCCGGAAGGTCACTCACGAGCCTGAATCACCCCATACCCCCCGTGGTTGCGTCGGTAGATCACCTGCAGCTGATCGCTCTCCTTCTCCCGGAACAGGTAGAAGTCGTGGTCGATCAGATCCAATTGGCGGCGTGCCTCCTCCAGGCCCATGGGCGGCATGGCGAAATACTTTCGTCGCACACCTGGATCTGGCAGTTCCGCCTCACGCCCTTGCAGAAGGGAGGCTTCAACGGGGGATGCATCGTTGACCACATCCGTGCTGGGGGTGTGGCTGGCGCTGTGGCCGTGGCTGTGGTGGTGATCGCTGTGGCGTTCCTTCCAGCGGCGCAGTTGGCGGGCAAGTTTCCCGGCGGCCAGATCGATGCTGGCGTACAGGTTTTCACTGCGTTCCTGGGCGCGGATCACCGTGCCGTTGGCAAAGACCGTCACCTCGGCGGTCTGTTGCGGCACTCGGGGATTGCGGGCCACGGAGAGATGGACATCGGCCTCGCGAACAGCATCACCGAAGTGCGATGTGGCCCGCTCCAATTTGGTTTGGGTGTAATCCCGCAACGCCGGCGTGATCTCGAGGTTGCGACCATGGATCAGCAACTTCATGCCTCACTCCTGTGCCGGTTGTTATCGGCAAGCTAGATACGGCGCACGATTCGGCCCACCCCCAGCGTGCATTTCTTTTCGAGCCCGGTGATCCGGTTCGATTCGATGCCGCCTGGTCGGCGCAACAGCGCTGGCAGACCCGTCTTCTGGCTGATCCATCGGCTCCGGAGGCGGTCTGGATCCTGCAGCACCAGACCTGCTACACCCTCGGCCGTGGTGCCAGCGAGAAGCACCTGCATTTCGATCCCGCTGAGCCACCGGCACCCCTGTATCGGATCGATCGGGGCGGGGAGGTGACCCATCACCTGCCCGGCCAACTCGTGGCCTACCCGGTGTTGGACCTGCAGCGCCGCACCCCCGATTTGCACTGGTATCTGCGCCAGCTGGAACAAGTCGTTCTGGATGTTCTGGCGGAGTTGGGCCTGGAGGGTCAGCGTCTGCCGGGGTTGACCGGCCTCTGGTTGGACAACCGCAAGGTCGCCGCCATCGGTGTGGGCTGTCGCCGCTGGATTACCCAGCACGGCCTGGCTCTGAACGTTGATTGTTCGATGCAGGGGTTTGAGCAGGTCACCCCCTGTGGGCTCACCGGTCGTGAGGTCGGGCGGCTTGCGGACTGGTTGCCAGGGCTGACGTCGGCTGAGGTGCAGCCGTTGCTTCGGCAAGCCCTGGCCCATCGTTTCGGTCTGGTCTGGGAGGAGGAAGCGAGATAGACCTGAGCTGTTTGAACCCCTGTCTCGGATGACGGCCAGCTGGAGCCCGACAACCCGTGAAACGGACGCTTTGCAGCGTCATGCCCATGTTCAGAGGTTGCCGAGGGTCGATGCGGTGTGGCCCTGGCTCGCCGACCGCCATGGGCTGATTGCCGCCGTCGATGCGCCCCATGCGGCGAATCCCGAACGCTTCAATTTCGGCGAACTGGCGGAGCGCATCGCCACCGCTGCCGCCGCCTTTCGGCGCCATGGCGTGAAGGAAGGCGATGTGGTGGCTTTGTTTGCTGAGAACAGCCCCCGCTGGCTGGTGGCGGATCAGGGCCTGATGCGTGCCGGTGCCGCTGATGCCGTGCGCGGAGCCTCGGCTCCAGTGGAGGAGCTGTGCTACATCCTTTCGGATTGCCAGGCAACGGCTCTGGTGGTGCAGAACGCTGAGGTGTGGCGTCGTCTGGCCCTTCCCCCAGACCAGCGGGCTCAGCTGCGTTTTGTGCTTCAGCTGGAAGGGGAGCCTGCCGAGGGCGCCATGGGCTGGGAGGCGTTTCTGGCGTCAGGGGCCGGCCTCGATCCCGTTGGCCCGGCGGGGGGGCGAGACGCCGTTGCCACTGTTCTGTACACCTCGGGCACGACCGGCCAACCCAAAGGGGTCCCGTTGACCCACGCCAACCTGCTGCATCAGATGAGCTCACTGGCCTGTGTGGCCTATCCCGAGCCCGGTGCTCCTGTGCTGAGTGTGTTGCCCATCTGGCATGCCTACGAGCGCAGTGCCAGCTACTTCTTCCTCTCCTGTGCCTGCACGCAGACCTACACAACCATCAAGCAACTGAAGAAGGATCTGCCGCGGGTCCGGCCGATCGCGATGGCCACCGTGCCGCGGCTTTGGGAGGCGGTTCAGGCTGGATTTGAGGATGTGCTTAAAACCTTCCCCCCCTCCCGGCAGCGCCTGCTGCGGGCGGCATTGGCCAACAGCGCTGCCCAGCGCAAAGCCGTGCGAACGGCGCGCAACCTCCTGCTGGAACCGGTGTCAGCCTCCGGCCGGCTACGTGCCTGCGGCTCCGCCGCCCTGCGCTGGCCCCTGCATGCCCTGGCGTCGACCTTGATCTGGCCGAAGCTGCGGCGCCAGCTCAGTGGTGGTCAGCTCGCCTATCCGATCAGCGGTGGCGGTGCCATCGCGCCCCACATCGATGCCTTTTTTGAAGCCGTGGGGATTGAGCTGCTGGTGGGCTACGGCCTCACCGAAACCAGCCCTGTGGTGAGTTGCCGCAGGCCCTGGCGCAACATCCGCGGCAGTTCCGGGCTGCCGATGCCCCAGACCGAATTCCGGATCGTCGATCCCGACAACGGCCAGCCCCTGGGCTTCCGGCAACGGGGGCGGGTGATGGTGCGTGGCCCCCAGGTGATGGTGGGCTACCTCGGCAAACCTGAGGCCAGCGCCAAGGTTCTCGATACCGCGGGATGGTTTGACACCGGCGATCTCGGCATGCTCCTGCCGGATGGTTCGGTGGCCCTCACCGGCCGGGCCAAAGACACGATTGTGTTGAGCAGTGGCGAGAACATCGAGCCCGGCCCGCTGGAAGAGGCCCTGGTGGCCAGCCCCTTGATCGAGCAGGTGATGCTGGTGGGTCAGGACGAACGCCAGCTCGGTGCCCTGATCGTTCCCCGTGCTGAGGCGATCGTGGCCTGGGCGGCAGAAGCCTGCGTAAACGTGGCACAGGACCTGGGCGGACAACCCGGTGATCCGGCCCTGCTTCGCTTGTTGATGCGCGAATGCAACCGCTTGCTCAAGCAGCGGTGGGGCTCCCGGGGTGATGAACGGCTGGCGGGGGTGGTGCTTGTGGATCCCTTCAGCATTGAGAACGGTCTGTTGACCCAGACCCTGAAGCAGCGCCGTGATCGCATCACCAGCCGCGATCAGCATTTGATCGATGGCCTTTACGGACGTTGACCGAGCCTGACGAGGCTTGGGGGGTGGTCGGTTGTCCGGTGATTGACCCCATGTGAAAGGGCTGACACGCTTTGGCCGTCTTCCAAGAACCCATGTCCGACGGCACCTTCCTGACGATCAAGCGCCCTATCACCGTCCGCGCCGTCGTAACGCCCACCTGGAAAGAAGAAGCAGAGCGCGAGCTCAGCAATAGCATTGCCACCGCTGATCAACAGCTGGCTCAGCTGGAACAGGAAGGTCAGGACGTAGTGGACCAGGTGCGCCGTCAGAGCGCCAACCCCCTTGATCCACGCGTGCAGGATCAGGTGGCGCAGATCCAACAGCAGGTGGCGGCCAAGCGCGCCGAGCTGGAGGAGCAGAAGCGCAACCTGCTTCAGCAGCAGGCCCAGGTGCGTGAGCTGGAGATGGACCAGATCGTTGAGCAGGGTCAGCTGGAGAGCAGCTGTGAGCTGAAGGTTGGCGACAACCTGGTGCAGAAGATGCAGGTGGCCATCGTTGTGAAGGATGGCGTTGTGCAGTCGATTGAGGAAGCCTGATCGGCTGGCCTCTGCTGACTCGTAAACTCCCCTGATCTGCCCTCCCGGAGACGGTTTTGGCGACCACAGACATCTTCATGCCTGCCCTCAGCTCCACCATGACGGAGGGGAAGATCGTGGAGTGGCTGAAACAGCCCGGAGACAAGGTGGCTCGTGGGGAGTCGGTTCTTGTCGTTGAGTCCGACAAAGCGGACATGGACGTTGAGTCATTCCAGGACGGCTACCTGGCTGCGGTGTTGATGCCTGCTGGCAGCACGGCACCGGTGGGCGAAACCATCGGTCTGATTGTCGAAACCGAAGCTGAGATCGCCGACGCGCAGGCCAAGGCCCCCACCGCTCCCGCGGCGGCTGCAGCTCCCGCCCCTGCACCGGCTCCGGCTCCAACACCAGCTGCGGTCCAGGCCCCAGCCCCAACCCCTGCGCCGGCTCCGGCACCTGTTGCTGCCCCTGCACCGTCGGCACCGGTGGTGAATGACGGCCGCATCGTGGCCAGCCCCCGGGCGAAGAAGCTGGCCTCCCAGATGGGTGTGGACCTGGCCACCGTGCGTGGCAGCGGTCCCCATGGCCGGATTCAGGCGGAAGACGTTGAGCAAGCCTCCGGTCAGCCCATCTCCGTGCCTCGGGTGGCGGAAGGAACGGCTCCCGCTGCTTCCGCGGCTGGGGCTGCAGCAGCAGCAGCCCCGGCGGCTCCGGCGGGCAACAGCTTTGGTCGCCCCGGCGAGACCGTGGCGTTCAACACCCTTCAGGGTGCGGTGAACAAAAACATGGAGGCGAGCCTGGCGGTTCCCTGCTTCCGCGTTGGTTACACCATCACCACCGACAAGCTGGATGCCTTCTACAAACAGGTGAAGCCCAAGGGCGTCACGATGACGGCACTGCTGGCCAAGGCGGTGGCCGTCACCCTGGCGCGTCATCCCCAGGTGAATGCCGCCACCACTGTCGCTGGCATGGCCTACCCGGTCGATGTGAACGTGGCTGTCGCTGTGGCGATGGAAGACGGTGGCTTGATCACGCCGGTGCTGCGCAATGCCGACCGTACCGATCTCTATGAGATGTCGCGTCAGTGGGGTGATCTGGTCAAGCGCTCCCGCAGCAAGCAGCTGCAGCCGGAGGAATATTCCACGGGCACCTTCACCCTTTCCAACCTCGGCATGTTCGGTGTTGATCGCTTCGACGCGATCCTTCCCCCAGGCACCGGAGCCATTCTGGCCGTCGCCGCATCACGCCCAAAAGTGGTGGCAAACAAGGACGGGTCCATCGCCGTCAAGCGTCAGATGCAGGTCAACCTGACGGCGGATCACCGGGTGATTTACGGCGCTGACGGCGCTGCATTCCTGAAGGATCTCGCCGATCTGATCGAGAACCGTCCAGAAAGCTTGGCGCTCTGATCGGTTGTCCGCGTGCCTGACCCCAGGGACCTGCAACTCAGCAGCTACGACTACCCGCTGCCGCCCGAGCGGATCGCTCAAGCACCGGTCGAGCCCCGCCACAGCGCTCGCTTGTTGATGGTTCCCCCTCAGGGGGAGCCATCAACGGATGCAGCTCACGGCCAGGTCTGGGATCTGCTCGAGCAGCTGCAGCCCGGTGACCTGCTGGTGGTTAACGACACCCGTGTGCTGAAGGCCCGCCTGGCGGTGCGCCGTTCCGGGGGTGGGCTTTCTGAGTTGCTGGTGCTGGAGCCGCGGGGGGAGGGCCGCTGGCTGTGCCTGGCTCGTCCTGCCAAGCGCATGCGGCCTGGCGACATCCTCACGATTGATGGCAGCACTTCGATCAGCCTGACGGTGCTCGCGGAAGACCCCGCCAGTGGTGGAAGGCTGGTGCAGTTCCCGAGTGATTGCAGGGATGCCGAAACCATTGAGGGTTTGCTCAATGACGTGGGCGAGGTGCCCCTACCGCCCTACATCGAACGGCACGATCCCAGCGACAGCCAGCGTTATCAGACCCGTTACGCCGATCGCCCCGGTGCGGTGGCTGCCCCGACGGCGGGGTTGCATTTCAGTGATGAACTGCTGGCGGGCTTGCAGCAGAAAGGGGTGGATCTGGCCCGAATCACACTGCATGTGGGCCTCGGCACCTTTCGCCCCGTTGAAACTGAAGACCTCACCGCTTTGGAGTTGCACAGTGAATGGGTCGATGTCAGCCCTGCTGTTGTGGAAGCGGTGCAGGCTTGTCGAGGCCGGGTGATTGCGGTGGGCACCACGAGTGTTCGTGCCCTGGAGGGAGCCGCTCAAGCCCATGGCGGTGTTCTCAAGCCCTACACCGGGCCGGTGGATCTGGTGATTCAGCCGGGCTATCGCTTTGCAGTGGTGCAGGGCCTACTCACAAACTTTCACTTACCCAAGAGTTCTCTGTTGCTGTTGGTAAGTGCCTTGATCGGGAGAGAGAAACTGCTGGAGTTGTATCACGAGGCAATCGAACGGGACTATCGCTTTTTTTCTTATGGCGATGCCATGTGGATCGCCCCTGAGGTTGTTCTGCCAGAGGTTCAGCCGCGTCCATAAAGCGGAGGCAACCAGGAGATGGCCAGAGGATCGATATGGAGAAAGGCTGGTTGAATCATCAACCTTTTGTTCTGGACAGCATCGAAGATCGGGGCACTGGTGTCCATCAACGAGGTTGCGGTAATGCTGGCGTGGCGCAAACAGGCATCGTTGTAGCTACTGAGGTCATCGGTGCTAATGCCATGACTGGTAAGGCCTGTCTTTATGTCAGTAACAAGCTCGGTGAGCGATGCCGAGAAGCTTGCCTCCTTGAGATAAGCCGCCTTGACTGCTCCACAGCCTTGATGGCTCATAACTACCAAAACACGAACATTGAGGTCAAGCACGGCGTATTCGATGGAACCGGCTGACCCGAACGTATTAGTGTTACCGGCGTTACGGATCACAAAAAGATCGCCAAAGCCGGCATCGAAGATCACCTCAACGGGAACTCGTGAGTCAGAGCAGGCCAGAAGTGCAACTTGAGGATGTTGACCGCCTGCTAGCTGATGACGCCTTGCTTCTGAGGCATGCGGATGGGCAGTATGTCCTTCGAGAAAACGTTGGAACCCTGCCTTGAGCTCCTCGACGATTGCGCTGGGATCATCCAGACCCCAACCCGAATCGATGTAGGAGCCTTCTTTCTCATCCATCTTGCCACTTCTTGAATTGGTGAATTAACCATGAACCGAGGATCAGCTCATGATTGAAAAAATCATGAAATCCTCATAAACATGATGGAGGATTCACCTACCAACATAGGGTCATTAAGGTTTTGCTTTTGCTATGCCCTCTCAGCTGATCTTGGCTTCACTCGAGGCAGAGGGTGGTGAATCCCATCTTTCAACAGCCGAGGCTGCAGAGGGTTTTTTTGAAGGCATTACATCTTTTCATTTTACATTTGAATCTGCACTACTTTGCTTGTCTCTGCTGATAATCTCAAGCATCGTGTTTGACAAGTTGGGAGCAAAGTTTGGCATGCCAGGCTCTATATTATTATTTTTTAGTGGGCTTTTCTTTCACATATCGGGATACAATTTCGATCTGTTCCCACTTGAAGAGCTTCATGTCGTCGCCTTGAGTATTTTACTTTTTTTCAGCGGTTTATCATTTGAAGGTTGCCTTCTTCGGAAAAACAAAGTTCTTCCAAATTCGATTTATCTGGCTTTGTTTGGAACCTTCATAAGCATGGTGTTCTGGTTGTTCTATCTTGGCCTTGGATTCTCGTTTTTTCAGAGTAATTTTGGTTACCTGGAGGGCGTTCCCTCCAGCATTGTCTGGTTGGCGGCAGTGGCAGCTGTCTTTTCACTGGCAGTTCAGGATTGGAACTCCTTTGTATTTGTATCGAAAAAAATAAAAGACTTTAGATTTATCATTTCCAATATTTTTAAGGTTGAAACTGCTGTATCGGCTGCGATTTCTGTCGCAGTTGCTGAAATACTTGTACTCATTTGGATTACTTTGAATCCTGAGTATGCAAGTTTTGCTGATGCAAGTCTCTTAGTCTCCATTTTTAGAGGTTTATTCATCGGATCGGTGAGTGGTTTGATGCTCGGCTTACTGTTAACTTATACCATTCGCTTCTTTTTGGAGTCCAAATCTCAGCTAATTCTTGCTGCTGTTTCGTTCACTTTTATTGGTTACACTATTGCTTTCCTTGCTGTCCAGCAGGGTGGATACCTTTGCGCCCTAGTTATGGGTATTACCACTTCGTTGTCCTACCGCAATAATTCAACCGAAGATGAAATTGAATTTCTTTCAGAACAGCTTGAATCTCTGAATATTGCTTGCGAGGCTATTCTGTTTTTCGCGATTGGCCTAGGTTTGCAACCTGGTCTCTTCTTCGCTCATCTTCCGGTTGCTTTGTATGCATGGATCGGGATTATTCTTATAAGGCCTATTACTGTGTTTTTATTTTTTCGGCGCGATGCAGTCAGCGCCGAAGAGAGAAAGCTTCTCGCCGCTTGGAGTCCAAAAGGTGCTATTTCAATGGCACTGATTGTAACCGCTCCTTTACTTTTAGAAGATACTTTTGGAATTAAAGTTTCCGAAATTCTTCCCGAAACCTCCGCCATGTTCATGTCTGACGTCGTATGTGGAGCTGTACTCATATCCCTCATTTTTAAGGCTTTTGTAGTACCACGGCTTCATTATAGTCTTTTTTCAAAATTAAAATCATCGCAGACAGATGCAATTTGACCCATGCGATTACGTTATTTATCTGATAGCTATCGACTTACACGCGCCTTTTTAGTCGGAACTCTTTCAACTGTTGTACTCTTGCCACTTCTCTCCGTAAGGGAAACCTTAACGGTCGCGATTTCTCTGGCTTTGACATGTGATTTGCTTATCTTTTTACGCAGAACATGGCTACTTAGTACTGCCCGTACTAGAGAAATTCTTTCATGTTCTGAAGCCAGAGAGTCATTGGTAGCAGAAAGAACCATTGCTTTGGTTTTTCTCAGTCTTGGAATGTTGAGCTTTTGTCTTACAGAGCTCCATTCGCCCCAGGATGCATTGCCAAACCGCGTTCATATTTTTACTGCGTTTTTAGCTTTGTTCTTGATGTGGTTGGAGCTGCACAATGGTTTCGCTCTTTATTATGCCAAAAGGTATTACGAGATGAATCCTACTCCGCTAGCTGCTGATGATACGCAACATGGATTTATTTTTGAAGGGAATGAGCCATCATTTAGTGATTTTCTGTACATCTCTTATTCGATCGGTTTGACATATTCGATGACTGATTGTGGCTTAGAGGATGCATCCGTACGTCGTATTGTTCTTGTTCATTGTCTTTCATCGTTCCTTTTTGCATCGACAATATTTTCAATTATTCTGTCTCTTGTTACACAGGTTGCCTAAACGGCTTTGCCCCGAATCAGTACTCTTCCTGATCGTGTGTTGAAATCCTCGTCAAAGACCAGTAATGTTGATGCCTGACTTCACACCAAACTGATTTTTGTCTAGTATTTGGTAGTAGTGACTCTCGAAAAACATGTTCGAGCTAGAATACCTGGTTGCGTTTGCATTGGGGGCTAGTTTGGTAGCCATTACACCCATTGCTGCATCTGTTTCGGGTCGTGAGAGCAGACTAACCAAAGCAATTTCAGGGGCAGGGCGAAGTATCACTAAGCAAGGCTTAAAAGTTGGAATCGTGGTTGTATCCAAAGCCTCTGGTCTTTTTACCGGTGTTAAGTCTGGTTTGAGCGAAGTTGGTGAAAGCTTCGGAGATATCCTTGCAGAAGCCAAGGCTGATCTGGCAGAAACCAAACCCACGAAAGCTTCGGGAACCTCTAAGGCTTGAAGGTTTCGATCAAACACGCTACGAAACGGCGAGTTCGATTCAAATTTCCGAGAACCCTGTCGCGTCAAGAATTTAATTTAATGTATTCGACAGTTAAGTACCGATATTCAGGCTTTGAAATATTTCCATCATCTTTTCGATCAGGGTGTGTTGTTCGTATAACAGACTACAAACAAATCGACTCAGGAGCACTTTTAGATGAGTTGAACAGCTTCTTTGAGGAATTTTTTCCTCTCGGTCCAGATCTTCCACCTACCCGTTTCGAATCTTTTCGTCTGCACGCTGTAAACCTTAGTATTCAAGTATCACTCGGATTGGCAGTATTGGGTTGGATTTTGCCAATCCTTCCGGGGACCCCTTTTTTCCTTGTTGCATGGTGGTTGGGGTGGAGACCATCCTCGATGTCATCCAAAAAAAATAATGTTAACCAGGATAATTTTATTTGAGCACGTCCACATCGCATCTTCTTCCACGCCTCAGGAATCTCTATTGCTCTGTGATTACCCTGATAAATTAGATAAATATTATCGATAGTTTGTTTAATCTTTAAAGACTTTTTTTGAACCCCAGGCATAAATATATTGATTGACCTATCATTTTTGTTGGTGAATTTGGTTCGTCGATTAGAGGGCGCTTCCAACAGCATTTTTGCGATATCTTGCTGTTTCTCTTCAGGCCATTTGATAAGTGTGAATGGGATGTCGGAGCAGTCACTTTCAATTTGCTCCACGATCAACTTTTCTGCATCTTGAATAACAAGATGTGTTGGGAATCCGCCATGTAGTGCAAAGTTGCTGAATCGGTGCTGCAGTTGATCAAGATTTCTCGATTCCTGATCAATGAAACAAATGAAATTGTGCTGATTCCTCTCTGAAGTAATTCTCTGAAGCGTTTCAAACTTTTTCTTCCACACATCTTCTAATCGTAATCTCTTTGAGGAGGGTAGATTGAGTCGAAACATTTTTTCTACGGCTGATAAAGACTTGCGTGTCTTATCCCACCAATTCAATAGGGGGTCGACAAGTTGCTCAACCAAATCGGGTCCTTTTTGGGCCATCTGCAGAAGCTTGATCGCGTGCAGAGGGTGAGGGAGAATCACTATTAGAAGATTAAAGTCTTTGTGCTCATCAATGACTTGTGCAAGTTTGATGATACGCGTTAGGTCTTCAATCCCAGGTAGGCAAGGTAATTCCAAAGAATCTTTGTCTTCAAGTCCTAAGAGCTTCCACCATTCCAAAGCGTGTGGGTTTAACATCATCCAAATATCGTCGACTATTTGACTATGATCGAAGTATGAGATAGTTGAGTTTTTGTTTTCTAATAATAGGTTTAATCTCTCTCCAGACATATCGATAACTTTCAATTTTCGTTCTTTTTTTAGATGGCTTGCAATAGCACTAACGACTTTCTGTAGTGCTTGATACCTATCAGCGCTGGCAAAGATGATCAATAGCTTTGATGGAATCACTTATCAGTATATCGGCATTTTAAAAATTCCTTTCTTGAAAGACATGATAGTGTTGATGAGAATCTAATAGCTTATGTTCGAGCTTGAAACGCTTGCAGCCTTTGGAGCTGGAGCTGCACTAATGGCAATGGCGCCTGTTGTTCGAAAGTTAGGCAATCAAGAGCTCGGAGATTCGATGGGACAAGCTGGTCGGAAAATGGCCAAGAGTGGTGTGAAAATTGGTCTTGTAGCTGTCGGTACAGCAGAAAAAGTCGCCAAAGGCGTAGCTAAAAGTGCTGCGGAAGTGGCTGAAACAGTTGTCGATTTGGTCGAAGAGGCGAAATCTGAAAACTCCAGCACCGAGGATGTTGCCGTATCAACAATCACAAAAAACGAATCAACATCTCCCACCATCACTGACGTTACTGTGGAATAAAGTCTTGGTATATTTGCTTCTAAAAGTCCAAATCTTCCACTTCACTTCCAATGGCTACTTCCTACCAATTGCCCTCTGATTTTGAAGTACTCGAAGGAGGAGTTTCTGCTTCGAATGGTCATCCGAAAATGGGTTTGCCCCGGTTCGTTGACAGAGTTCTTCATGCATCAAAGCGGCGATTGAGATTTAGTGTTGAATCCGATTTTGAAGACTTTGATAATTTTGAGCGTCATCTGCATTCTCTTCCCAGCGTCCTTCACGTACGTTCTAACAAATGGGCTTGTTGTTACGTCATTGTTTTCAAAGAGGATTCAGCCACTGACCCATTTCAGTGGTTGCTTTCTTTACCTCAGCTTACGAGCGATATACCCTTTGTGCCTGAAGCTATTAAGTCGTCTTCATCTACAATTGAAGGAATTGGCGAAGATGATGATGAAAAATTTGTACCGACTCGTATCATTTTGCCCGTCTGCTCCTTAGGTTTAGCCATTCTGGCTGGGCCTCTTTCGCTACCCCCATTGGCGATAGGTGTTTTCATCATAGGTTCGGCGCATCTCAGCTTCAGGCGAGCCTGGTCTGGGCTCAAACATGAAAAGAAAATCAACGTAGATTTTCTTGATGCATTGGCTGTTCTTCTTCACAGCCTTGAAGGGTTCCTACTCGGGCCAGCGATGATGATCACGATGATTGAGGGCGGTGAGGCAGTTCGTGATGCGACCCAGCGAATTGCTCATTCCTCCAACACTGATCTTGTCTCCAGTCTTCAGTCGGATGTCCGTTTGATTACTGACAAAGGTGAAGTGATTGTTTCTAGCTTTGACCTGTCTCCTGGAGATCGGGTTTCATTCCTCCCTGGCGACAAGATTCCTATTGATGGTGTGATTGATTCTGGTGAAGCATCACTTGATGTGGTCAAGCTGACTGGTGAGTCTGTACCGAGAATCTCGGGACCTGGGGATGAAATTCTTGCTGGTTTTATAGTTCTTGAAGGTAATTTGGTTGTCACAACAACGGCTGTCGGCGATGACACAAGGGTGGGTCAAATCACAAAAATGATCGAATCGGCGCCTGTGTTTGACACACGCGTCGGTAATTTTGCTGCCAACATCGCGAACCGCTTTGTTTTGCCCACCCTTGCTCTCGCGGGAGTCTCGTTGCTCCTAAGCGCGGGCAATATTGCTCAGGCTGCATCGCTACTGATGTTTGACCTTGGTACCGGACTTCGTGTTTCAGTGCCAACTGCAATCATGGCCGCTTTGGCCCGTGCAAGTAGCCAGGGTCTTTTAATTCGGAGCGGCCGCGCCCTCGAGCAATTGGTTGATGTCGATGTGGTGATCTTCGACAAGACTGGAACACTCACGGAAGGGCATCCTTCGGTGGTTCACTTCGCCATTTTTGACACTGAGGGGCGTCCCATCCAGACCGTCTCCGATGCTCGTAGAAAAGAACTCTTGCAACTTTCGACCTCTTTAGAGCAAGGGCTTAATCATCCAATCGCCAAGGCGATTCGTGATTCTGCAGAGTGTGAGGAGATCGATGTCATTCCCTGTGACGCTTGGGACTACAGGGTTGGTCGTGGTGTAGTTGCCAGTGTCAATGGACAACAAGCATTGCTTGGAAATTCCAAACTTCTTCTTGAGGAAGGAGTTGAAATCCCTTCAATTGAGGAGCGCCCCGATCTTGCTGTAGCGACACCGATCTACTTGGCTCTTGATGGGGTATTGGTAGCTATCCACTACGCTCTCGACCGTGTAAGGCCTGATACTCCAGATTTGATCGCGGAGCTTCATCGCCGTGGCATCGAAGCCCACATGCTTACCGGCGACATCGGCACAGTGGCACATGCTGTGGCTGCAGAAATCGGGCTGAAGCCTGAAGAAGTTCATTCTGATGCACTCCCTGATCAGAAGGCTGAATTGGTTCAGCACTTCACCTCTCAGGGGAAGAAGGTTGTTTTCGTTGGAGATGGCATAAACGATTCAGCTGCACTGGCCTATGCAGATGTGTCAGTGTCCTTCGCCTCTGGAAGTGACTTGGCCCGGGAAACCGCCGACGTTGTTCTCACCAACGATCGTGTGTCCGATCTGATTGTGGCTCAGGATCTTGCCCGTCACACCTTTGCTCTCGTAAAGCAAAACATCGGGATTGTTGGCGTCCCGAATCTGTCTGCACTGCTCATTGGAACCTTCCTCCCTGTCAGCCCAATCGCAGCAGTTTTCCTAAATAATGGTTCTTGTTTGGTGGCTGCCGGCAATGCCATCAGAGCCCTGGGCTTCAAGGCGAAGGCACTGCCGTCTGCAAAACCATCCACTCGTAGAGATCTCGTCGATGTCGTGGCTTCTGAGTCGGATCCCGATTCTCAGCCAATCCTTGACCTTGACCTCTCTGGGCTGGCAAAACGCGTTGGTGTGAGTTATCAGAAGATTTCGGCCCGCAGACGACGTCCTGATTTCAGCGATTGGATTGCTGAGCGCGATCCAGATGGCCATGCTTGGCAATACTGCTCAAAGCGAAAATCTTTCTCAGTGATTGCAGCCTGATCATGACCTCAAGGTTGGTCCTGAAGCACCAAACCCCAACACGCTGGCGATTTTATGTTGATTCCTCTGTTCCACTGAACTGGGCTTTGTTGCAACGGGATTTAGAGGATGTTTTCCCTTCAAACCAGTGGTGTCTTCGGCTCAACCAATCCACTTGCCTGATTGTGATCAGTTCCAGATCATCTTTATCTATTAATCAAGACTATTTATTTCAGTTTGTCTACTCTGCGGTCGTCGATCAACTAAACCATCAAGGTTGCCAGTTGTCTACGATTCCACTAAGCAAGGTAGAGGTGGTCAAACCTTCTCCGAACCGCGTTTGGTTGGAGCTTCGGTCTTTTCTCTATCCCGTTGTGAACGCATTCTCGGCTTCATTGTCCGTGGGATGTCTTCTATTGGCTTCTGTGGCATTTGTTTTCGGGCTTGTTGGCCTCTATCTCCCCCTGTTTCCAGGTCTGTGGATCATGCTGCTCGCCACTCTTTTATTTGAAACTGCACTGGACTTGCGTCGCCCCTTCGTTGCTTGAAGCGATCCCATGACGACTTCGACACTTGTTGATCACCCTTGGCAGATTCGCAGTGATTTTTGTGGACGTCTCAGGATTTTTCACCCCGGTCTTTCCGACTCACCCGGGTTACGTCGCCATTGCGCTGGTGTGCTTCATCGTACTCATTGGTTACTGAGCCACCGCATCAATGGCATCTCTGGGACGCTTGTCCTTCGTTTTCCTGCCAACGAGCAACACCAGATCGAGCTCTTGCTCAGGAGATGTTTTGTCGATCCTTTTGCAGATTCGAGCTTTGAGAGTCTGCTCTCAGCCGAATCGTCAACCACAGATATTGTTAGGAGTTCTTCGTTCCGATCGGCCTTGAAAACAGGTGCCACTTGTGGCTCGATTTTGCTGATTAACTCACTGGTGGCCTTTCCTCCTTTGGCATTGGGGCTTGCGGCCACAATGTTCTGTTTTCCTTTGTTGCGCGAGTTCTGGTCGCAGATGCGTGATCGCTGGTTGTCCAGCGGTAATGCTGTTGCTTCCGAACTTTTGCCATCCTCGTCTGTGGAAGTGGCTTTGTCGGCGACCCTGATCTCATCGGGCCTGGCACAGGAGCTCCTTGTTGATGGTCTCCTTGGCAGCACGACATCTGCTCTTCAGTCATTGTCTCAGAACACCGATGGTTCCAGTCTCGAGTTCTTTGATTTCCTGGAGCGTTTCAAAAACTCGGTTTTTCTGCCATGCCAGACCCAAGAACAAAACGAGACCAGGCTTGTTCCCATTTGTGATGTTCAGGTTGGTCAACGCTACGAAATCAACAACAAATGCCACGTTTATTTGACATCGAAGCTCGTTGAAGGTGAATTAGTTGTTTTGAATAATCTTGCTGACGGATCAAAGCTGCCATTGCGTGCTTGCCCTGGGGATCATCTTCCTTTCGGGGCTACTGTCCTGTACGGAAGTGCCATCGCAGAAGTAACGATGGCTTTCGTTGATATTCCAGTATTTAAAATCCAAAACACCTTGTTTGAGGAGGAGTCTTTCACCGAATATCAGCAATCTGTGTCGTCTATATATCGATTATTTGTTCCTCCTGTTCAGTTGGGATTAGCGGCTTGGTCTTTGTTCAGTGGCTTCACGGAACGCGCGATTGGTCTTCTTGCTTTTAGCCCTGCAAAAGATTCCGAGCGTTCCCGAATGTCATCGGCTGAAACCGCTCTACTTGATATGCGCCTCAATCGTGTACATATTTCCGATATTCGAGCACTGAAGACCCTTTCCGATTTGAGTACTCTCTTGATAAGTATTGATGCTCTTCAATATTTCGGAAATTACAACTATTCAGAAGTAGTTCCCTCTGTTACGTCAGCAGAGCCAGGCGACATGCTTCGTATGCTGAATTCCGTTGCTGACTATTTGAGGGCAGACCCAACAACTGTTTTTTGGGGAATTCTGGAAGCTCAGTCGGTGGAGGCTTGGCCTATTGACCATTTGGAGATCACATCTGATCAACCTGAATGCTGCGCATACAATGTTGATTTCAGCAATGGTAAATCTGTTCGAATTCAATTTGCGAACGATAGGGATGACGTGATAATTCGATTCGAAGGTCAAACTGGGACATTGGGCTCGCTTCTGATTCGTTGGATTCCAGATCCTGATTACGGTCAAATGGTAGATGATTTGGCTTTTCTCGGTGTGTCCGTTCAAGTTGTTGGAACTCACGCTGCTCGCCTGCGAGAACCACAGGATCGCCTTTTGTCCGTCTCCAAGCGTCGTCGGGCAGGCGAAAAGGTGGCTTACCTTGGGAACGTCATTGATGACATTTTAGCCATGGCTGCTGCAGAAGTAGCCATCGGCTTTGAAGAGGATCCCGATGGTTTTATTTCAAAAACAGTTTGTGATGTTATCCTTGCAGGCGATCTTAATTGGTTGCCGCGTTTAATCGCTCTAGGCCGTAATTATGAGCGATCACAGCAGGTGAATACAAATCTAATTGTTGGTTCTTCGATCATTCTTACTCTCGCCTCTTTTGTATCCGCTTTGAACCCTCTACAATTAATTATTTTGTTTAATGCTCCTAGTGTCATCGCCGAATTGAATACGCTGAGGTCATTGTCTCCAAATTGCTCTCGATTCAAGTCTATTTAGGGTAATTAAAGCCTTCTATTTACGTTGCAAGAATTCTGACGCCGAGCGCTAGAAAAAGAATACCGCTGCAAAAAGATAATTTTTTGTAGCTTAGATGGTTCCTCAAGAGTTTTCCTGACGAAACAGCTGCAATAACGAGCAAGAAATTGGCTGCAACTGCTCCAGTAAAAATGCTTGAGGCAGAAATGTTCGGACCTGCCGCTAGCGCTAATAGGGCTAGCTGAGTGCGATCCCCGAATTCGGCCAAGAAGGTTGTTGTAAATGAGTTGCGAATGACAATTTCGGCCCCTTGGTCTCTCACATCACACATTAATTTATCCGATGTTAATTTTGCGTCAATCTCAGGATTTGAATGGCATTGATAGACCTGACTCAGAGCTAATGCTCCAAATGCTAAAAATGTAATACCGGATACAAATTTGACTGTTTCTGTTGAAACTAATGTATTTAGCCATGCACCCATCCCGATCCAAAGGCCCGCTCCGACTGTGAGTGCAGACACGCTTCCAATAAAAACCCAACGAGCTTTGTGGCGTGCTGCTAAAGCAAGAGCGGTTAAAAATGATTTATCTCCGATGCCTGCCAGGGCTACGGTCGCAAAAGCAGTCGTAAACCCAGCCATATGTACTTTTCATATATTTTAAAACTAAGCGGATTTGCTTGAAGGCAGCAGGTTGGTCAGGAACCCTGAATATTTTGAGATCTGAGTATTTGCCGCGCTTTCCAGCTTAGGCGCTGCCCTGGCCGTGTAACTTTTTCAAATTCAAGTCCCATGCGCCTGAAGCCGACGGCTCCATCGTCTAGTTGTTCCAGTGATGGGAGTCGTTTGAGCTCCAGCAGCAAGCAAATTTCATGACTTGTCAGCTCGATTGCCGTCGATCGAAGTAGGTCAAGGACTTGAATTCTCTCTCTTAGTAACCGTAGCCTTGAATACTTTTTGAACTCCTCGTCTACACTTCCACCACCCTGATTGTTCGTCACCATCAACTCATTGTTGGGAGTGGATGGTTCGACGGTGACCACTTCGGCAACCAAGGGCTCTTTGGGATCGCTTCTGCCCAGGTGTTGATAGATGAGGCCAGTTTCCTCCTGTTTGATCCAGGTCCTCATTCCTTTTCGAACGGGCTGAATCCCCAACTCCCGGATCACCAGAAGAAGATCAACTCGTGATAGTCCTAGTGATTCCTCCAGACTCCCCAGGCTGACCACAGCTTGCTGTTCCATGTCAGTGCCTAATCAGAAACCTTTTAACACGCGTTTTGAGTTTTGCCTCTTGCGTGTTTGTGCCTGAAAAAAAGGTCTGAACCCTTATGGGTTCAGATCCGCTGCGATTGGAATGGCTTTTTAGCCCTGCTCTTTCCCCCTCAGACAGCCACCGGTTGCTCGATGATGCCGGTCGGCACCTCAGCGAACATCACCGAGGAGAGGTAACGCTCGGCCAGGTCGGGCAGCACCACCACAATGGTTTTGCCGGCGTACTCATCTTTCTCGGCCAGACGAATGGCGGCGGCGGCGGCAGCACCGCAGGAGATGCCCACCAACAGGCCTTCCTCCTGTGCCAGGCGCAGGGCCATGGCAACGGACTCCTCGTTGGTCACCTGCTCCACCTTGTCGACCACGGAGAGGTCGAGGTTTTTGGGGATGAAGCCGGCACCGATGCCCTGAATCTTGTGGGGACCGGGCTTGACGGCCTCACCGTTCATGGTCTGGGTGATCACCGGGCTATTGGTGGGTTCAACGGCCACGGATTCGATCGCCTTGCCCGCTTCATTTTTGATGTAACGGGAGACGCCGGTGATGGTGCCACCGGTGCCGACGCCGGCCACGAGCACGTCAATGGCGCCATCGCAGTCGTTCCAGATTTCAGGACCGGTGGTCTTGAAGTGGATTTCGGGGTTGGCGGGATTGTCGAACTGGCCAGGCATGAAGTACTTGGCCGGATCGCTCTCAGAGATTTCTTTGGCCTTGGCGATCGCACCGGGCATGCCTTTGGCGGCCTCGGTGAGGATCAGCTCAGCTCCGAGCACGGCCATGACCCGACGTCGCTCGATCGACATCGACTCGGGCATCGTCAGGATCAGCTTGTAACCTCGGGCTGCGGCGGTGAAGGCCAAAGCGATGCCGGTGTTGCCGGAGGTGGGCTCAACAATCACCTTGCCCTTGGTGAGCTTTCCGCTCTTCTCGGCGTCCCAGATCATGTTGGCGCCGATCCGGCACTTGACGCTGTAGGCGGGGTTGCGCCCCTCAACCTTGGCCAGCACAGTGGCCTTGCAGTTTTTGGTGACGTTGTTCAGCTTGACCAGCGGGGTGTTGCCGATGGCCTGGCTGTTGTCGTCGTAAATGCGGGACATGGAGCTGCTGTAGAGGGGCCCGAAGAAAACAAACTAATGATCGAAAGCCTCTACTCACCCAGTTGTTAAGGGCTTTTTCAGAGTCTCACCGGACTCTTGGTCAGCAAACGCTTGCTCAAACCGCATCCACAGCGTCTCGGGGTCTTCCCGGCCGACGGACACACGGAGCAGATCAGCCGGCACACCGCATTGTTCCGCCCAGCTCAGTTCGTCGTAGTGGGCCAGCTGGGTGTAAGGGCACACCAGGCTGAAATCGGTGCCAAGACTGGGGCCTTTGCTGATCCGAAGCGCGTCGTAAACCCGCTTGGAATGCTCTTGGCCTCCCTTCAGTTCAAAGGAGAGGAGGCAGCCGTGGCCAGCTCCGCTGCGCATCAAGGCGCGGAAGTTAGGGCAGCTCTTCGGATGCAGCACCCGCTGCACGGCCGGATGCTCTTCGAGCCGTTCCGCCAGAAGCAGGGCGTTTGCATCGAGTTGCGGCACCCGCTGGAGCACATCCCGGCTGGCGATCTCCAGGGCGATGGCATCGGCATCACTGAGGTGGGCGATGGCTGGAACCGCCGCCAGCAGGGAGGCCACCCAGGGCGACTGCGGACTCACCAGCACACTGCCCGCCATCACATCACCTCGGCCAGCGAAGCTTTTGGTGAGTGAGGTGAAGATCAGATCGGCGTAGGGCAGGGCATTGAGGTTGATGCCGGTGCCGATCGTGTCATCGGCAATCACTGGAATGCCGCGGCTGCGGGCCAGGGCCGAGACGCCGGGCAGATCCATGCAGCGCAGCAGTGGATTGCTGGGCAGCTCCACAATCACGGCCGCCGGTTGGAGCTGATCCAGGGCCACTTCCACCTCGGCAAGGCTCTGCGGTTGTAACAGCTCGCCACCGTGAAACACCACCTGCGGCTGCTTCAGCACATCCACATAGGGAAAGCCCAGCTGAAGCGTGGGCTTGCCGGGCCGCAGCGTCTGGATGGATCTGAGTGCCGCATGCAGCCCGGCCATTCCCGCTGGATGCAGGCTGATCTGCTGGGCGTCGACGCCATGGATGCCAGCCAGGCGCTTTCGAATCACATCGCGGGCGGCGTCGCCGGATGAGCTGCTGGGGGCCGTCTCCTTCCCTAAGGCGATGGCGGCCTGGCGGGAGGAGAGGCCCAGGCCGGTGTGCTGCCAGAACGCTTTGGCATGGGGGCTCGCCGCTGCATCACTGCGCAGGCAGGTCACCCCGGCAATGGCGATCAGCTCCGAGAGGCTCTCCGGTGCCTTGCGTTGGCAGTGGGCCAGGGCTGCCTGGGCTGCCGCTTCGGTGGGGTAGGGCCAGACCGTGGTGCCTTCAAGCTCCGAAGGCTGAACCAGTTGTCGGATCAGCGGATGCAGGCCGAAGCGGGGATAGATCGTCTGCAGGGCATCGCGGCAGGCCGGATCCTTTTCCTCGTAGGCGATCACATCGCACCAGCGCGGCAGCGCCACAGACACCGCATGGGGGGAGTCCGGAAGGGGATGGCCGAGATCAGAGCCCTGCCAGGCCGGATCGCTGAGCAGATTGCGAGGACTCACGCCAGCAGCTCCAGGGCCTGGTCCAGATCGGCCTGCAGATCGGCGAGGTCTTCGCAGCCCACCGAGAAGCGCACCAGGCCATCGTGGATGCCCAGTTTGGCCTTCACCTCAGCAGACACCGCGGCGTGGGTCATGGTGGCGGGGTGGCAGATCAGGCTTTCGATGCCGCCCAGGCTTTCGGCCATGGTGAACCAGCGCAGCTGTTTGCAGAGGGCATAGGTCTGCTCCTGGCTGGCGTTGAAGCTCACCGTCACGATGGCGCCACCGGCGCGCATCTGACGGGCTGCCACCTGATGCTGCGGGTGATCACTGCGGTGGGGGTAACGCACCCAGTTCACCTTGGCGTGCCCCGCCAGTTGATCGGCCAGGGCCGCGGCATTGGCCATCTGCTGCTTGAGCCGCAGTGGCAGGGTCTTGATGCCCCGCGTGATCAGCCAGCAATCAAAGGGTGAGGGCTGCAGGCCCAGGGCCTTCTGGGAGAACACCATTTTCTGGTGCCACTCGGGATCGTTGGTGCACACGGCTCCGCCGAGGGCATCGGAGTGGCCATTGATGTACTTGGTTGTGCTGGTGAGCGAGAGGGTGGCGCCCAGATCCAGGGGGCGCTGCACCAGGGCGGTGGCGAAGGTGTTGTCCACCACCACGGGGATGCCGAGGGGTTGGGTGATGGCACACACCGCCTCCAGGTCAATCACTTTAAGCAGAGGGTTGGTGGGGCTCTCCAGCCACACCATCGCCGGCTTCTGGGCTTGGATCTGCTCCAGTGCGGCCGGCTGAGTGAAGTCCACCCAAGCGGTTTCCAATCCGAACTTCGCGAACACCTGCTCGAACAGCCGCACGGTGCAGCCGTAGAGGTTCTCTTCGCAGAGCACCAGATCGCCCTGTTTCAGTTGGGACACCACGGCGGTAATGGCGCTGACGCCGGAGGCGAACACGGTGGCGTGGGCACAGACTTCAACCGAGGCGAGTACCCCACCAAGGATGCGGAAGTTGGGGTTGCCGGACCGGGTGTAATCAAATCCGCCGGCGTTGCCATGGGCAAAGGTGCTGGTGGGGAAGATCGGCGGCATCACGGTGCCGGTGTCTCCCGCAAAACTGTCGCCGTGGTGGATCACCCGGGTGTTCAGGCCTGTGTTCACGGACGATCCATCGGTTCGGACAGGCTAAGAAATCGCCTCTCCCATCCCAATAAAAAACCCCCGCTGTGTGGCGAGGGTTGATGACGATAGTTTGGATTGATCCGGTGGATCAGTCGAGATCAGGCATGCCGAGCACAGGCTCAGCCTTGCGGTCGATGCCTTTCTCGAAGCCAGCAGCAGCAGCGCGGGCGCGGCCGGCGTGCCAGAGGTGACCAACCAGGAAGAAGAAGGCAAGCACGAACTGCGTTGCACCCAGCCACTGGCGGAGGTTCACGTAGTTCACCGAGTTGGGCTCGGTGATAATGCCGCCCACGGAGTTGATCGAGGCGTTCGGAGCGTGGGTCATGTACTCAGCCGCACGGCGCACTTGCCAGGGCTGAATGTCGTTCTGCAGCTTGTCGAGGCTGAGGCCGTTGGGACCACGCAGGGGCTCAAGCCAGGGACCACGGAAGTCCCAGAAGCGCATGGTTTCACCCCCGAAGATGATTTCACCGGTAGGTGATCGCATCAAGTACTTACCAAGGCCGGTGGGGCCCATGGCGGAACCGATGTTGGCGCCGAGACGCTGGTCACGCACCAGGAAGGTGAAGCTCTGAGCCTGGGATGCCTCAGCGTTGGTGGGGCCCCAGAACTCGGAGGGATAGGCGGTGTTGTTGAACCAGATGTAGGCCGAAGCGATGAAGCTCATGAAGCTCAGAGCGCCAAGGCTGTAGCTCAGGTAGGCCTCACCGTTCCAGATGAAGGCGCGACGCACCCAACCGAAAGGCTTGGTGATGGCATGCCAGATGCCACCGAAAATCAGGGTCAGACCCAGCCAGATGTGGCCACCGATGATGTCCTCCATGGAGTTCACACCGATAATCCAGCCCTCGCCGCCGAAGGGAGCGCGGAACAGGTAGCCGAAGATCACGCCCGGATCGAGGGTCGGGTTAGTGATCATGCGGACGTCACCGCCGCCGGGGGCCCAGGTGTCGTAAACGCCGCCGAAGAACATGGCCTTGAAGACCAGCAGCAGGCAGCCGACGCCCAGGAGAATCAGGTGATAACCAATGATGTTGGTCATCTGGTTCTTGTCACGCCAGTCCTGGGAGAAGAAGGAGGAGTAGTTCTCCAGGATCTCAGGACCACGCAGGGCGTGATAGAGGCCGCCGAGGCCGAGCACGGCGGAGCTGATCAGGTGCAGAACACCGACCACGAAGAAGGGGAAGAGATCAGTGACTTCACCGCCGGGGCCCACGCCGTAGCCAAGGGTGGCGACGTGAGGCATGCAGATGAAGCCCTGTTCGTACATGGGCTTATCGAAGGTGAAGTGGCTCACCTCGAACAGCATCATTGCGCCGGCCCAGAACACCATCAGACCAGCGTGGGCCACGTGGGCACCAAGCAGACGGCCGGACAGGTTGATCAAGCGGGCGTTGCCGGACCACCAGGCATACCCAGTGGAGGGAAGGTCTTTGCCGCCAGTGGCGCCAAGACCGGGATTAGAGAGCGTTACCACGGGGCAGAACCTCTTCAGGGAAGACGAAGTTTTCGTGCGGCTGGTCAGCCGGTGCCATCCAGGCACGCAGACCTTCATTCAGAAGGATGTTCTTGGTGTAGAAGGTCTCGAATTCGGGATCTTCTGCAGCGCGGATTTCCTGGGACACGAAGTCATAGGCGCGCAGGTTGAGGGCCAGGCCAATGATGCCGATGGAGCTGGTCCATAGGCCCATCACAGGCACGAACAGCATGAAGAAGTGCAGCCAGCGCTTGTTGGAGAAGGCGATACCGAAGATCTGGCTCCAGAAGCGGTTGGCGGTGACCATGGAATAGGTCTCTTCTTCCTGAGTGGGCTCGAACGCCTTGAAGGTGTTGGCCTGCTCACCGTCCTCAAACAGGGTGTTTTCCACGGTGGCGCCGTGAATAGCACAGAGGAGTGCACCGCCGAGGATGCCGGCGACGCCCATCATGTGGAAGGGGTTCAGGGTCCAGTTGTGGAAGCCCTGAAGGAAGAGAAGGAAGCGGAAGATCGCAGCCACACCGAAGGAGGGCGCGAAGAACCAGCTGCTCTGGCCGAGGGGGTACATCAGGAAGACACTGACGAACACCGCAATCGGACCGGAGAAGGCGATGGCGTTGTAAGGGCGGATGCCGACCAGACGAGCGATCTCGAACTGACGGAGCATGAAGCCGATCAGTGCGAAGGCGCCGTGCAGAGCCACGAAGGCCCAGAGGCCGCCGAGCTGACACCAGCGAACGAAGTCGCCCTGAGCCTCAGGGCCCCAGAGCAGCAGCAGGCTGTGACCCATCGCATCAGCGGGGGTGGACACAGCAGCGGTCAGGAAGTTGCAACCTTCCAGGTACGACGAGGCAATGCCGTGGGTGTACCAGGAGGTGACAAAAGTGGTGCCTGTCAGCCAGCCACCGATGGCCAGGTAGGCCGTTGGGAGGAGAAGAATGCCGGACCAGCCGACAAAAACGAAGCGGTCGCGCTTGAGCCAGTCATCGAGGACGTCAAACCATCCCCGCTGTGGCGCGCGTCCTACAGCGATCGTCATGAGAGGTGAACGGTGCGGAAAGCCGCAGGCTGTGGGATACGCCGCGACCTTAACAATCTTCAAGCGACCTGCGGGGCTGATTTGTGTGAGCTGAAACCCCCTGTATCGCTCTGTTTCTTAGGGATTTTTTCCTATTTCGTCGTCGGGGCCTTTCTGCGGTCACAATGGCGCTTCGTTCTGGCTGGGTCATGTCCGCAGCAGTGCTCGAGCAACCTGTGCTCGGCTCCCGTCGTCTCTCGAACTTTCTGGTGGCTTCGGCCGTCACGATTGGGGGCGTGGGCTTTCTTCTGGCTTCGCTCTCGAGCTACCTCGGCCGCGACCTGGTTCCCATTGGGCACCCTGCAGCTCTGGTGTTCGTGCCCCAGGGACTGGTGATGGGCTTGTACAGCCTTGCTGCGGCGTTGCTGGCCACGTACCTCTGGTATGTGATTGCTGTGAATGTCGGTGGCGGCAGCAATCGCTTCGATAAAGATGCCGGCGTGGTGACCATTAGCCGTCGTGGTTTCCGCAAACCCGTTCTGGTGGAAATTCCGCTCAAAGACGTCAAGGCGGTGAAGGTGGAGGTGCGCGATGGCTTCAATGCGCGCCGCCGCGTCGCCCTGCGAATCCAGGGACGCCGTGACATGCCGCTCACCCGCGTTGGTGAACCGCTTCCTTTGGCCCAGTTGGAAAAGGACGGTGCTGAACTGGCCCGATTCCTGGGCGTCAACCTTGAGGGCCTCTGATCCGATGCGTCGTCTTCGTTCCTGGGCGCTGCTGCTGCTCATCCCTCTGTTGGTGAGTTGCAGCCCTTCCCCGCGCGCTTCGGTGGTGACCGGCTGTGCTGATGCTCAGGCGGCCTGCCTGCAGGGCCTGGCCACGGTCACCATGCAGACGAGCCAGGGCGAGTTTACGATTGAAGTGAATGGCGATTCCGCTCCCCTCACCTCCGGCAATTTCATCGATCTGGTGCGGCGCGGCACCTACGACGGAACCATGTTTCATCGCGTTGTTCGCGAGCCCGTTCCCTTTGTGGTGCAGGGGGGCGATCCGCAATCCAGTGATCGATCGGTTCCCTTGGGGCAGCTCGGCACCGGCAGTTTTGTGGATCCAGACAACGGCCAGGCGCGGATGATCCCGCTTGAGATCAAGTTCCGATCCGAGCCGCAGCCCCGCTACAGCAGGGTCATCACCAATCCGGCGGAACTTGATGGCCTGGAGTTGACCCACGAGCGTGGAGCGGTGGCCATGGCCCGCTCCCAGGCTCCTGATTCCGCTAGTGCCCAGTTCTATGTGGCCTTGCGTCCCTTGCCGGAACTCGACGGCCGATACGCCGTCTTCGGCCGTGTAGTCGATGGCATTGAGATGGTGGACGCGATCCAACAGGGAGATCGCATCGCCAAGGCGGTGTTAAAGGAGTGAACTCAGGCCGGCACCCGGCTCTGGCTGGGGGACACCTTGAGCATTTCGGTGTTCACGCCTGAGGCCCGCTCAAGGGCCACCTTGCCGGTTCGGGCGATTTCGAGAATGCCGAAGGGGGCCATCAACCGTTCGAGGGCCACAAGCTTTCCGGGATCACCCACCACTTCGAGGGTCAGGGCTTCATCAGCCACGTCCACCACCTTGGCCCTGAACACCTGAACGAGTTCGATCACGGCGCCCCGAGATGCTGCCGGTGCTGAAACTTTGAGCAGCATCAGCTCCCGCTCCACAGCCGGGCGCTGGGTCAGGTCGAGGACCTGAAGCACATTCACCAGTTTGTCCAGCTGTTTGGTCATCTGCTGGAGCGTCTGGTCATCGCCCTCCACCACCATGGTCAGGCGCGACTGCCCTTCGGCCTCTGCTGGGCCGACAGCCAGGCTGTCGATGTTGAAGCCGCGTCGGGCGAAGAGTCCTGCGATCCGGCTGAGTGCGCCGGACTCGTCTTCAACCACCACCGAAAGGGTGTGTTTCATCGCCGCTGGTCGTCCCCTGCCGGTCTGGTCCTCCCAAGTTACGGTCCAGCCAGGGCAACAACACAGCCAGGAAGCGATCAGGCGCTTCGTCATGGGGGCAGTGGCCGCAGCGATCCAGCACCTTCAGCTCGAGTGCTGTGTGGCTGGCGGCCACGGATTTCCCGACGGCCAGGGGCACAAACCGATCCTGACGGCCCCAGATCAGCAGCATCGGCACCCGCAGTTGTTCGAGCAGGGCTGGCGCGGTGGCGCCTCGGGGACGGTTACCCATGCCCAGGCTCATGCCCCGCAGGGCCCGGGCTGCTGTAGGGCGCCGGGCAGGACGGGCGATCAGCTGCAGTAGCTCCGGATCGGATTGGATCGACTTCCAGTAGGCCCCCTGAAGCCCGGCTTTGAGCAAGCCCGTGCGCGCGATCAAGGGCACCACAAGTTCAAGCGGAAGCACGTGCAGCACCAAGGCGAGCAGGCGCCGCTGCCAACGCCGCCGACAGGGCGCCCGCCGTTTCGGCAACGGTTGAATCAGGGCAGGGTCCGGCAGGGGCGCGGCGACCACCGCCCGCACCCGGTTCGGCGCCAGCACCGCCGCGGTGAGTGCGGTCAGGCCCCCCAGGGAATTGCCGATCACCACCGCTGGCCTTTGCACCACCTGATCGAGAAATGCGCACACCTGCAGGGCCCAGAGCCGGTTGTCCATCGGCCGCGCCGGCTGGGCGGATTGGCCGAAACCCAGCAGATCCAGGCTGTAGACCCGCCATCCCTGATCAGCCAGGCGCGGCGCGCAGTGGCGCCAGTGTCCGCTGGCGGCGCCGAAACCGTGCAACAGCAGCAGGGCAGGGCCTGCTTCAGGGCCGCTGACCCGCCAGTGGCAGGGCCAGCCCTTCCACTGCCAGGTGCTCTGGACCCCCCACTCGGCAGTCTGGACAACAGCAGGCGGCACCCTTCTGACCTCAACCGATCATCACTATCGCGAAGGTTTGGCTGAGCTAAGCCTTGGCCCAGGCTTTTTCAGGCCTGAGTCGCGTCCGGCCCGGGACCTTTCGGTGTTGCTGGCCCGTCACCAGAGCCGCCATGCCACGCGGCCCCTGCGCTGGCTGGATCTGATGGCCGGTTGCGGGATCAGGGCACTGCGCTGGGGGTTGGAGGCGCTGGCCAACACGGCCGTTGAAACGGAGCTCTGGATCAACGATGGGGATCCCGACCGGCTGCCGCTGATCCAGGCCAATCTGCAAAGGCTGGGGTGCTCAATGCGGTTCACGGCTGAGGCTGCAGACCTGCTGCTGCACCGCTCAATTGTTGAGCGCCACTGGTTCGATTTCATCGACCTTGATGCCTTTGGTGCTCCTGGGCCTCTGATTCAGCCGGCCCTTGAGGCTCTGCGCTTCGACGGCCTGTTGTTTCTGGCCTCCACGGATGGTCGCTCCCCCACCGGCCATGACCGGCCGGGCGCCATTCGCAGCCTCGGGGCTGCCGCTCGAGCCCATCCATCCAGCTGGGAAATGGCCCTGCGGCAGCAGATCGGGCTGGTGGCGCGGCAGGCCTGGATGCTGGGCCGCGGACTGCAGCCGCTGTTCAGCTTCAGTGAAGGCCGCACCTTTCGCCTCGCGCTGCGCCTGCGGCGCCAGATCCCCGCAGGCGATGAACAGAAGCTGGGGCTGGTGGCCCGTTGCGAATTCTGTGGTGCTCAAAGGGTGCAGCCCCTCCTCAAGCTCAGCGGCTGGCCCGCCTGTGATTGCGCGGCTGGTCAGGGGCGCTGGAGCATCAGCGGCCCGCTGTGGATTGGTCCCTTGCAAGAGCCACAGTTGTTGCAGCAGCTGATTGCCGAGGGTCAACAGCTGGGGCGTCAGCAGATCAGCCCCGCCACCCTTCGATTGATGCAGCGCCTGCAGGCGGATCCCGGCGATCGCCCCACGGTCTGGCCCACCGATGAGCTGGCCCGACGGCTGGGCAGCGGTGGACCACCAGCTCTGGGGCCATTGGTGCAGGCGCTCCAGGCGGCGGGTTATCGCGCCAGTGCCAGTGGCGTCATGCCGGGCCAGGTGCGAACTGATGCGGAATTACCGCAGCTGTTACAGATCTGCGCCAGCCTGCGGGGGGAAGGGATTTAAATTGGCAGGCGATCGCTTTGCCCAGACCATGGCTGCTGAGATTTTTGGAACTGCTGCGATCTTCTGGGTCTTGATTCCTGTCGGCCTCGCTGGTGGTGCTCTGCTGCTGAAGCTTCAAGGCGACGACTGAAGCAGTCGCTTTGCTACTGGGGCTATTAAGCTCCAGCCTTCGTGAGGAAGTCGCCGATGCAAGTGCTTGTGGTGGGTGGCACCGGCACCCTGGGACGACAGGTCGCCCGTCGTGCCCTTGACGCCGGCCACCAGGCTCGCTGCATGGTGCGTACCCCCCGCAAGGCTGCCTTTCTGCAGGAATGGGGTTGTGAGCTGACCCGGGGCGACCTGTTGGAGCCCGACAGCCTTGATTACGCCCTTGAGGGCATGGATGCCGTGATCGATGCATCCACCAGTCGCCCCAACGATCCTCGCAGCATCTACGAAACGGATTGGGACGGAAAGCTCAATCTGCTTCGTGCATGTGAGCGAGCAGGGGTGAAGCGTTTTGTTTTTCTCTCGCTGCTGGGTGCGCATCAGCACCGCGAGGTTCCCTTGATGGACATCAAGGCCTGCACCGAGAAGCTGCTGGAGTCGTCGGATTTCGACTACACCATCCTGCAAGGTGCCGCCTTCATGCAGGGGGTGATAAGTCAGTTCGCCATTCCGGTTCTGGAGAGCCAGACGGTGTGGGTCAGTGGCAGCCCCACGGCCATTGCCTACATGAACACCCAGGACATGGCCCGCTTTGCCGTCGCGGCACTCGAGCGGGAGGAAACCGTGTGTGGCACCTACCCCGTTGTTGGTCCCAAGGCCTGGAACACCGGCGAACTCGTGCAGCTCTGTGAACGCTGCAGTGGCAAGACAGCCCGTGTGTTTCGGGTGCAGCCTGTCCTGATGAACCTGATGCAGGGGGTGGCGTCCTTCTTTGAACCCGCCGTCAACGTGGCGGAGCGCTTGGCCTTTGCTGAGGTCACCGGCAGCGGTCAGACCCTGGATGCCCCTATGCAGAACAGCTATGCCGCCTTCGGCCTTGAGGCATCGGAGACCACGGACATGGAGGGCTACATCGGTGAGTACTACGACACGATCCTGAAGAGACTTCGCGAGATGGAAGCCGATCTTGACAAGGACGCGAAGAAAAAGCTGCCCTTCTGAACCTTGATCTCTCTTGGTTCTTTTGTACTATCGCCTCAATTGACCCTGTTCTGATGGCTGTCGCTCAGCTCAAAAATCTGCAGCGGCGTCTGCAGTTGTTGTCGGATGAGGCGGAACAAGGCCTCAACCGTGTCTGCGGCCATGAGCTGTGGAAGTCGGTGGGCCCCGATGCAGTTGATGGTATGGCCGACCCCGACCGACGGGCCGAGGCCAACTACTGGTATGGCCAGTGGAATGTGGTGCGTGAGCTGCAGGAGGCGATCGGCTGATGGCGGAATCGTGTTGTTCGTCTCCAGTGCCCCAGTCGCTGGATCAAACCCAAGCGGTGGAAGCCCGCTACGGGGCTGCGGCCCAAGAGCAGGAAGCCTGCCTTTGCACCCCGGTCGGCTTCGACCCTGCTCTGCTCAAAGTGATTCCGGATGCTGTCGTTGAGCGGGATTACGGCTGCGGTGATCCCACCCGCTGGGTGAAGCAGGGGGACCGGGTGCTCGACCTAGGCAGCGGCAGCGGCAAAAACGCCTTCATTTGCAGCCAAATTGTCGGTTCATCCGGCCGCGTGACCGGTGTGGACCGCAACGCCGACATGCTGGCCTTGTCGCGTGAAGCGATCCCGGTTGTTGCTTCAGCCGTGGGCTTCGACAACGTCCGTTTTGTTGATGGAGCCATCGAAGCCCTGGATGCCCCCACGGCCACGGGTGAACCCCTGATCGCTGACGGTTCGATTGATGTGGTGCTGAGCAACTGTGTGCTCAACCTGGTGAACCCGTCGGCGCGCGACAGGCTCCTGGCCAACATTCGCCGGGTCCTTGCCCCCGGTGGTCAGGTTGCCATCAGCGACATCGTTTGCGATCAGGTAGTGCCTCTGCGTTTGCAGCAGGACCCTGATCTCTGGAGCGGCTGCATCAGCGGCGCCTGGCAGGAGCAGGACTTCCTGGAAGCATTCGTAGCTCTTGGTTTTGAGCAGGTTTGCTACGCCGATCGCAGTGAGCAGCCCTGGCGTGTGGTGGAGGGCATTGAGTTCCGGGCGGTCACCCTCGTCGGTGCCCTCCCCTCCGAGGGCCAGCGCTCGAGCTGCTGCTGATTAGGCGGTTTAGCCGTTCCTGTTCAGCTGCCGTCACCGTACGCCAACTGCCGGGTTGAAGGCCCGTGAGGTCCAGCGGTGGGCCGTTGTCCATCAGATCGATGCAGCAACGCACCAGACGCAACGTCGGCAGGCCAACAGCCGCCGTCATCCGGCGCACCTGCCGGTTGCGCCCCTCGCTGAGGGACAGTTGCAACCAATTGGTGGGAATCGCAGCTCGAAAACGAATTTGAGGTGTTCGTTCGGGCAACTGCGGTAGGTCCTGGCCCTGAAGCCAGCGCGCTTTTGCTGGCAAGGTGCGGCGCCCCTGAACCACAACGCCATCGCAGAGCTGTTGCAGTTGTTCGGTGTTGGGAGTTCCTTCCACCTGCGCCCAGTAGCTGCGCCAGTGGCCAAAGCGAGGGTCGGTGAGGCGCTGTTGCAGTCGGCCGTTGCTGGTGAGGATCAGCAACCCTTCGCTGTCGGCATCGAGTCGCCCCGCGGCGTACACCTGGGGCACATCAACAAAGTCGCTCAGGCAACGCCAGCGGCTTCCCTCCTCCGACGTGAATTGACTCAAAACCCCGTAGGGCTTGTTCAGCAGCAGCGTCGTCAAGTCAGCTTGCGTTTTCGCGCATCCTCCACAGGTTGACCACGCCAATGGAGATCAACAGCAGGCCGAGATCCAGGCTCAACGGGGGGAGAATCACGGCTGGGGGATGTGTGTCGGCGTTGGAGCCTAAGGGCTGTGTTGTCTCTGCGGGGTGCAAGTGGCCTTCTAAACTGACTGCAGCAAGACAGAACTGGCCACCAGCGCATGATCGAAACCTCGGGCGTGATCGAGAAGGAACAGGGCAACGGGTTCTATCTGGTCACCCTCGAGCAGCCTGCTGGTCACCAATGCCTCTGCAGAGCGGCTGGAAAGCTCACCAAGTTCCGGATTAAGTTGCTCGCGGGTGACAAGGTGTTGGTGGAGATCAGCCCCTACGACCTCACCCGCGGCCGCATCACCTACCGCGAGCGCAATGCCGGTGCTCCCGGCGGTCGTCCCGGCGGCAACCGCCCCGGCGGCCCGCGCCGTCGCTGAGGGCTGCTGCTCTCAGGCTGCAGCCTGAAGGCAACCTTCAATCGCAGCTTTGAATTCACTGCGCTGCTTCACGCCGCGCCACTGCTTCACCATGGCTTTGTTGTGGAACAGCTGCACCGTGGGTGTTCCGTTCACACCGGCCTGTTCGGCGATCTCTTGATCGGCCTCGATGTCGATGACAACGGCCTGGGCTGATCCACCAAGCTCTTGAATCACCCGCTGCAGCTGGGGCTTCAGCACGTGGCAAGGGCCGCAGGTGGGTGAGGTGTAAATCACCAGCAGAGGCTTGGCGCTGTCGTGATAGAGCTTGCGCAGGGCAAAGCTTCCTTTCTGCCAAAGCCCCTGGGGGTCGTAGGTGGCTTCCGTGGTGACATCCACATTCACAGGACGTTCCGCCACTGCCGGCTCCACCTGCTCACGCTGCACCCGGGTGGCCAGGTTGTGGTGACTCAGCCAGCGCTCCGCTGCCAAGGCCGCCTTGCAGCCGTTGCCAGCTGCGGTGATGCCCTGTCTCCATTCGGCATCGGCCACATCGCCGGCTGCGAAGACGCCTTCCATGGACGTTTCCGGTCGTCCCGGTTGCGTTGTCAGGTAGCCCTTCTCGTTCAGATCGATTTGCCCCTGAAGCAGATCGGTGTTGGGGGTGTGGCCGATGGCATAGAAGAGCCCTTTAACGGCGATGGTGGATGAACTGCCCTCAATGCGATTGCGCAGGGTCATCGACTGCATCCAGTCGTCCCCGCTCACGTCGTCGATCTCGCTGTTCCAGTGCACCGTGATTAAGTCGTTGGCCAACACCCGATCAGCCATGGCGGCACTGGCGCGGAGTTTGTCGGAGCGCACCACCAGATGCACGTGGCTTCCGTACTTGGTGAGGTACACGGCTTCCTCGCAGGCGGAGTCGCCGCCGCCCACCACGGCGAGTTCCTCGTTGCGGAACTGCGGTGTGGCGCCGTCACAGATCGCGCAGGCGCTGATGCCTTTGCTCCAGAAGGTTTGCTCCGAGGGCAATTGGAGGCGATTAGCACTGGCGCCCGTGGCAATCACCAGGGCGTGGGTGCGGACGATCTGTCCTTCCACCTCAACGCGATAAGGCTTGGAGCTCAGATCAATGCTGTCGGCATCCGCTTCAAGCAGGTGAGTGCCCCACCGCACCGCCTGAGACTTCATCAGATCCATCAGGTCGGGCCCGAGCACACCGTCCGGGAAGCCAGGAAAATTCTCCACATGGGTGGTGGTCATCAGCTGGCCACCGGGAATGCCACCGCGTTGGAACCCAGTGACTAGAAGCGGTTGCAGGTTGGCCCGTGCGGCGTAGATGGCGGCTGTGTACCCGGCTGGCCCTGACCCAACGATGACCAGATTTTCGATGTGATCCGTACCGGCTTTACCCACCGCTTAAGCGAACTGACTATGAGTTAAATCTAAAGCCCTGCTGTAAGCCGACGTGAGCAATGGCTTGGAAGTGAATGAACGAGGTTTAAAAGAATTTAAGAAAAACTTCAGATTTGAACTTCTGAGTCGTTGGAGCTGGGGTCGTGAATCGGGCGCCGTTTGCTCGGGTTGCGCGGAGCCGCCAAAACATTGGCCTCAAGCATCTCTACGTTTTCGCCAATGCATGTGATCCATTCGCAGAATTCTTGCGTTATCGCATAACTGTCTTCATAGCGCTCTTCCATGTCCAGGACTGCGATGCGCGTGGATGCCCAGCCTGTTGCAACGACGATCCGGCGTTCCATTGCGGCGTCCATGGCTGTCTCCTCGATGTTGATCAGGTTGGCGGATCGGGGGTCCCTTTCGGCCTTCCATTCGCACAAATTCGCATTTTCCTCTGGCCAATGCTGTGCTCAGCGCTGCAAAAAAGTGGGCAATTCGGGCATTTTTAGACGAATTACAGCGCCGGCTCCGTCCTCCACCGCTTCCAGGGGAAGGCTCGGTCCGCGCCAGGCTCCAACCCCCGGCTGCTCGTCCTCGACTTCATGCTCCTGAGGCCGCAGCACGTAGGGCTCGGCCACCGACCATGACCTGGCGTAGTCCATCAGCAGCGGGTCTGCCGGAGCAAACACGTAGGAGGCTTCTCTTGGAATGGCTTCACGGGCGGCCAGTTCGGGCGTCATTCGCACAGCCCGGGTGATGCCCTGCACAAAACGGCTCCGGGTCACCACGGTGGTCAGATAGGCCACCACCCGCAGACGTGGCGCATCAAAGCCCTCCGCGCACATGTCGATGCTCACCAACCAATCGGCGTCACCGCTTTGGAAGGCGTTTAAGCGCTCCGTTGCTTGCGGGCTCTGGGAATGGATCAACTCCACCCGGTTGCCGTCGTCAATCAACACCCGGCTGATGGCTTCGGCATGGCTGATGTCGCGGGCGATCACAAGACCAGCAGCCTGCGGCTGTCGCTCACGCAACTTGTTCAGCTTCTGCTGGGCGCGCAGCAGCACCTGCTGACCAATGCTGCTGCTGTCGGCCAGGCGGATGGCGCGACGCAGGTTGCGCGCGCGCCAGCTTTCCCGTTGCTCAACCGAGAGGGGGGAAACGTCGCGGTCGGGGTGTCCTTCTCGGCTGTGTTCCACCCAGCCGTCCTGGAAACGGAACTCCAGGGGGCGCACATCCCCTGCAGCGATCAAGTCCCTGGGTTCAACGCAGAGATCCGGTCGGATCTGCTCAACCCAACCGCCGTCATCCAGACGCACCCGCATGCGCCGGGCGGCGCAGAACGCCAGGTTGTCGGCACGAAAGGGGGTACCCGTGAGCCCCAGTCGCAGCCGCACGCTGCCGGTCAGCTCCAGAAAGGTCTGCCCCCAGGCGGTGGCATCCGGTTCGTCAGGATCAACGCCGAGATGATGGGCTTCATCGGCGATCGCCATGCAGGCGCTCAGGCCCCATTGCTCGAGCCGTGCACCCAGAGCCTCGAGCTGGCGACCGGCCCCCTGATAAGTCACCAACAAGCCATCAGCGTCTTGGCTTTGCTCCGGCGGGCAGGACCACTCCTCCAGCTGCAAGCCAAGACGCGCTGCGGCGGATTTCCACTGGTTGAGGATTGAGGTTCGGTGGCAGAAGACCACGAAATGGTCCAGCCGGCCCTGATCGCGCATGGCGCGGAATCCCAGCATGGCCCCGAGGGTTTTGCCTGCCCCTGGGCCTGCAAACACCAGCAGGTCGCGGCTGCTGCCCTCCAGCTCGAGCCTGCGCCGCAGCAGCTGGATCAGCTGTTGCTGCCACTGCCTTGGTTGGACAGGGACTTGGCTGAGCTTGGTGTTGAGCGGTCCCGGGAGGTTGAAGCTGACGGCTGAGATATCACCTCTCGGGAAGATGAGTCTTTTTAACCATTCTTTTGTGCTGTGGCATCTCTACTGTCCGGCCATCAGCTCCATCGGGATCGGGTCCCGCCCATCGCCATGGCCCAACGTCGTTTTTTCAGCAGTCCCCTCGACCACCAGCGCGACCAACTCGATCTTTGCTGGCAACTCGACTGCGACATCGATCCGTTGATTCTTAGGGCCCGCGTCCTGCACCGCCGCGGCGAGGTGAACTGGGCCGTGGGCCTCGAACAGGAAGTGCTGCCGATCGTTTGAGCCGGCAGCATGCCTTGGATAAGCGCCCCTGCTTCAGAGCGCTTCGGCGTGGTTGACCACCAGGTGCTCCACCTCCTTCAAGGCCTCCTCTGAGGCGGAGCGAGCTGCTGTGAAATCCCCTTTGGCGCTGTCCAGCAGCTGCTGAGCGAGCCGATCGAGCAGCTCCTCCTTGTGCTCCTCCAGCATCGCCACGATCTCGGTTTCCACCAAGGTGCGCACCGCTTGAATGCGCAGGTCGTCGTTGTCGGCTTCCGCGAAGGTGCCCTGCACTAGTTCCTGGATGAACAGGCGGTGCACTTCGCTGCTGCGCAGGAAGCTTTCCGTGGCGTTGATCATCCCGTCCACCAGGGTGCGATCGGGTTCGCTCTCGCCATCGTTGAGCTTGAACTCCCAGTCGAGATGGCGTCGCTGCCAGCCGGCCGTGTGCAGGCTCGGCATCACGCTTTGCGAAAAGGTGTCGACGGAGATTTCATAAATCCGCTCCGCCAGCCGTTCACACCAGTCTTTGCCGTGCAACTGGAGGGTGGACTGCATGGTTTCCCGTTCAACGGCGTGGCCACCGTGGTGGCTGTGGCAGAGGCCGTCGGGACACTCGATTGCGCTGAGACCCATGGGGAGCACAGAGGGTCCACTTTACGTAGCAAGAACGACAGAAGTTCTGTACGTTCTTCAGGAAGTTTCCTCGATCTCGAGAAGGCGACCTTCTACCCTTGGCCGGGTCGGTGGTTGTGTTCGCCTTGCCCAGACTTCTTATACCGGTGGAGTCGACGCCGGGAGAAAACCGCGTCGCGGCAACACCGGACACGGTCAAGAAATTTATTTCGTTGGGCTGCAGCGTCGCAGTCGAACACGGAGCCGGTACCCCCTCCGGATACCTCAATGAGGCCTACGCCGAGCAGGGCGCGGATCTCATTGGGACGGGAGATTCGTCGGCGTGGAGTCAGGCGGATGTTCTGCTCTGTGTCCAATCGCCGAGGGCAGCCACCCTGGCCCGACTGCGCCAGGGAGCGCTGGTGGTGGGTCTGCTTTCTCCTTATGCCAACGAAGAGCTGACGGCCGCCCTTAAGCGCAGCGGGCTTTCTGCCATGGCGCTCGAGCTGCTGCCCCGGATCAGCCGGGCCCAGTCTGCTGATGCGCTCTCCTCCCAGGCCAACATCGCCGGATACAAGTCGGTGCTGCTTGCCTCCGCCGCGCTGGACCGTTATTTCCCGATGCTGATGACGGCAGCGGGCACCGTTCAGCCTGCCAAGGTGGTGATTCTTGGAGCCGGTGTGGCCGGCCTTCAGGCCGTGGCCACAGCGCGTCGTCTGGGTGCTGTGGTGTACGTCAGTGATATCAGACCTGCGGTGAAGGAGCAGGTGGAATCGCTTGGAGCCCGCTTCATTGAGCCCCCCGAGATGGAGGACAAGCCCTCGGAATCTGGTGGCTATGCCAAACAGGCCTCCGACGCCTTCCTGGCGGCCCAGCGTCAGCAGCTGTCGGATCAGCTGGCCGAGGCCGACGTGGCCATCTGCACCGCCCAGGTGCCTGGCCGCCGCGCTCCGCGTTTGATCAGCGAAGACATGCTCGATCGGATGCGCCCCGGCGCGGTGGTGGTGGATCTGGCCGTGGCCCAGGGCGGCAACTGTGCCGACACCGTTCCTGGCCAGACCGTGGATCGCAAGGGCGTGAAGCTGATCGGTGGTAATGACCTGCCCTGCAGCGTTCCCAATCACGCCAGTGCGCTTTACGCCCGCAACCTAGTGGCTCTGCTGGAGCCCACCTTGAAGGACGGCGTCCTCAGCATTGATCTCGAGGATGAACTGATCGCCGGCTGTCTGATCGCCCAGGACGGCACCATCCGTCGTGGCGATGTTCTTACCCCAGGTGCCAACTGATGTTTGTTGAATTCCTCTGGGTTCTCCTGCTTGGCAGCCTGCTTGGGCTGGAGCTGATCGGCAAGGTTCCCCCCACCCTGCACACTCCCTTGATGAGTGGTGCCAACGCCATCTCGGGCATCACCGTGTTGGCAGCGCTCACCGCCATCATCAAAGCCGGCGACAACACCGTGCTGTTGCTGCTCGGTTCCGTCTCGCTGGGCTTTGCCCTGTTCAACGTGATCGGGGGCTTCCTTGTGACCGATCGCATGCTGGCCATGTTCAGCCGCAAGCCTGCTCGCAAGGAGAACCGCTGATGTCTGACTTTCTCAAATACGCGATCGAGCTGGTTGCGGTTCTGCTGCTGGCTCTCGGCATCAAAGGTCTCTCCAAGGTGCGTTCCGCGAGGGGCGCCAACCAGCTGGCCGCTGTGGCCATGGGCCTTGCGGTGCTGGGTCTGCTGATCAACTACCTGGGCACCAGCGGCATCAGCATCGCCGCCTGGACCTGGATCATTTCCGGAACGTTGGTGGGTGGTGTGCTCGGCGCTATCACCGCCCAGCGGGTGCCGATGACCTCGATGCCGGAGACGGTCGCCCTTTTCAACGGCTGCGGTGGCATGTCGTCACTGCTGGTGGCCCTGGCTGCTGCGCTTTATCCGGCGGCCCTCGATGCGGCAGGCCCCGTGGCAGTGGTGTCGATCGTTGTCTCCGTTTTCGTTGGTGCGATCACCTTCACCGGCTCGATCGTGGCCATGGCCAAGCTGCAGGGTTGGCTGTCCACGCCGGCCTGGATGCAGAGCAAGGCGCGCCATGCCGTGAACATCGCGCTGGCGGTGGCATCCCTGGTGGGTGCCGTTGAAATGCTGCGCAACGCTGATTCGAGCACGGGCCTCTGGCTGCTGGTGGCGGCCTCCGGCCTGCTGGGGATCGGGGTGACGCTGCCGATCGGCGGCGCCGACATGCCCGTGGTGATCTCCCTGCTGAACAGCTATTCCGGTGTGGCTGCTGCCGCTGCCGGTTTCGTGGTGGGCAGCCAGTTGCTGATCGTGGCCGGCGCCATGGTTGGTGCTGCCGGCCTGATCCTCACCCAGGTGATGTGCAACGGCATGAACCGTTCCCTGGTGTCTGTGCTGTTCGGTGGCGCCCTGGGTGCCACGAGCGCTGCAGGTGGTGGCGGCGGTGAATACACCAACATCACCAGCTGCAGTGTTGAGGAATGCGCCCTCACCCTCGAGGCAGCTGAACGGGTGGTGATTGTTCCGGGCTATGGCTTGGCCGTGGCTCAGGCGCAACACACGCTCAGGGAAGTGACTCGGGTGCTGGAGAGTGCTGGCATTGATGTGGCCTATGCCATTCACCCGGTGGCCGGCCGTATGCCGGGTCACATGAACGTGCTCCTGGCTGAGGCCGATGTGCCCTATGAGCAGCTTCAGGAGATGGATCAGATCAACCCCGAGTTCCCCGCCACCGATGTGGTGTTGGTGCTGGGGGCAAATGATGTGGTCAATCCCCAGGCCAAGAGCGACCCCAATTCGCCGCTCTACGGCATGCCCGTTCTGGATGTGCAGGACGCCCGCACGGTGTTCGTGGTGAAACGGGGCATGAGCGCTGGTTACTCCGGCATCAAGAACGATCTGTTCGAGCTAGCCAACACCTCAATGCTGTTTGGTGATGCCAAGAAGGTGCTGGGCGATCTCCTGGTGGAACTGAAGGATCTGGGCCTGGGCAAGAAGTGATTGGGCGTGGCGTGGATAACCCCCAGCTGTTGCAGCGGCTGGGGGTTCCGTCGTTTGAGCAGCGCTGGCCCTGGATTGGTGGTGACCTGCAAACCCTGCGCGACACCCTGCGTGAGGTGGATCTTCCCCACGATCAAGGTGTTCCGATTGAAATTCCCGTGCCAGCCCTGCCCAGTGGAGCGGCAGCTGCCGGGTCGTTGCTGGCCCTGCTCGATCAGCCGGAAGGGGACCCCAAGGGCTTGGTTCTGCTGCTCCATGGTCTGGGGGGATCCAGTTCCCGAGAAGGCCTGAGGCGGATGGGTGTGGCGCTCCAGACCGCTGGTTTTGCGGTGCTGCGCCTCAACCTGCGCGGTGCTGATCCGGGCCGCCACCTCGCGGGTGGCACCTATGCAGCGCGCTGCAACAGTGATCTGCTGCCGGTGATTGCTCGGGCCCGAAGCTTGGCGGCGGGTTGTCCACTGCTGGGGGCCGGCATCTCCCTGGGCGGCACGATGCTGCTCAATGCCGCTCTGGCGTCCCCCGGCGTGCTTGATGGCCTCTTCTGTGCCAGCAGTCCCTTGGATCTGGCCGCCTGCAGCGCCTCGATCGAGCGACTGCGCAATCGGGTCTACCAACGCTGGCTGCTCAAGCGGTTGGTGCGTCAGACCCTGGCGGATCCCTTTGGGGTGAACGCTGACGAGGAAGCCAAGCTGCAGGCGACGCCCCCCCGTTCGATTCGTGAGTTCGATAGTGCCGTGACGGCTCCCCGCTGGGGGTTTGCGGATGTAGAGGCCTACTACCGCGTGGCTTCACCCCTGCAGCATCTGGTGCCCGCCTGCAAAGCGATGCCACCCACCTTGCTGTTGCAGGCTCTGGATGATCCCTGGGTTCCTGCCGCCTCCGCGATGGATCTCGCAGAGGCGCTGCCGCCGGAGGCTGTGATTCGCACGTTGTTCACTCCACGGGGAGGGCACAACGGTTTCCATGGCCGTGACGGCTGCTGGGGCGACCAGCTGGCGGCGGCCTGGCTCAGGGACGTTGTTGCTGGCTAAGCAGCTGTTCCTTCTGGCTGCAGGCTTCTCGCTTTTCAGTAGTAAAAGGCTCGATCGCTTGGGTTCTGATATACAGCACCACCGCATCGTGTGGAGATCCTCCACAGCGCCTTGTAGATCGGTGTGGAGTCGTAGCGCACCAGCTCAGGAAACCTCTGCCTGAGCAGTTGAGTTCCACGCCAGGCGTTGTAATGCGGAATCGACGAATTGACGTGATGGCACACGTGGGTTGAGCCGATTCCATGGTGCAGCAGGTTGAGGATGGGCCCGTAGGGACGATCAACCGTTTGCAAGGCTCCCTTCGACCAAGTCCAGGTTTCGTTGGAGAAGTGAGGGATATCGTTGTTGGTGTGCTGCAACCAGGTATAGGTCGTCAGCCACATGTTGATCACCAGGTAGGGCAGGCCGTAGACGCACAGCACACGGAGCAGTGAAAACTGCACTGAGGCGGTGATCAACAGGGCAACCATGGCGAGCAATCCCAGGTTGGATCGCAGCATCCACTTGCCGAATGAATGCGGGAAAAGGCGGCGTTTGCCGTTGAAATTATGCTTGCGATTCCAAAAGTGAGAGGTGGGGGAGTCGTAGTCCTCGCCGCCGGTGGCGCCCAGGAAGATATAAAGCTGCCAGCCAATCACGAGGTGATTGAACAGGGAAATGATCCCGAAAAGGGTGGGATTCAACCTCTGCTTGAGCTGTTCGGTGGTTCGCCCCATCGGCGATGTTGCCCGCGGCGGAACATGGGTTTCTCCCTGTTCCAGGTGATTGCAGTGGGCGTGGTGTACCGCGTGGCTGTGGGCCCAGCTGTAATACGGCACCAGCAAAATGCTGTGCAACACAAATCCCACAACGCCTTCAATCTGGCGGTTGGGGTGGAAGGCGTGATGGCCGCATTCATGGGCGATCACCCAGCAGCCCATCGCGATGGTGCCGGTGATCACGCCGTAGAGGAGCCAGAGAGGGGTGGCGGCTGCCGAGAGCGGAATGAGTGTTCCCAGGCCGACGGCCAGAAGCGAAAGGCTTGCAGACATGGCCAGGCTCGCCCACGATTTCGCTGGGCTCAGCTTGGAGAGCTCTGCTGGCAAGGCGCTGAGCAGCTCAGCTTTGCTGGGGTAGGAGATTGATTCAGCGCTGTCTTCAGGGGCTGGATTTGCGGGTCGTTTCGCTGTTGCAAATGCCAAATGGAAGCCTCAAGACAAGCGCTCATCAGTTGGCGCTTAAGCATTTCATCATAATTGCTTGACCTGCGAGCTGTGGGGGATGGTGCTGCAGAGCCCTATCGCAATTGTTCGGATTTTGTTGTTGGGAATTCCGGCTGAATTTCAAACTCTTTTTGCTTCGGATCCTGTTCTTCATTAGTGATTTGAGCTTTTCGCTAATCTTTTCCTGAGTTTTTTTGGGGTCAAATTTCTGCTGAAGGGACGCCATTGATTGCCTCGAAGGGTGTTCTTTTGAGAATCCATTCATCGACAGGTTGTTGGCCGATGATGTGTTGTTCTATGATTCTTTTGACGCGATCTGGCGAAACATCGGAATACCAAATTCCGTCTGGCCAGACCAGAAGAATCGGCCCTCGTTCGCACACCCTGAGGCAATCGGCTTTGCTGCGCAGAACAATCCCCTCGGGGCGTGCTGCATTTTCGAGATCCAGTTCACGAACAATGCTCTTCAGTGCATTCCAGGTTTGTGCCCCAAGCGCTGAATCGCAGCATTTGGCTTTGGTGGCGGTTGCGCAGAGCAGGAGATGATGGCTGACCCGTTGCATGCCTAAGCGGCGATGGCTCCCATGGGCAGACGGGTCACACCGCGGTTCACCTGTTCCCGCACGGCGGTTCGCGCCCACTGATCCACCCGCAGCACGTCGTCCAACTGGGGCTGGGCCATCAGATCGGGTTTATGGCGCTCGCAGGCGGCCTCGATCACTGTGGGGATGTCGAGGAAGTGAATCTTTTCCTCGAGGAACTGCGCCACAGCTTCCTCGTTGGCAGCATTCATTACTGCGGGCATGGTGCCGCCGGCGCTTCCAGCGGCGTAGGCCAGCTCCATGCAGGGGTACTTGGCGGGATCGGGGGCCCGGAAGCTGAGCTGACCCACTTCCGTGAGATCCAGTCGCCGCCATGGCGTCTCCAGGCGTGAGGGCCAGCTGAGGCAGTAAAGGATTGGCAGCTTCATGTCGGGCCAGCCCAGTTGGGCCAGCACGGACGAATCCGCCAGTTCGATCATCGAATGGATGATGCTCTGGGGATGGATCACGATCTCGATGTGGTCGTAATCCAGGCCGAACAGGTAGTGGGCTTCGATTACCTCCAGCCCCTTGTTCATCAAGGAGGCGGAATCCACGGTGATCTTGCGGCCCATGCTCCAGTTGGGATGACTGGTGGCATCGGCCACGGTGGCCTTCTCAAGGTCGGCGGCCGTCCAGTCGCGGAATGCGCCGCCGGAGGCTGTGAGCTGAATCCGGCGCAGCCCCGGTGTGGGTACGCCGGTGGAGAGCCGTGCGTTTTCAGCCCAGGGGGTTCCCTGCAGGCACTGGAAAATGGCTGAGTGTTCCGAATCCGCCGGCAGCAGACGGCTGCCGCTCTTCTTCAGTTCCGGCAGCACCACGGGGCCGGCCGCAATCAGGGTTTCCTTGTTCGCCAGAGCGAGGTCCTTGCCAGCGCGGATCGCCGCCAGGGTCGGCAACAGACCGGCGCAACCAACAATGCCCGTCACCACCAGGTCGGCGCTGTCCCAGGCGGCAGCAACGTTGAGACCGTCAGCACCTCCCACCAACTGGGGTGCATCGGCGCCTGTGACGCCGGCATCCTTCAGCCGCTCCTGCAGTTCAGGCAGGAGATCGGAATCCGCCAGGGCCACCACCTCAGGGCGATGCCTCTGAACTTGTTCAACCAAAAGCTTCAGGTTGCGGCCGGCCGTGAGGGCTACAACGCGGAACTGCTCCGGAAACTCCTCAGCGATCTGGAGGGTCTGGGTGCCGATCGAACCGGTGGATCCCAGCACGCTGATGGCTTTCATGCTGTTCCGGCAGTTGCGACAAGTCTCCCACCAGGACCGTTGAACGCTGGCAAGCTGGCGGACAGCTTGTGGAGAGCGCATGGCGAAGGAACAGTGGCGATCGGGCCTGGGGTTTGTCCTGGCGGCTGCAGGCAGTGCCGTGGGTCTGGGCAATCTCTGGGGCTTTGCCTACCGCGCCTCCCAGGGAGGTGGCGGCGCCTTCCTGCTGCTCTACGTGTTGATTGTGCTGTTGGTCTGCCTGCCGGTGCTGGTGGCTGAAATGGTGCTGGGGCGCAGCACTGGCCAAAGCCCCCTGCTTGCGCCAGTTGCGGCAGCCGGTCGCCGTTGGCAGCCGATGGGTTGGCTGTTCGTGCTGGCGGCCAGTGGAATCCTGGCCTTCTATGCCGTGTTGATGGGATGGACCGGGGCCACGCTGGTGCAGACCCTCACCCAGGGGCTCCCGGCGGATATCTCTTCAGCGGAAGCCTTTTTCGCCGGCCTCAGTGGCGGCCGCTCAGCTTTGATCGGCCAGCTGCTCAGCCTGGTGGCGACTGCTGCTGTGGTGGCGGCCGGCGTGCGCGGAGGCATTGAGCGGTTGTCCCGTTGGGGGCTGCCGCTGTTGTTTGTGCTGCTGATTGGCCTTGCGGTTTGGGCTGCTGGTCTTGATGGGGCCTCGGAGGGCTATCGCACCTTCCTGCTCCGCTGGGACAACAGCCAGCTGCAGGACCCCACCACGATTCGAAATGCCTTCACCCAGGCCTTCTTCTCGATTGGAACGGGCATCGGCAGCATCCTAGCCTACTCGGCCTACCTGAGCCGTCGCGCCCACCTGCCGCGGGAAGCCGTGGCGGTGGTGGGGATGGACACCGCTGTGGGCTTGCTGGCCGGCATGGTCACCTTCCCCGTGGTGATGAGCTTTGGCCTCCAGGATGTGATCAGTGGCTCCACCCTGGGCACGATCTTCATCGCGCTGCCCACAGGCCTGGGTTCACTGGGCGCCACAGGTCAGCTGGTGGCGGTGCTCTTTTTTGCTCTGGCCCTGATTGCAGCGATCACATCAGCGGTGTCGCTGCTCGAGGTACCGGTGGCCTGTTTTATCGATCGCCTGGGGTGGAGCCGGTCCCGGGCCGTCTGGGTGTCCACGGCGTTGATCTTTGTGGCCGGTCTTCCGGCGGCCACCTCAATGGAGGTTCTCGGCTGGATGGATTCCGTGTTTGGGGGCCTGCTGCTGATTCTGGGGGGCCTGCTCCTGGCGCTGTTGCTGGGTTGGGTGCTCCCCGCCCGTTTTCAGGAGGAGCTAAGCCATTCGGGGAGCCCGATCTGGCTGCAGCGCTTTCTGCTGGTGATGCTGCGCTGGATTTCGCCGCCGGTGATCGCTGTTGGTCTGGTGATCAGCGTGGTTGATCTGATCCCCAGCTGAGGGGATTCTCCTGGCATGTGCCTAAGGCTGATCCGAAGAATTGAGCATGGATTCCATCTTGCGGATCCTCTTCAGCATCTTGTCCCACACCTCCGCTTTCCAGGCTTGCTCCGCATCGCCCGTGGACGCGGCCAATTGCTTCTGAGCCGCGAGCTTCGCCTCAAGATCCTCGCCGGCATCCAGGGCCTTCATCAGCTCCATCTCGAGCTTGGCGGTTTCCATGAAGTTCAGCTTCTTCAGCCAGAGCATGGGGAGCGACAGCATTGGAGTTCAGTCTGCCGGGATCAGGCGCGAATCCACTCCGTCACCCCGCCGGGTTTGTCGATCAGCTCCACCCCTTGGGCGGCGAGCTCATCCCGGATCCGGTCGGCCTCCGCGAAATCCTTCGCCGCTTTCGCCGCCTTGCGCGCAGCGATAGCCACATCAATGGCGCCGTCGTCGAGGCTGGGGGCGGCTTCCGCTTCCGAGCGCAGTCCCAGCACCGCCGCCAGGTGTCGCAGCAGCTGCCAACGACCCTCCAGACCCTTCAACTCCAGCTCAGGCAGGGCGGCGTCTTCCCCCCGTTCCAGCCGGTTGGCGAGGGACCGTAGGGGCTTGGCCAGATCGAACAGAACGGCCAGTCCGCCCGAGCTGTTGAGGTCATCGTCCATGGCGCTGATGAAGCGTTGTTCGAGCTCCACCAGAGCGGTGTCAGCTGGACCTCCATCGGCGTTCATGGCGCCCTCTGCGAGCGGTGCGGCCGTGCTCCAGCCGAGGCTCTCGCCATGGCGACCGCCAAGGCTCAGGGCTGCATTCAGCCCCTTCCAGCCTGTGGCTGCGGCCTCAAGGGCCTCGGCGGTGAAATCAAGCGGTTTGCGGTAGTGGGCCTGCAGCACAAACAGGCGCAGGGTCATCGGCGAGATTCCACTGTCCAGCAAGGCGCGGATGGTTGTGAAGTTGCCGAGCGATTTGGACATCTTGGTGCCACCGACATTGACCATGCCGTTGTGCATCCATAGCTTCGCCAGGGTTGTGCCGTTTGCGGTTTCCGATTGAGCAATCTCGTTTTCGTGGTGCGGGAACACCAGATCTCCGCCACCGAGGTGAATGTCAATGGTTTGCCCCAGTTCCTGGCGCACCATCGCTGAGCATTCAATGTGCCAGCCCGGGCGGCCTGGTCCCCAGGGGGATTCCCAGCTGGGTTCTCCGGCTTTGGCCCCCTTCCAGAGCGCAAAATCAAAGGGATGACGCTTGCGGCTTTCCTCTCCATCAGCGGTTCGACCGCTGGCTCCCTGCTGCTGGTCGTCGGGGTCGCGGCCGCTGAGCTTGCCGTAATTCTTCGCCTTCGAAATGTCGAAGTACACATCACCATCTGAGCTGTAGGCGGCTCCTTTGGATTCCAGTTCGCTAATCAGTGTCTGAATGCCTTCAATGCAGCCGGTGGCCCGAGGCATTCGGTCGGCCGGGAGAATATTCAGACGCCCCATGTCGACCTCGAACGCTTCGATATTGCGTTCGCTCACCGCCTGCATCGTGATGCCCTCCTCATTGGCTCGGTTGAGGATCTTGTCGTCGATGTCGGTGTAGTTCTGGATGTAAGTGACGTCGTACCCGCGCCAGATCAGATAACGGCGCAGCACATCCCAGTTGATGTAGCTGCGGGCATGGCCAAGGTGGCAGAGGTCATAGACCGTCACGCCGCAGCAATAGATGCTGGCTTTGCCCTCGGTGAGGGGCTCGAACGCTTCGGTGCGGCTGGTGAGGCTGTTGGTGAAGCGCAAGGACACAGCTGATCAGGAGCTCAGGATGAGGCTACGGCCTGTTCGGCTGCGCTTATTTCGCCTCCATCCAGTTCGCGCCGACGCCGGTCTCCACCACTAGGGGAACACTCAGTTCAAAGGCCTGTTCCATGGTTCGCACCACCAGGTCTCGGGTGGTCTCGAGGGCGTCCGGCGCCACTTCGAGCACTAGTTCGTCGTGCACCTGCAGCAGCAGCTGGGCCGGTAGGCCCTGACGCAGCAGGGCGTCTTGCAGCTGCACCATCGCCACTTTGATGATGTCGGCACTCGACCCCTGAATCGGGGCATTGGCAGCTGCCCGCAGTTGCTGCGCCTCCATGCCACCGCGGCGGGCCACATCCAGGTCGATCTCCAAGGGGTCCTTGCCCAGCAGCCGCCCCAGGCCGTTGCGATCGAAGTGGAACGGCCGCCGGCGGCCGAGAATCGTTTCCACGTAACCGCGGCTGAGGGCGAGCCGCTCCTGCAGCTCGAGAAAGGCGAACACCTTCGGGTAGCGCTGCTTGTACTTGACCAGGAACTCCTTGGCTTCGCTTTGGCTTACGCCGGTTTCCCGGGCGAAGCGCTGGGCTCCCATGCCATAGATCACACCGAAGTTGATCGTTTTGCCCAGCCGACGCTCGTCCGGACTGACCTCGTCCTTGTCCAGCAGCAGCCTGGCGGTCAGCGCGTGCACGTCATCGCCGCCGCGGTAGGCCTCCTGCAGCACCTTTTCGCCCGAGAGGTGGGTGAGGATGCGCAGCTCGATCTGTGAGTAATCAGCGCTGAGCAGGGTCCAGCCTTCCTGAGGCAGGAAGGCCTTGCGGATCCGACGGCTGTATTCGGTGCGCACCGGAATGTTCTGCAGGTTGGGGTTGCTGCTGCTCAGCCGACCCGTTGCCGTAACCGCCTGGTTGAAATCGGTGTGGACTCGCCCGGTTTCCGCCTCCACCAGCTGCGGCAAGGCGTCGATGTACGTGCTCTTGAGCTTGCTGAGCACCCGGTGGTCCAGCACCAGAGGCACCACCGGGTGGTCGTTGCCGAGTTTCTCCAGCACGGTGGCGTCGGTGCTGAAGCCAGTTTTGGTGCGCCGGGATTTCTTGCGATCCAGGCCGAGGGTGTCGAACAGGAGCTCTCCGAGTTGCTTGGGTGAGGCCAGGTTGAAGTCCACTCCTGCGGCCGCTTTGGCGTCGGACTCCAGCTGTTGAAGGGTGGAGCCCATTTCTTCGGAAAGGCCCTGGAGATAGGGCACATCAATGCGGATGCCGGTGGATTCCATCCGGGCCAGCACTGGTTCCAGTGGCTGCTCCACCTGCTCCAGCAGCGGCAGCAGCTGCGGGCCCATGGTCTCCAGCTGATGGCGCAGCAGCAGGGCGAGGCGCCGGGTGACGTGCACATCCATGCCGCAATACAGGCTGGCGGGCTCCAGCGGCACGTCGGCGAAGGTTTGTTTCTTGCCCACCAGATCGGTGAATGAGGTGGGCTGGAAGCCGAATTCCCGCTCCGCCATGAGCTCCAGACCATGCTTGGCCGAGGCATCCCGCAGGTAATCAGCCAGCAGTGTGTCGATCACGACCCCCTCGAGGGCAATGCCATGCCGCAGCAGGATCAGGCGGTCGTACTTGGCGTTCTGAAGGGTCTTGGGGTGGTTGCTGCTGGCCAGCCAAGGGGCGAGGGCGGTGAGCACGGTTTCCAAGGACAGCTGCTCCGGGATGCTGTCTTCGCTGCCTTTGTGGCCCAGCGGGATGTAGGCAAGTGCGTCCAGGTCCTCTCCCCAGCAGATGCCGATGCCCACCAGTTCGGCGCGGAACGGGTTGAGGTCGGTGGTCTCGGTGTCGAAGGCCACAGGCAGGCTGCTGTCGGTGCAGGCCATCAGCCTCTGCACCAGGGCGTCCAGGGCCGTTTCGGTCTGGATCAGCTTCGGTTTCAGGGCCGGCACCCCCACGTCGTCGTTGGTGACCGGTTCGGTTGCGGTTTCGGCAGCTGCCGGTTCTGTGGTGGCTGAGCGGTGGGGGGGCTTGGCTGCAGCGGCCTCTGCATTGGCCCCGTAGCCCCCTTCGGAAAAGGCCGCCACAAAGCCCCCCACCTGGCGCAGCAGGCTGTTGAGCTCGAGGTCTTCCAGGCAGCTGCTCAGGCCATCAGCATCCACCGACGACAACGGCAGGCTGGGTTCCTTGGGCAGGGGAACATCCACGAGAATCTCGGCCAGCTTGCGCGAGAGGTAAGCGTTGTCGCGGTCGGCGCGCAGCTTCTCTTTCAGAGCTCCTTTGATGGCGCCCCGGCTGGCTTTCGGCCCTTCGGCTTCCACTTCCTCAAGGGTGGCGTACACCGCGTCGAGATCGCTGTTGTCTTTCAGCAGGTTGATTGCTGTTTTGGGGCCAACACCACGCACGCCGGGGATGTTGTCGGAGCTGTCACCGGTGAGGGCCTTGAGGTCCACCACCTTGTCGGGTATCACGCCGAGCTTGCCGAGCACCCCTTCTTCGCGGATCAGTGTTGGGCCACTGCTTTTGGCGTAGGGGCCTCCACCCATGTAAAGCACCGCGATGTCGCGGCTGTCATCCACCAGCTGGAAAAGGTCGCGGTCTCCCGAAAGGATTCGTACGCCCCATCCCGAGTCGGCCGCTCGGTTCGCCAGGGTTCCCAGCACATCGTCGGCTTCGAAGCCGGGGGCCATGCAGAGAGGGAGCTGCAGGTGCGTTTCGAGGATCTGCTGCAGCTGCTCAAGGTCCTGAAAGAACACCTCAGGGGCCACATCCCGGTGGGCCTTGTAGTTGGCGTCTGCCTTGTGGCGAAAGGTGGGCTCGGCTGTGTCGAAGGCAATGGCAACGCCTTCTGGCTGCAGGGTTTTGCTGTTGTCCAGCAGGGCTTTGAGAAAGCCGTAGGTCACGCTGGTGGGCCGGCCGTCTTTGGTGGCCAGACCCCCTTCTCCACCCTTGCTGAAGGCGTAAAAGCTGCGGAATGCCAGGGAATGGCCATCCACAAGCAGCAGAAGTGGCTTGGCGGTGGCCTCAGGCATAACGGTGTTGAAAACGTGGTTGGATCAATCGCGCGGGTCTGCCCAGGGGGGCAGATCGATGAACACGCGAGTTCCTGATTCGAGACCGTTCAGGATCGCAGTCTGGTCGCCGCTGCTGTTGCCCAGTTCCACCGGCTGGAAACGTGGTTGCTGGTTCTCATCCACCAGCAACACACCCTGTTGGCCGTCCTCCAGGGTGATCGCCACCGTGGGCACAAGGATTTTGGGGTCACTACGCCCGGTTAGGAAATTGATGTCGGCAGTCATGCCGATCTTCAATTTGTTTTGCGGGTTGACGAAGTTCAGCTTCACTTCGAAGGAGGTGACGCTGTTCTCTTTGGCTGCGCGGGGGGCAATTTCATTCACCCTTGCCTGGAAGCGCTCATCGGGATAGGCATCTACCCGGATTTCGGCCTTCTGGCCGGTCGCGATGCGGCCGATGTCGCTTTCCGGAACGCGGGCCCTCACCTCCAGGGCTTGCGAGAGTTCAACGATCGAAGAGCTTGTGGCACCGGCCGTGGCCGAGGCGGCAGTGGTGGGGGTCACAAACGACCCCGGTTCGGCGTAGCGCGCTGTGATCGTTCCTGAGAAGGGGGCGCGGATCGTCTTTTCTCGACTCTCCTGTTCCAGTTGCTCCACCCGTTCCCGGGCTGCAACGAGGCCCGCTTGCCCAGCCAGCATCTCGAAGCGCGCATCACTGAAGTCGTCAGCGCTGAGCGCGCCGCTGGCATACAGCTGGCTGCGTCGTTCGAAATCCTCCCGCTTGTTCTGATAATTGGCTTCGGCCTGGCGCAGCAGAGCCCGCTTCTCCTGCAGCCGATCATCGAGATCGCCACGATTCATCAAGGCCAGAACCTGTCCGTTCTCCACCACATCTCCTTCATCCACCTTCAGCTCAGCCAGCAGACCTTGCTTGCGCGGACTCACGTTCACCTTCTGCTGGGCCTGCAGTTCGCCGCTGGCGGTGATCACCCCAGAGAGAACGCCACGTTCTGCAGTGGTGGTGAAGGGTGTCAGATCCCGTTGGCGGTTGCTCCAGGGTCCGAAACGCAGCAGTAGCCCACCACCGCACAGGACCAACACCAGCAATCCGACCATCGCGGCTTTGGGTCGTTTGGATTGTGCCTTCGCCACTGAGGCCAGCTCTGCTTCAGGCGATGGGGACGCAGGGGAGCGCAAGGACTGCAGCATGGGCCCACAAAACTTCACGACAGTCTCGCCGCTGGCCGGTAGATTCCGCCGATGCTCAAAGCTGGAATTGTCGGATTGCCCAACGTGGGCAAGTCCACCTTGTTCAATGCGTTGGTTGCCAACGCGCAGGCGCAGGCTGCCAATTTCCCGTTCTGCACGATCGAGCCCAACGTCGGCACCGTGGCGGTGCCTGATGAGCGACTGGACCGGCTCACAGAACTGAGCAAAAGCAAGGACACCATTCCGACCCGAATGGGGTTTGTGGACATTGCTGGTCTAGTGAAAGGCGCCAGCCAGGGCGAAGGCCTGGGCAACAAGTTTCTCGCCAACATCCGCGAGGTGGACGCAATCGTTCACGTAATCCGCTGCTTCGAGGACGATGACGTCATCCACGTTTCAGGATCCGTGGGTCCGTCAAGGGATGCAGAGGTGATCAATCTGGAGCTGGGTCTTGCGGACCTGGCACAGATCGAGAAGCGCCGGGAGCGTCTGAAAAAGCAAATGCGTACCAGCAAGGAGGCACAGGTGGAAGACGCTGCCCTTGAACGGATTCAGGCGGTGCTCGAGAATGGTGGTGCGGCTCGCAGCGTCGATCTGAACGATGAAGAAGCGGTGATGATCAAGCCCTTGGGGCTCTTGACCGCCAAGCCGATCATCTACGCCACCAATGTGAGTGAGGACGACCTGGCCGAGGGCAATGCCTTCTGCACCGAGGTGGTTGAACTCGCTGCCAAGGAAGGTGCCGAAACGGTGCGGATTTCTGCCCAGGTGGAAGCGGAGCTGGTGGAGCTCGGAGATGAGGAAACCGCGGACTATTTGGAAGGTCTCGGAGTGAAGGAAGGGGGTTTGCAGAGCCTGATTCGGGCCACCTATCGATTGCTGGGGATGCGCACCTACTTCACCACCGGTGAAAAGGAGACAAGGGCCTGGACGTTCAAGGCCGGGATGACCGCTCCGCAGGCTGCCGGTGTGATCCACACCGATTTCGAACGGGGCTTCATCCGCGCTCAGACCATCGGTTGGGAGAAGCTGCTGGAAGCCGGCTCACTGTCGGAAGCCCGCAACAAGGGTTGGCTGCGCAGTGAAGGGAAAGAGTATGTGGTCGATGAGGGAGACGTGATGGAATTTTTGTTCAACGTTTGATGTGATCTTGATTTAATCGATAGATTTCTTTTTTCTGGGCTTGAAAGGCATCTCTTCATTTTTCACGATGAGCTGAGCATCAAGGTCAATATTTTGAATCAGTTTCTCCCATTTCTTATAGACTGATTCGTAGCGCCACCTCGCGAAATAGCGGGAAAATCGCGATAGTCTGTAGATGTCATCCGCAATGTTCGATGGGTTTTTTGTTGGGTTAACGTCAATGCGTTGTCGCATGCGTTGATGCCAGACGTCAAAGGGTGTTTTTAGGGTGACGACTTTGATGCTTCTGCAGCTATGTGCGATTGATTTGAGCAAATGTTGTTTGTCGCTCTGGTGGCGGCTGGTTATGTCGAAATGGATGAAAATCAGTTCCTTGATTAATTTGCGTGAATGCCCAGGCTTGCTATCAAGTTTGGTTAAAGCTCCAATGCTGATGTGCGACCTTGGCTCCTGGGGATTGATGCCGAGCTGACAGTAAACCTTGTCTCTGAATTTATTCTTTCTTTTGGTCGTTAGCTGTCGAATCAAGTGTGACTTTCCGGATGCTGAAGGGCCGGCAACAATCACGAGATCTTTTCCGATCATTACTTTCATCTGATCCATGGCCAATCAGATTTAGACCCTACTTGAGTCAATGCTCTTTGGGCAAGTTAAGGGTGCTTTCAAAGGGACAATCGGGAGTTGGAGGCCGAGTCTGGATTGATTTGTCGAATTCATGTATTTCTGTCCATTTTGTTTGCTCGGTGAGACCATTCTGATGTTTTCTTTGTTTTTGGGCTGATGCATGGCGGTGGTAGAGGTTGTCGCTGTTTCGGTTCGTGAAAATGGTCAAAAGTATTTAGCCGGCCTTTAATGTTGTGTTGCTGCTGTAGTCTTTTAATTCTCGAAGTCTTTTTTTGCTGTTGGCTTGCGACTTTGATTCAAGGCTTATCTGGAATTGGCTGCCAATGTGTTGTTGGTTTGTGAATTGTGCGTTGAACGGCTTGTTTGAGCAATCGTGCCATCGATGCCGTAACGCGGCTTGAGGCTGCGTAGGGTCGGGAGCACAACCAGGCACCCCCCACCCATCAACAGCCAGAGCAGCAGGCCATTGTTCTGAAGGTCCAGCAGGGCTCCTCCGGCGAGGGGCGCCACGATGGCGCTGATGGCGAAGCACTGGGAAAACAGCGCCATCGCCAAACCACGGTGTTCCGGTGGTGTTTCTTCAATGACGGCTTCTGTGGCCGTGGGTAAGAAAGCGGCCTGGGCGAAGGCCATCGGCAGCAAAGCTGCCAGCACCAGGATCGTTCCGTTCTCGAACAGGGATGACAGGGCAATCAAAGCGCAGCCCAGACTGAATCCCGCCAGGCTCAGGCCAAGCCCGAAGGCAACGCTGCGCTCCGCCAGCCAACGGCCCACCGGCCACTGCAGGCTCACCAGCAAGGTCAGCTGAAGGGAGATCAATGCGCTGCTGTGGCTTTCGCTCAGTGCCGGTCGCAACAGCCCGCCGCGCACCAGATCCAAGGGAAGCGCACTCTGTTGGAGGGCCAGTATCCCGGTAGCCACCACACTTATCAGCAGCACCGGCAGCAGGGGCAGCAACCAAGGCAGCCGGGCCGTTGACCGTGGACCATCCGGATCGGGGATATTTCTGCTGAGGTTGCGGTATGGAGGGCCGTCCTGGAGTGGAACAAGGCTGATCAGCACCAGAACGGCGGCCATGCAGAGCGCTTCAACGCTGTACACCGTTCGCAGCATTCCCAGCGTGGCGGCTGCGGTTCCGATCAGCGTGCCAATGCCAATACCGAGAGCATCGGCACTGCGCACCAGGGCATAGCCCCGGCCTGAAGGAAGGTCGCCGCAACTCAAGGGAACGGCCAATTCGATGGCAGGCCAGTACAGACCTGCCGCACAGCCCAGCAGCAGTTGTCCGAACAGGTAGCTGTTGTAGTTGTCGGCCTGCAGCAGGATCAAATCGGCCGCAATGGCCAACAGGGTTGTGCCCCTGACAGGCCAGGAGCAGCGGACGCCCCGATCGAGCAGTGCACCGCTCAGCAGACGCACCACCGTGCCGATCAGGGCGGAGACGGCTAAGCCGCTGCCCACTTCACGCGCCGAGAAGTCAATCGCATGAAAGATCAGCGGCGTCATGAAGATCACCCCGCCGGCTCCGATGGACGCCAGAAACCTCAGTCGGGTGACATTTCTCAGCGGTGATGGAAACTGGTTCCACCACCGCAGAGGGTCAGGCGTTGCTGCGCGGACGCTTAACAGGACGATGCATCGCGATGGGCTTGATGGGCAGTCTGCTGCTCAGCACGGGCGGATCGTGGCCTGTTGGCTCCACAGAACGTGTGGAGGTCGAGATCGATGGCCTGGTTCTTCCGGTTTCGGTGGAGGAACTCGGCGCCTTCGTGCGCTCGCCGACGGCTGATCCAGCACAGCTCTCGCGATCGGAGCTCTCAACCTGGATGGGCCTTCTCGCGCCGGAAAGCCGACAGGGGCTGATCCGTCTGCTCAAGGCTCCTGTGCTCTCCCGTCGCAGCCTTGGGCGGCAGTTGCTGAGCAGCTGGGGAGCGGGTCCGCTTTTGGATGCGTTGGGGGAATTGATTCGGGTGGAGGACGGCAAGCGCATCAATCGTTCGCTGGTGCTCTCCACGCTGGAGCAGTTGCTCGAACGGCAGACAACCGTTTCGACGCTGGATGTGTTGGAAGCGTTGCCCACCCAGCAGCTGCGTCTTGATCTGGATGCGCTGGTGGCTGCCGCCAACCGCTGGCGGCTGGAATTGAAGCGACATCAGACCTTGATGCGGACCTTGGCTCAGAAAGAGGCCCGCCTGCAGCTCCTCAAGGGAACCGAGGGTTCTGCCTTGGCCGATGCGCCCCGTCAGTCAACGCTTGCAGTGGACCATCGTTCGCGTCGCCTGCGGGTGGAACGCTGGATCCCCCAGTCGTCATCCAAGGACGGACTCTGGGTCTTGATGATGCCTGGGCTGGGCGGGGACCCCGACCATTTCAACTGGCTGGCGCGTTCGCTGATGCAAGCGGGCTGGCCCGTGGTGGTGCTTGAGCATCCCGGCAGCGATGCTGCCGCTGTCCAGGCGTTGCTTGAGGGGCGTCAGTCGTTTGACGGCGCCGCAGCACTGCGTGATCGATTGGCTGATCTTGTGGCGGTGGTGGACGCGCAACAACGGGGCGATTTGAACATCCCCGGGACCGACGTGGTGCTGATGGGGCATTCCCTGGGTGCCTTGACGGCTCTCCTGGCCAGTGGGGCGCAGCCAGTGCCCGGGATGGAGCAGCGCTGTGAAGCGGATCTGGCGGGCCTGCCCCTCACCAACCTCTCGGAATTGCTGCAGTGCGAGCTTGCGGCAGGCCGCGTGCTCGAGGGCAACGCGATGGCTTCGCTGCCCCGGGCGGTGGTGGGGCTCAACAGCTTTGGCGGGTTGATCTGGCCGCACCGCTCCAGCCAGGCGTTGCCGATTCCGCTGTTGATGGTGGGTGGGACGCTTGATCTGATCACTCCTCCCTTGGATGAGCAGCTGCCTCTTTCGGCTGGATTGGCTGAGCATCCCGCTAGCCGGGTGGTGGTGGTGGAGGGGGCCAGTCACTTTTCGCCAATTCGTGTGGACGGCCAGGGCAAGGCATCCGAGGGGGATGACCTCTTCCGGCTCGGCGAAGAGTTGGTGGGCGTCAATCCCCTCAGCGTTCAACGGGTGATTGCCCATGAAGTCATCCGTTTCCTCGATTCCCTGAGCTCAGGTTCACCCCGCAACGATGCCGTTCACCTGATGGAAGCCAGCTCCAAAACGCGCTGGCATCGCTTGGACCGACCCTCGGCCCTGCAGCTGCTGGATCAGTAACGCACCCGAGGATCGAGGGCGGCCACCAGCAGGTCAACGGCAACACTCACAAGCACCACCAAGGCTGCGATCACCACCACGATCCCCTGAACGACGGGGTAGTCCCTCTGGTTGATGGCTTCCTGAAGGCGCAGGGCAATGCCTGGCCAGGAAAAGGTCACTTCAATCAGTAAGGCCCCACCAATCAACGAGGCCACGGTGATGCCAGCGATGGTGAGCACCGGCAGCAAGGCATTGGGCAGTCCGTGGCGAAGGATCACCTGACGCTCACTCAGGCCGCGGCTGCGGGCCGCTTCCACGTGGTCGCCGCGCAGGGTGCGTCGCAGGTTCAGGCGCAGAGCGGTTGTGAAGGTGCCGCTGAGCAGCAGGGCCAGGGTTCCTGCGGGCAGGATCAGGTGACGCACAGTGCCTCGGAAGGCGGCCCAGTTGTTCTGCAGAGCGCTGTCCAGCAGGAAAAATCCGCTGCCCTCGGGGGGGAGAATGCTGGGGGGGAAGCGTCCACCCACCGGCAACCAGCTCAGGCTGACGGCGAACACCAGCTGCACCAGCATGGCCACCCAGAAGGGCGGCAGGGCATAGGTGCCCAATCCATAGAGGCGACCTCCCAGGTCAATCTTTCCCTCGGGCCGGGCGATTCCGCTGAATCCAATGCTCAGCCCCACCACAGCAGCGACAGCCAGGGCGATGACGCTCAGTTCCAGGCTGGCGGGCAGGGTTTTGCCGATGATGGTTCGAACCGGCTCCTGGTTGATCAGGGCTTGCCCTAGGTCGCCATGGATCAATCCGTTGAGATAGCTGAGGTACTGATCCAGCAACGATTGATCCAGGCCCAGCCGAGCCCGCATGGCGGCTTTGGCGGCAGCGGGAGCCCGGCTGCCGAGCACCGCATCCACGGGATCCCCTGGGGCGACGCGCAGCAACAGGAACACCAGGCTGGCGATCAGCCACAACATCAATGGCGCCAGGGCGAGGCGGGTGGCGCTGTAGCGGGAGAGGTCTCGGGCGCGTCCCATCAGTTCCGTGTCGACTTGTCTGAACGTCGCTTCAGTTCAGCGAGCATCAACTGGCCGCTGCCGTCAAATTGTGGAGGGCTGAGGTTCAGCTGGGCCCAGGCTCGAGGGGAATCCAGCCAGACGGGGATGTAGGCGGCACCGTTGGCGGAAAGATGATCCACACGGTCCAGGGCGGCGCGGCGGGCATCCCCCGTCAGCGTGTCGGATTCCAGCAGGGCGGTCTGCAATCCGGGAGCGCTCCAGAAGCTGCCGCTGATCGCTGCTTCTCCAGTCATGCAGATGTCACCCTCCACTGACGTGCAGCTCAACAGTGGCGTCAGATAGGCCTCTGGATCGGGGTAGCTTCCGCGCCAATCCAGCATCACGGCTTTGAAGGCACCCTCCCCCAGCTGGCGGTAGATGGTGGTCGACTCGACGCCATCCAGATCCAACACCAGGCAATCGGAGAGGTCCCGTTGCACCTGGGCCTGCCAGGTGAGGGCTAGCAATTTGTCGGCGGGCACGTTGGAGCGGAAGGTGAGCGGAAAGTGCAAGGGGCTGCCGTTGCAGTAGCCCGCTGCCTGGAGCAGCTTGCGGGCCTGATCGGGGTTGTGTTCGGGCCATGGGGCCATGGCGCCGCCGGCCAGGCTGGGAGGCACCAGTGCCTTCAATGGACGGCGCAGCCCGTAGCTCACCCGTTCACTGATCTCCGTTCGATCGAGACTGACGGCGAGGGCCCGCCTGAGGTTGGGGTCCTGGAACGGTTTCTGGTTGCTCAACAGGGTGATGTAGCCGATCTCCATCGCTGGACCCACCGACTCATGCAGCTCCCCCGCGCTGGCCCGTTCATGCAGGGTGTGGCGCTGGTCTTCGTCGATCGAGGCGGAGAGCAGCAGATCCACCTCGCCACTGCGCAACGCCCCATAGAGCGCCGTGGAGTTGCTCAGTGAGATCAGATCCAGGCCGTTGTTGCGTGGTGCTTCCCCCCAATACGCCGCAAAGGGCTCCAATCGTTGCTGATGTTCGCTGAAGCGAGTGAGTTTGTAGGGGCCTGTCCCCACAAAGCGGTCGTGCAGAAATCGATCCTGGTGTTTGCTGTAGGCCGTTGGTGAGATCGGGGTGAGGTTGATCGAGGTCAGCAGGCCCTGCAGGGATGTGGAGGGGCGACTGAGGCGCAGCCGCAGGGTGTGGCTGTCGGCTTCCTCAACCGCCGCAATCCGGTCGCCCACCACGTAGCTGAGGGTTCCGATCTCGAGGAAACGCCGCAGGCTGAAGGCCATGGCTGCGGCATTGAACGGCGTTCCATCGTGAAAACGCACATCGGTGCGCAGGGGAACCGTGACGGTGCGACCGCCATCACTCAGAACGGGGGGCGATGCCGCCAGGCGGGGTTCTAGTGAGCCATCCCGCCTGAGGCGATAAAGGGGATCCCCCAGGGCGCTGATCAGCTGCGTGGCGCCGAGGGTGCTGGCCTGGGCTGGATCCAGGGAACTGATTCGGCCCGCTGAGGCCACCGTGATGCGGCTGGTGGGGGGTGGGGCCTGACACCCCATCTGGGTGATGGCCAGGGCCAAGGCCATCAGCGCGCCACCGCACGTCCATCTCGTGGGGCGATCGATGCGCTTCAACGGGCCTCAACCAACACGGGTCGGCCCATTCAACAGGGACTTATCCGACCTGGCGAATCCTTTCCAACGAGATTTCGAACACCGGTGAGCCCTCGTTGCTCTGCAGGGGCCAGCGGCGCACCCAGCAGCGGTCGTGGTCGCCATCCACACCGATCACTTGATAGGTGTCGTCATCACTGTCGAGATTGACGCAATCACCCTGGTGCACCGTCATCGGATTCACCCCCTCCTCTAGGGGGCAGCCTTGACCGGGACTCGAACAGGTGAGGTTCTGCATGAACCGTCTGGGCACAGATCTGAGGATTCAGGCCTGTGCCGTGAAAGTTCTTGACACTCTGACGCACGCCCGGGGGCATCCGCCAGGGCCGGAGCTCTACCTAGAGGCAACCCAGATGAGCAGCCAGGCCAGACACCTCCGGCAATGCCTGAATGGCGTCGAGCGCTTCATTCATCTGGCGTTGGCTCACTTCGTGAGTGATCACAACGATCTCGGCGCCGGCGTCGCTGGCGTTGAACTGCACGATCGATTGGATCGACACGTTGCGTTGGCCGAAGCAGCCGCCCACGTTGCCGATCACGCCAGGGGCGTCTTTTGTCTTGAAACGCACATAGTGGCGTTGGCGAATGTCGCCTGAGTCGACGAGAGAGCAGGGCCGCCAGCTGCTGGCGGCCAGCAAAGGATCCACCTTCCCAGGTCCTTCACTGGCCTGGCGGATGCCAGCGATGTTGAGGATGTCGGCCACCACCGCAGAGGCGGTCGGGCCGGCTCCTGCTCCAGGGCCGTAGAACATCACCCGGCCGATAGGGTCACCTTCCACAAGAATGGCGTTGTTGACCCCGTTCACGCCCGCCAGTGGGTGGTCCTTGGGCACCAGCGTGGGCTGCACCCGCAGGGAGAGGGGCAGGGGATCGCCGCTTTCGGCCATGCGCTCGGCCACGGCCAGCAGCTTCACGCCATAGCCCAGTTGATTGGCGTAATCCACATCCACGCCCTGCAGGCCACTGATGCCGTCTGTGGGAACAGCAGCCCGATCCACGCTGCCGCCGAAGGCCAGGGTGGCCAGGATTGCGATCTTGTCGGCCGCGTCAAGTCCGTCCACATCCGCTGCCGGATCGGCTTCGGCGTAGCCCAGCTCCTGGGCATCCTTGAGCACCGCGTCATAGGCGGCCCCCTCCTCAGCCATGCGGGTGAGGATGTAGTTGGTGGTGCCGTTGATGATGCCGCTGACGCGGTTGATGCGGTTGCCCCCTAGGGACTGCTTCAGCGGCTCAATGATGGGAATGCCGCCACCAACGGCGGCCTCGATCAGCACGTACACCCCGGCAGCGGCCGCGGCTTCAGCAATTTCCTGACCGTGGCGTGCGATCACGGCCTTGTTGGCGGTCACCACGGATTTGCCGGCTGCAATCGCCTGGAGAATCAGGCTGCGGGCCGGCTCCAGGCCACCGATCACCTCCACCACCACGTCCACGGCTGGGTCCTGAATCACCGCCGATGGGTCGGTGGTAAGCAGGCTTTCATCCAGGGCGACGGGCCGGGGACGGTTCAGATCGCGGACGGCAACACGGATCAGCTCCAGTTCACCCACCAGAGGGTGACGTTCGCTGGGGTTCTGGAGGATCGAAGCGACTCCGCCGCCAACCGTGCCCAGTCCCAGCAGACCCACGCCGACCTTTGCTGCCATCCCCTGTGATCCGTGTTGGAACGTTTGCGAGCGACTCTATGTAGTGACGTGATTCGGCTTCTGTCGCTGTCCTGAACAGCGCTCGGGTCAGCTTTCCAGTTGACGGGCCTGCTCCTGCATGGCCAGGAGGATGTTGAGGAAGCCATTGGCGCGGGAGGGCGTCAGGCTGGCCTGCAGGCCCGTTGCCGCAATGAAGGCCGGGTCCACCGCCTGCACCTGGGCTGGCGTCAATCCATCCAGCCCCTGGATCAACAACGCCAGCAGTCCCTTGGTGATCAGCGCATCGGAGTCTCCCTGCCAGCGCATCACTCCCTGATTGAGGGCACCCCGCACAAAAACCTGCGACACACATCCCTTCACCTTGATGTCGTCGGTCTGCGCCTCGGCCGGCATGGGAGCGAGCTTCTTGGCCAACCAGAGCACGTACTCGTAGCGGCGTTTTGGATCGGCGGTGCCGCCCAAACGCTCCACCATCCGGTCGAGGGCGTCACTGCCGGTGCTGGTGGCCATGCGGGGCTCAGTCGTTTCGACGTCGCACGCTAACCAGCAGCCCCACCATCACCAGGCTGAAGGGGAACATAACCACCTCGTTCAGATCCACTTCGCCGTCTTGAACGGGAAGTTCGAGGTAGTCGCGGTGGCCTGGACCACCGTCCACCTGGAGATCAACGGTGCCATTGCCCACGCTGCTGAGATCGAGGCTCAGGCGTCCCTCGACATCGGTGCGGCCCAGTTCCTGCCCTGGCGTGCCATCGGCATTGAGCAAGCGAACAACGGCCCCTTGGGTGGGCTCACCGTTGGAAAAGCTGCTGCTCAATTGCAGATCGCCATCGAGATACTGCAGAGCACTTTCGATCTGATGGGCCTTCGCAGGGGCCAGCACCGCGCCGTGCAGTACCGAGCCGAGCAGAAGCAGTGGAGCCAGCAGACGCAGCATGGAAGGGCGATCAATGGTGCCCATGATGCGGCCCCTCAGGCGGGCCGACCAGCACCCTGTTCCGTGATCCAGCCGGTGAAGGGAACATCCCAGGGCTCGCGGGGCAATGCCTCGGCCGCAAGGCAGGTTGATGGCAGCACAACCCAGGCCGGAACGGCAGCCCAGGCGGGATCAGCTCTGAGCCGGTCGTAATACCCACCGCCGTAGCCAAGGCGGATTCCCGCGCCGTCCACCGCCAGCGCCGGCACCAGCAGCAGCGCCAGCTGATCGGGTTTCAGAGCGTCTCCTGCGGCAGGAGCGGGAATGCCGCAGCCATCAGGCTGAAGCGGGTCCTCACCCCAGCTCCGGTAGATGAGTCCGCCGCAGCCATCGGCCACCGGCAAGGCCAAGGGCGGATGGCGACCATCCCGCAGCGGCCGCACATCTGCTTCCCCTGGCAGGGGCCAGTAGATCCCCACATAGCGGCTGCCGCAGTTGGACTGGCCGATCAGCGCCGCCACGGCCTCCTGGATGGATCGCGTGGCTGTTTCTCCCAGATGACGCTGGGCTTTGAAGTGACGGCGCAGGGTTGGCTTGCTGCTCATCGCTGCAACCAGGCCGTCAGCGCCACCGCCAGGGCATCGGCCGCATCATCCGGTCGGGGCGGTTCCTCCAGGCTCAACTCCCGCATCACCGCCTCCAGCACTTCATCCTTCTCGGCATGGCCGAACCCCGCCACGGCGAGCTTGATCTGCATGGGAGGGAATTCCACCATCGGGATCTTGAAGCGGGCCAGGGTCATCACCACCACGCCGCGCGCCTGAACAACATTGATGGTGTTGCTGGATCGGTAGAAGAAAAACTTCTCCACGGCCGCCAGTTCCGGCCGCCAGATCCTGATCAGCTGGCGCAGGTCGCCAGCGATCTCCACCATGCGATCACCATCGGAGCGATCGGAATTTGTCTGGATGATGCCGCAATCAAGCATGCGCTGGCATCCGTCCTGGATGTCGATCACCCCGTAGCCCACCCGGGCGAGGCCCGGGTCGATGCCGAGGATCCGCATGGGCTGATTGTGGGGGGATCAGGCGGCGAGGGCCAGTTCGAAATCAGCGCGGTCGCTGCTCTCGCTGCGCTCAAACACCTTGCAGAACACCTTCACCACCCGGTCGCCGGAATCCACCTGCTCCAGGGGGTCCTTGCGCAGCCGGTGACGGAGGCAGCAGGAGGCCACGCGGGCCACGTCTTCCTCGCTCACTTCCGTGCGTCCCTCGAAGGCGGCCAGGGCCCGGGCGGCACGGTTGGTAACGATGTCACCACGCAGACCATCCACATCCAGCTCGCCGCAGACGGCGGAGATGCGCAGGCGCAGGTCCTCATCAATGGTCACCTGGTCGAGGCGTTGCTGGGCCTCCACCACCCGCTGTTGCAGGGCGTTTTGATTGCCCTCCACGGCGGTGCTGAAGCCATCGGGGTCGCTGTCGAAGGAGGTGCGCTGGTCCACCACCTGCACCCGCAGCTCCGGATCGCGCACGGTGCGCACTTCCACGCTCATGCCGAAACGGTCGAGCAGCTGGGGGCGGAGTTCGCCTTCCTCGGGGTTGCCGGAGCCAATCAACACGAAACGGGCGGGGTGGCGCACGGAGACGCCTTCCCGTTCCACGGTGTTCCAACCGGAGGCTGCTGAATCAAGAAGCACGTCGACGAGGTGGTCGTCGAGCAGGTTCACCTCATCCACGTAGAGCAGGCCGCGGTTGGCCTTGGCCAGCAGACCGGGCTCAAAGGCGCGCACGCCTTCGCTCAGGGCTTTCTCGATGTCGATGGTGCCGCAGAGGCGGTCTTCCGTTGCACCGAGGGGCAGGTCCACCATCGGCACCTGCCGCGGTTCGGTGCTCAGGGTTTCCCCCTGTTGCATCCGCTCGCGCACCTCACTGCTCTGCAGGTCGGGATCGCTGGCCGAGCTGTTGTAGGGATCGCCGGCGACAACGTCGATGTCCGGCAGCAGATCAGCTAAGGCACGGATCGTGGTGGATTTGCCGGTGCCACGGTCTCCCATGATCATCACGCCGCCGATGCGCGGATCGATCACGTTGAGAAGCAGGGCCAGCTTCATCTCCTCTTGACCGATCACCGCAGTGAAGGGGAAAACCCTGCGCTTCCGGGGTGCAGTCACGAGCAATTCTCTTGGCGTGCTCAGGATTGTTTCACAGGCTGCACGGTGATGACCTGCGGTGGCGTTGCATCAGCGGGATAGACCAGGCGAACGCGCACCTGCTTGGCTTCCCCTGGCTTGAGCATCAGCTGTCCCAGGGAAGGCCCCTGCTGCCCCTGGCGCAGCACCAGGTGCTGGGCCTGGCGTCCCTTGGAAACACCCTCTGGATCCTCCAGACCCGTTGTCTGCACAGGCCCGCGGAACATCACCGGGCCGTTGAGGTCATCGCGGAAGCGCAGCAGGGAGGTGGTGCTGTTGCCCTTGAGGGGCGAATCCAGCGACAGCTGCAGAGTCACCGCGGCTGAGCCAGTGTTTTTCAGCGGCAGGGTGAGGTCGTATTCCACCCCGTAGTTGCCGTGGGCCGCCCAGGCGGTGCCGGGATAAAAGCTTTTGAGTTCCGCGGTTTGCACCTGGTTGGTGGACAGGGTGCCGCGCTCCAGGCTGCTGATCGGCCAGGAGATGGGGGCCGAGGGTGCGGCCAGCACCGGGCTGCCCGGGTCGGTGACGCGCGCCCGCCAGCTGCTGCCGATCTGAACACCGCTTACCCGCGAATAAATGATCTTGCCCTTGCTGCCCCGGGGGGTGGGTTGATGCTCCTTGCTGCTCATGCGTTGGTCCATGAGAAGCTGCAGCCAGTGCTGCTCGCTTGGAGCCTTTCCGTCTTCACCGTGAGCGGCCAGGGTGGCCATGGCCACTGGGCCGGAGCTGTGGAAGCGCAGTTGCAGGTTGCGGCCGTTCAGCAGGGGATCGAGACCGGCCACGGGAATGGGCAACAGCAGCAGCTGGGTGGGTGTGCCGGGAGCCAGGCTCCAGCGACGGTTGGTGAGTTCCGCTGCGCTGCGGCCGGCCAACAGATCTCCGGCCACACGGCTGCCGGGTCCTGCCGCCACCACGTCGATGGTTTCTGGCATCAGGCTCGGCAAGGGCAGGAAGGGGGCCTGGGTCTGGCCAGGCCCAGTGGCCTGCGAGAGCGAGGTGCTGCCTGCGAGCAGCTGCAGGGTCACAGGAGCGGTCCCCAGCGGAGCCGCCAGCACCGCCAGCCAGAGGGTTGAGCTGGGGCTGCCCTCCGCATCACCGGCGTACACGTGGTGGCTGAACAGGTCAAAGCGACCGTTGAGCACCACCGGCACCGACGCCGCCTCCCCATCGGGGAAGGTTGAGATCAGGATGCCGTCGTCCTCGATCAGCTCGGGGTTGTTGTCGTTCACCATCAACACGCTGTCGAGGCCTCCTGGCAGGGGGCGAACGCTCTGCTGACGCTCAATCACCTCCGCAGCGCCGGGCATGGCTGCAACAGCCAGCCAGGCAGCAGAAAACAGCGGAGCGAGCTTCATGGCTTGGGCGGAACAGGGACGGGTTTGAGGTGCGGTGCCATGGCGGCGGCGAGCTGACGGATCAATTCGGTGGATCGGGGGTCGTTGAAGGGGCCCTCCACCAGGAATCCCGCCACTGCGCGTCGTCCGTCGGGGAGTTCGATCAGCCCGGCATCGGCGTAGGCGATGCCGATGTCACCTGTTTTGTTGTAAACGCGGTACCCCTTGCGGGCCAGGCTTGCGTCCGGTTCGCCCTGGGCGCCGCCGAGGCCGCGCATCAAGCCCCTGGGCAGCAGCGTGTTGGTGATCGACGTGCCCATTACCTCGCGAAACAGATCCCGGCTGCGGGGAGCCAGCAGCTCACCGCTATCCACCAAGGCAATTGCCCGGCTGAGATCTCTGGCACTGGTGGTGTTGGTTCCGTCGAGATCCGGCAGCCAGTTGTTCACCATGGTGGAAGGCAGGTCCAGCTCTTGAAAGCGGGCGTTGATCGCCTCCATTCCCCCCGCCCGGGCAATCATCAGGTTGGTGGCGGAGTTGTCGCTCACCCGGATCATTTCCGTGGCCACCTCATGGGTGGGAAAGCGGCTGCCCAGGGGCCGAGAGGCCATCCAACCGGCGCCTCCCCCCACCAGCTCCTCGGTGAGAGTGAGCGGTTCGTTCCATTGCAGTGTTCCCTGATCCAGCAGTTCCAGCACTGCAAGCAGGATCGGCGTCTTGATCGAGCTGGCGGCAGCCATCGGCCGTTCGGCCTGCATGGCTGCAAAGCGCCCGTCGTCAAGAATCAGCATGTAGGCGCTGGCCTGCAGATTGCTCTGTTGCGCGGCCAGCTCCAGCCAGCGTTCCGACAGCGCCCTGATTTCCTGTCTTGGGGCGAAGCGTGCCTGCTTCAGTCCCTTCGCTACGACAGATGCAGTTTTATTCCCAGTGGCGTTTTCAGTACTGGGCGGCTCCACGGCGTCACCGAGCAGCGTGGTGATCAGCGCCTGATCGGCCAGCCAGCTGGGCAGTGCGATCTCCTGTTGCTGAACGCGGGGCGCCAGTAGCCGCAGGCCGCTGCCGGTGAGCAGTCCAAGGCCCACCCCCATCAACATCAGCCGCAGGATGAGCTGGGCTGGACCTTTCCAGCCGGCGGAGCGACGTGACGAACGACTGCTGCTCAACCTTTCAGCCGTGACTGTTCGGCAGAGATTAGGGGCGCTTGGCGCGGATGGCCCAGCGCAGTTGGCGCACCATTCCTCGCAGCAGAGCCACCTCCTCGGCGCGCACCGTGGCGCGTTGCAGCAGATCCCGCACCTTGGCCATGCGGGCGGCGGCGGTGTGCTCCAGCAGGAAACCGGCCTCCAGTAGCAGGTCGCTGGCATCCTCAATACAAGCTGAAAGCGCCTTGGCGGCTGCCGGGTCCGGCGAGGGGGGCTCGATGCAGCGGGTTTCAGTGGTCCCGCTGTTGAGGCGGGCTAACTCATGCAGCACCACCGCCACGGCGTGGGAGAGATTCAGCGAGGGATAGGCCTCCCCGCTCTGCAGGCAGAGAACCCTCTGGCAGAGCCGCAGCTCACTGTTGCTGAGGCCGCGGTCTTCCCGTCCAAACACCATGGCCATGGGGGCACCTGAGCTGGAGCTGCTGCCATCGCTGGCCAGCAACCAACCCAGGGCCTGTTCGGGTGTTTGCAGGGGGATCTCGCCATGGTCCAGGCGTCCGCAACTGCCCACGGTGCGGCGGCAGTCGTTGATGGCCGTCAGCAGGTCGGGAACCACCACGGCGGCCTGAAGCAGCGCTTGGCCGTGCACGGCCATCAGCATGGCCTCATCGCTGAGATGGTCACAGCGGGGGGCCACCAGCCGCAGTTCGCTCACCCCGAAATTGGCGCAGAGCCTGGCCACGCTTCCGATGTTCAGGGGGCCGGCCGGCTCCACCAGCACGACAACGGCATTCAAGGCAGCAGCTCAGCTGAGGGTGTGCAGGTAGGCCAGCAGATCGGCCATTGATTGCGGTTCCATCTCGAAGCTCGGCATGGGGGGAGTCTCGCCGCTGATGATCTGGTGCACCAGCGCTGGATCTTTCATCTGGTTGCTGACGCCCTGAAGTTGAGGGCCCACCAACCCCTGGCCAGCAAGGCCGTGGCAGCCGGCGCAATTGATCCGGAACAGCTGGCCGCCGTGGTCAACGGCCCCCTGCAACTCAAGGCTGGCCTTGATGTAGGGGTCCTGCTGGGCGCTCCCCAGAACCCAGAGCACCAGCACCACGCAAGCCGTGGCAGCAGACACCACCAGCGCGGCGATCAGGCCGCGACCCCGATCGCTCGAATCATTTGCATCAGCTGATGCCGATTCGGCCGCAATTCGTGACGGCTGGACCACAGATCTGGAGTTCCAATGAGAGAATTCTCTCTAATTCTTATTGCTGACGCGACGCAATGATCGAACCTCTGCTCTGCGGCATCGTTCTGGGTTTGATCCCCGTCACACTTTTGGGTCTGTTCGTGGCGGCATGGAATCAGTACCGCCGTGGTGGCAGCGCTCTGGGGGGCTGAGCATCATCACGCTGCTGATGCCGTAGCGGCGTTGATCCACCACCGTCCAACCTGAGCCCGGTTCTGGATTCAGGTTGGAGCGATGTTCACACACCACCAGAGAATCCTGGTGAAGCCAATTCCCCTCGGCGAGGGCGATCAAGCAGGGTTCGTAGAGGCCCTGGTCGTAGGGAGGGTCGAAATAAACGATGTCGAAGGGCTCCTGGTTCCAGTCCTTGCGTAGCCATGTGATCAGTTCCCGCCGTTCAGTGCGGATTTCAGGAGCCGGTGAACGGCTTGCCGCCACTGCACTGAGGTTGATGCGGCTCACGCGGATGCATTGCGGGTCTAGATCAACGGCCACCACACAGCGTGCCCCCCGTTGCAGGGCCTCACAGCCCATCACGCCGCTGCCGCTGCAGAGGTCGAGCCAGCGGCAGTCCTGCAGGTGCGGGGCGAGGATATTCATCACCGCTTCCCGCACCCTAGAGGTGGTGGGCCGAGCCGTGCGACCCCCGGGGCTCAGCAGCCGTCGCCCCCCGCTAAGGCGCAGTTGCCCGCCACCGCTCATGGGCAGGGTTCAGCACCGTTGCGTAGCCAGGTCAACCACCGCTTGAGCATCTGTTCTCCGGCATCGGACGACTTCTCCGGATGGAACTGGCAGGCGCCGACGCGGCCCCGCCAGACCACAGCAGTCACCTCCTGATCGCCGAAGGGGGCAGAGGCCTTGAGGTCGTTCCGATCGGTGGGAACAGCGGCGTAGCTGTGCACGAAATACACCCATTCCGATGAGGCATCGCTGCTGAGCAGCGGGCAGGTGCCGTGATGCTTCAACGGAGCCCAGCCCATGTGGGGGATACGTTCGCCGCTTTTGCTGGGCAGGCGTGTCACCCGTCCGCCCAAGAGGCCGAGGCCTGGATCGCTGCCTTCATCGCTCTGCTCGAACAGCAGTTGCAGGCCAAGGCAGATGCCGAGCAAGGGACGATCCTCCTGGCCCCAGCGCAGCAGATGAGGCACCAGCCCGGTAGCCCTGAGGTTGGCCATGGCCGGATCGAAGGCGCCGACCCCGGGCAGGATCAGTGCATCAATGCCCTCCAGATCGTCGGAGTTATTGATTAACGAGCAGCCTTGGTCAAGACGCTCGAGGCACTTCTCCACAGAGTGGAGATTGCCCATGCCGTAATCGATTAACCCGAGGTTCAGACTCAACCGGTTGATCCGTTCTGAAGACGGATTCAGAGGTACTTGGAAATGGTGCCTGACAGGGTTGCCTTGGGAACAGCGCCCACCACGGTGTCCACCTTCTGCCCACCCTTGAACACCATCAGCGTCGGGATGCTGCGGATGCCGTACTGGCTGGCCACGTTCGGGTTCTCGTCGGTGTTGAGCTTGAACACCTTGATCTGACCGTCAAATTCCTTGGCAATCTCTTCCACAATCGGAGCGACCATGCGGCAGGGTCCGCACCAGGGTGCCCAGAAGTCCACGAGAACCGGCACATCGCTTTGGAGCACGTCCTGCTCGAAGGATGCGTCGGTGACAGCAGCAGCGCTGGACATATAAGCAGGGGAATTTAGTGAGAATTTAGCAACGGTTTCAAGCGAAAACACAGCTGTTCCCTGCTGAGAAGGGATCTGTGACAGTCGCTCTCAACAAAGAGTGAAAGCCCGATCGCGCCGGGCCGGGGGGTGTGAGGAGTGTGTGGGCCGAAGCCCGCACCACTCCAATTTAGCCCTGCCTTATTTGCCCATCCCGAGGTGCTGGGCCTTTTGGTAGACCTTGCCTTCCGTCAGCAGCGAGGGTGCCACGACCACCTCCACCTGCTGCATTTCCTTGATGGTTTGGGCGCCCAGGGTGCCCATCGATGTCTTCAGGCAGCCCAGCAGGTTGTGGGTGCCGTCGTCCAACTTGGCCGGGCCGCGCAGGATGCGTTCGATGCTGCCGGTGTTGCCCACATTGATGCGGGTGCCGCGGGGTAGCACCGGACTTGGGGTGGCCATGCCCCAGTGGAAGCCCCGGCCGGGAGCTTCTTCAGCACGGGCGATGGGGGAGCCGATCATCACGGCGTCGGCGCCACAGGCGATGCACTTGCAGATGCCACCGCCGGTGACGATGCCACCGTCGGCAACGATCGGCACGTAGCGACCGCTTTCCTTTTCATAGTCGGCCCGGGCGGCGGCGCAGTCGGCCACTGCGGTGGCCTGGGGAATGCCCACGCCGAGAACGCCGCGGGAGGTGCAGGCGGCACCGGGGCCGATGCCCACCATCACGCCGGCGGCGCCAGCCCGCATCAGCTGCAGGGCCACGTCGTAGGTGACGCAGTTGCCGATCACCACGGGAACGCCCATGTCGCGGCACAGGGCTTCGAGATCCAGGGTCTCCTGGCCTGCAGGACCGGTGTGATCCGTCGAGACCACGGTGGCTTGCACGAAGAACAGATCGGCTCCGGCTTCGGCGATGGCCTTGCCGAAACGCATGGCGGCCACAGGAGTACCGCTGACGGCAGCGATGCCGCCCTGAGCCCCGATGTCCTGGATGCGTTTACGAATCAGTGCCTCTTGAACCGGCTGGCTGTAGATCTCCTGCATCAGAGGGACGAATTCGTCCTTGCCCACGGCGGCGATGCGATCCAGCACGTGGTTGGGGTCTTCGTAGCGGGTTTGAACACCCTCAAGGTTCAACACGCCGAGGGCGCCCAGTTGGGACAGGCGAACGGCCATTCCCACGTCCACCACGCCGTCCATGGCGCTGGCGATGATCGGAATTTCGCGCTCGATTCCCCCCAGGGTCCAACTGGTATCGGTGACCTCGGGGTCCACCGTGCGACCCCCAGGCACCAGAGCGATTTCATCGATTCCGTAGGCCCGGCGAACGGTCTTGGAGCGTCCGAGCTGAATGTCCACCGCGCGACTTCAATAAAGTCAGATCAAGCTACCAATCTGGATGATCGGCTCAATTTGATTGAGTCAGCTTGATCTGCCTGTTACGCGGGTCCAGGTGGAGCGGGCGCTTTGGATGAACTTGTTCCGATCGCTGTTGCGGATCAGGTTGCGCAGGGCGAAGTTCACCAGCCAGATCACGCCAGCCAGCTCAAGCAGACCAGGCACCAGCGGGATGCTGTTGATGGTGCTGAGCAAACCGGAGTACACCGTCGCCACCAGGCTGAATACGATAAGGCCGCCCACCAGCCGCAGCGGCAGCTGGGCTTTGGTCCAGAGCTCCGCCAGGTCGTTCTGCTCGAGCCAGTCCTTCACCTTGCCCACCAGCAGCTCCCATTCACCGCCGTCTTCATCGGCGCTCTCCTGAGCAGGGATCGACACGGTGGAGGCGATCACCGGGTCGGGTGTTGGAGCGGGGGTCGGTGCCGGAGTTGGCGCTGGAGTGGGCGCAGGTGTTGGGGACGGAGTCGGCTCAGGTTCCGGGGTTGGTGCGGGCGTGGGCTCCGGTGTGGGGGTGGGGTCGCCGCCTGGGGTTTCGGCTTCAGGGCGCGGCTCATCGACAGGACCCATCACTTCAGTGGAAAGCGGGTGGGAGTTTATCCGGACTTTTCTGCTGCTCCCACTGTCCGAGATAGAATGACAAAGGACATCTGATGCACGTATGACGGATTCTGTGGGGCCTGGCAGCGGCGGTCCCGGCGATTCCGACGATCGGATCATTCAGACGGACCTGCGCAATGAGATGTCGCGCTCCTATTTGGAGTACGCGATGAGCGTGATCGTGGGTCGGGCCCTGCCCGATGCCCGCGACGGCCTCAAGCCGGTGCATCGCCGGATCCTGTATGCGATGTACGAGCTGGGCCTCACCAGCGACAGGCCCTACCGCAAGTGCGCCCGTGTGGTGGGCGAAGTGCTCGGCAAATATCACCCCCACGGCGACACCGCTGTGTACGACGCCCTGGTGCGCATGGCCCAGGACTTCTCCATGTCGATGCCCCTGATCGATGGGCACGGCAATTTCGGTTCGGTGGACAACGACCCACCGGCGGCCATGCGATACACCGAATCGCGGTTGCGGGCGCTCACCACCGACAGCCTCCTGGAGGACATCGAGGCGGAGACCGTTGATTTCGCCGACAACTTTGATGGCTCCCAGCAGGAGCCCACGGTGCTGCCGGCGCGGATTCCGCAGCTGCTGCTGAATGGTTCGGCGGGCATCGCCGTGGGGATGGCGACGAACATCCCTCCCCACAACCTCAATGAACTGATCGACGGGTTGCAGGCGTTGATCGCCAATCCAGAGATCACCGATCAGGAGTTGATCCAGCTGATCCCCGGCCCAGACTTCCCCACCGGCGGTCAGATCCTGGGGCGCGAAGGCATCCGTGAGACCTACCTGGGTGGCCGCGGCTCGGTGACGATGCGCGGCGTGGCCAACATCGAAACGATCGAGGCCCCGGGGCGGCCCGATCGCGATGCAGTCATCATCACCGAGTTGCCGTATCAAACCAACAAAGCGGCGCTGATTGAGCGCATCGCTGAGTTGGTGAACGACAAGAAGCTCGAGGGCATCTCCGACATCCGCGACGAGAGCGACCGCGACGGCATGCGGATTGTGGTGGAGCTGCGCCGCGACGCCTACCCGCAGGTGGTGCTGAACAACCTGTTCAAGCTCACTCCGCTGCAGAGCAACTTCAGTGCCTACATGCTGGCGCTGGTGAACGGTGAGCCGATCCTGCTCACCCTGCGCAAGATGCTCGAGGTGTTCCTCGACTTCCGGGTCGAGACGATCGAGCGCCGAACCCGCTACCTGCTGCGCAAGGCCGAGGAGCGCGACCACATCCTGCTGGGCCTGCTGCTGGCCCTTGATCAGCTCGATCCAATCATTGCCTTGATCCGGGCTGCCCCCGATACGGCCACGGCACGGCAACAGCTGCAAGATCGCCATGGCCTGTCCGACATCCAGGCCGACGCCATCCTGCAGATGCAGCTGCGTCGTCTCACCGCTCTTGAGGCCGACAAGATCCGGCTCGAGCACGAGGACCTGGTTACCAAGATTGCCGACTACAAGGACATCCTTGGCCGGCGTGAGCGGGTCTTCGGAATCATCCAGAGCGAGCTCGCTCAGCTGCAGGAGCGCTACCCGACGCCGCGCCGCACCGAAATCCTCGACCTCGGCGGTGGCCTGTCCGACATCGACCTGATCGCCAACGAGCGGTCGGTGGTGCTGCTCACCGAGACCGGCTATCTCAAGCGGATGCCGGTGAGTGAATTTGAAGCCACCAGCCGCGGCACCCGCGGCAAGGCGGGCACCCGTAGCCAGGGTGAAGATGCGGTGAAGCTGTTCATCAGCTGCAACGACCACGACACGCTGGTGCTGTTCAGCGACCGTGGTGTGTCGTATGCCCTGCCTGCTTACCGCGTGCCCCAGTGCAGCCGTGCGGCCAAGGGAACGCCGGTGGTGCAGCTGTTGCCGATCCCCCGGGAAGAAGCGATCACCACATTGATTCCGGTGTCGGAGTTCAGCGACGACACCGACCTGGTGATGCTCACCCGAGGTGGCTTCATCAAGCGCACCCGCCTTTCGGCCTTCAGCAACATCCGCTCCAATGGTCTGATCGCCATCAACCTGGAGGAAGGCGATGCCCTCACCTGGGTGCGCCTTGCCGTGCCCGGCGACAGCGTCTTGATCGGCTCCAAAGCCGGGATGACCATCCACTTCCGCCTCAGTGATGAGGAGTTGCGGCCTTTGGGGCGCACGGCCCGCGGCGTGCGTTCGATGAACCTGCGCGATGCCGATGCCCTGGTGAGCATGGATGTGCTGCCGGTGGAACTCGCCGATCAGGTGGCCGCCAGCGCAGACGATGAAGACGATGCCGCCAGCGAGGGCCCCTGGGTGCTGGTGGCGTCGGCCTCAGGTCTGGGCAAGCGGGTTCCGGTGACACAATTCCGCCTGCAGAAACGGGCTGGCATGGGCCTGCGGGCGATGAAGTTCCGCACCGACGCCGACGAGCTGGTGGGGCTAAGTGTGCTCGGTGCCGGTGAAGAGTTGCTGCTGGTGAGCGAGAAGGGGGTGATCGTGCGCACCAGCGCCGATGCCATCCCTCAGCAATCCCGGGCTGCCACAGGGGTGCGTCTGCAGAAGCTCGACAAGGGCGACCGGCTGCTGAAGGTGGTACTGGTGCCGCCGGAAGCGGAGGACGACTCTGCTGACGACACCGAGTCCAACGACACTGAAGCGGTCGTGCAGGACAGCTGACCTTGGCTGAGCCGGTGGATGTGCTTGTGCTGGGGGGTGGTCCTGCTGCCCTCTGCATCGCTTCGGAACTGAACCAACGGAGTGTGGCTGTTGCTGGCATCGCCCCGGATCCGGTCGACGATCCCTGGCCAAACACCTACGGCATTTGGGCCGATGAACTCAAGGCGGTGGGACTTGAGCAGCTGTTGGAGCACCGCTGGGGCGACACCGTAAGTTATTTCGGCGAAGGCGGTTCAACGGCTCAGGATCAGAGCCATGCCCATGGGATCGACTACGGCCTGTTCGATCGGGCGGCATTGCAGCGCTACTGGCTGGAGCAGGCTGAGGGTGTGGTCTGGCATCAAGACACCGCTGAACGGGTGGAGCTGAATGGTGCAACCACCAACGTGTGCTGCGCATCGGGAACCACCATGCAGGCGCGCTTGGTGATCGATGCCTCCGGTTCACGCACGTCTCACATTCGCCGCCCCGATCAGGGGCCGGTGGCAGGCCAGGCTGCCTACGGCGTGGTGGGGCGTTTCTCCAAACCGCCGATTGAGCCAGGCCGGTTTGTGTTGATGGACTACCGCTGCGATCACCTCAGTGAGGAGCAGCGCAGTGAACCACTCACGTTTTTGTATGCGATGGATCTGGGCGATGGGGTGTTCTTCGTGGAGGAAACCTCGCTCGCCTTGGCGCCAAGTGTTCCCTACGAAGTGCTCAAGCAACGGCTCCAGCAGCGCTTGGATCTGCGCGGCGTGCAGATCACCGAGGTGATCCACGAAGAGTTCTGCCTCTTCCCGATGAACCTGCCGCTGCCGGATCGCAATCAGCCGGTGCTGGCCTTTGGGGGCGCCGCGAGCATGGTGCATCCGGCCTCGGGCTACATGGTGGGATCGCTGCTGCGGAGGGGGCCTCATCTGGCTGATGCTGTTGCCGAAGCCCTCGCCAATCCAGCCCTTGGTTCAGCCGTCTTGGCGCAACGGGGTTGGCAGGCGCTCTGGCCGATCGAGTTGGTGCTGCGCCATCAGCTCTATCAATTCGGCTTGGGCCGTTTGATGGGCTTCAACGAAGCGTTGCTGCGCACCCACTTCGCCACCTTCTTCTCACTGCCTCGAGAGGAGTGGTTTGGCTTCCTCACCAACACACTGCCGCTGCCTCGGCTGATGGGCGTGATGCTGAGATTGTTTGCTTTATCCCCTTGGGAATTACGGCGTGGGTTGGTGTTGGGGGCGGCTCAGGATCAAGCCCCTCGGTTTTGAGATCCACCTGGCGTGCGAGCGGCGGTGTGACCTTCCAGTTCTGATGCACGTCTGATCCCTCAGTTGAGGGATTGATGAATATCCACGCCTCCCCCATTTGGGGGATGCATTTTTTTATGCGCTGGGCGCAGAAGGCTGTGCCGCGGGCTGGACCGGAGCCCAGTCCAGCGGCTGAATCATGGGGAAAAGGCGGTCGTCCGTCTGCACCTCCTCGAGCCAGCCCTCCGGTAACTCGGCCGTGCCGTCGATCGCCTCCATCAGTTGCCAGAAGCGGCCCAGGTGGCGTTGCACCCGTTCTCGGGCCAGTTCGGTGGTGGTGCCGGCCCGGAGGATGAAACTCCAATCCGACGACTGCGCCAGCAACAGCTCCCGTGCCGCCTGCTGCAGCCACTGCATCGCCTGCTCGCTGCCCACGCCTTGGCTGCAGCGCTGCACCATCGCGGCACTGGCCTTTTCCCATTCCGGGATGATCCAGGCGTTGCTGTCGTTCAGCCAGTAGTCGTGATAGCCCCCTTGCCCCCAGCTGGAGGGGGAGGGATCGCAGAGCTGAAGCTGGCCAACGCTGTTGAGCACATCGCGCAGCCGGGTGAAGTTCACCCCCTCCTGAGGTGCCTGCTGGAACAGCTGGCTGAGAAAGGCCGGCCCTTCAAACCACCAGTGGCCGAAGAGTTCGGCATCGAAGGGGGCCACCAGCAGAGGGGGAACGTCCATGGCAGCGCTGAGCTGATCCAACTGCCGCCGGCGGCCCTGCAGGTAGTCGGCGGCATGCTCTTTCACCCGTTCAGCAGCCACCCCCGGCTCATAGGGGCGTTTGCGGTCCAACGGTGCGCTGTGATCGGTCACCCGATGCAGCTTCAGGCCAAGGGGGCGCGGCTGGTCGAGTCCCAGGGGTTTGAGCTCTTCGATCGGCAGGTCCCAGCCCAGATCACGGTGGAACTCCCGGTAGTGGGGATCGCCGGGATAGCCATCCTTGGCCGACCACACCGGCAGTGTGGCGTCACTGTCGCGCCCGAAGAAGGCCACTCCATTGCGGCTGCAGATCGGCGCGTACACCCCATAGCGGGGCCTGGGCCGGCCGTGCAGCAAGCCATGGCCATCCAGCACGGCGTAGCGCAGTCCTGCATCGCGCATCCAGCGGTCGAGCCCCTCGTAATAGGCGCATTCCGGCAACCAGATCCCTAAGGGTCGTTCGCCTACCAGGCGCTGGTGCTCCCGCACCGCCGTGCGCAGTTGTCCGCGCACCGCCTCCGGGTGATGGCGCAGCAGGGGCAGGTAGCCGTGGGTGGCACCGCAGGTGAGCAGGTCCACCACCCCCTGGCGCTGCAGTGCCGCGAAGCGCTGGATTAGATCACCGTCGCAGCTCTGCCAGGCCAGCTGATGCCGCTCGATAGTGGCCGCAAGGTGCTCGGCGCCTGCGCGCAGGGATGGGTCGGCCTTCGGCAGCAGCTCCAGCCGTTCCTTCAGCCACTGGGGAAAGCGCTGCTTGAGGTCTTGATCGCTCAGCAGCGATATCAGCGTCGGCGACAGGCCGATCGTGAGTTTGGGACTCTGCTTGGGGTCGGCGCTGGCCAGTTCCAGCGTTTCCAGCAGCGGTAGATAACACTCGATCAGGGCCTGGAAAAACCAGTCCTCTTCCAAGGAGCCCGGTTGCGCCGACCGCACATAGGGCAGATGGGCATGCAACACCAGGGCGACAGCGCCTTTGGTCACGAACAAGCCCAAACGGTGGCTGAATTTAATCCGATTACCTCGAAGGGGCTGAACTAAGATGGGCTAACTCATAGTCATTCCGACTAAGACCTCCGCTGGAGCCCCTTCCATGGCCAAGGACCCCGGTCGCGTCCTGATTTTTGACACCACCCTGCGGGATGGTGAGCAGTCGCCCGGGGCGAGCCTCAACCTGGAGGAAAAACTGGCCATCGCCCAGCAGCTGGCTCGGCTCGGCGTTGATGTGATTGAGGCGGGATTCCCCTTCGCCAGTCCCGGGGATTTCGCCGCCGTGCAGCGGATCGCCCAGCAGGTGGGTGGCGACAACGGCCCGATCATCTGCGGCCTGGCCCGTGCCTCAAGGGCCGACATCAAAGCCTGCGCTGATGCCGTGGCCCCGGCACCGCGGCGCCGCATTCACACCTTCATCGCCACCAGCGACATCCACCTCGAGCACAAGCTGCGCAAGAGCCGCGGCGACGTGCTCGGCATCGTTCCCGAGATGGTGAGCTACGCCCGTTCTCTGGTGGAAGACGTTGAGTTCTCCTGTGAAGACGCCGGCCGCAGCGACCCGGAGTTCCTTTATGAGGTGATTGAGGCGGCGATTGCTGCCGGCGCCACCACGATCAACATTCCCGACACCGTCGGCTACACGACACCGTCGGAGTTCGGCGCGCTGATCGCAGGCATCAATCAGCACGTGCCCAACATCGGCGAGGCGGTGATATCGGTGCACGGCCACAACGATCTCGGCCTGGCCGTGGCGAACTTCCTGGAGGCGGTCAAGAACGGTGCTCGTCAGCTCGAATGCACGATCAATGGCATCGGCGAACGGGCCGGCAATGCCTCGCTCGAGGAGTTGGTGATGGCGCTGCATGTGCGGCGGCGTTACTACAACCCCTTCTTTGGCCGGGAGGAAGACAGCCCCACGCCGCTCACTGCCGTGCGCACTGAAGAGATCACCAAGACCTCACGGCTGGTGTCCAACCTTACCGGCATGGTGGTGCAGCCCAACAAGGCCATCGTTGGTGCCAATGCCTTCGCCCATGAATCCGGCATCCACCAGGACGGCGTTCTCAAGAACCGGCTTACCTACGAAATCATTGATGCCCAGACCGTGGGCTTGTCCGACAACCGCATCTCCCTCGGCAAGCTGAGCGGCCGCAGTGCCGTTCGCGCCCGTCTGGAGGAACTGGGCTACGACCTCACCCGTGAGGATCTCGATGAGGCCTTCGCCCGCTTCAAGGAACTCGCCGACCGCAAGCGCGAGATCACTGACCGTGATCTGGAGGCGATCGTCAGCGAACAGGTGCAGCAGCCGGAAGCCCGCTTCCAGCTCAAGCTGGTGCAAGTGAGCTGCGGCAGCAGCCTGCGCCCCACCGCCACCGTCACCCTTTTGGATGAAGAGGGCAGTGAGACCACAGGCTCGGCGGTGGGCACCGGTCCGGTGGATGCCGTCTGCCGTGCCTTGAATGATCTGGCGGGTGTGCCCAATGAGTTGATCGAGTTCTCGGTCAAGTCGGTCACCGAGGGCATTGATGCCATGGGCGATGTGACCATCCGCCTGCGCCGCAATGGTGCGCTCTACTCCGGTCACGCAGCCGACACCGATGTGGTGGTGGCGGCGGGGATGGCCTTCGTGAATGCCCTCAATCGCCTGGTGGCTGGCGAGGAGCGCCAGTCATTGCATCCGCAGAAGGATCCTGTTGTTCTGGAGAGCCGACCGACGCTCTAGAGCCGACGCCATGCGCACCTCAACCGTCCGGGCCATTCAGCTGGTGCTGCTGATTTTTCTGGCGCTGCTGGTGCTCACGCCGTTGCTCTGGTTGGTGAGCACCTCGCTCAAGGGTCCTGCGGAAGACATCTTCAGCAGTCCACCGGCGTTGCTGCCTGCCCAGCCCAGCTTCGATGCCTACGTGCGGCTGTTTCAGGACAATCCACTCACCACGTATCTGTTCAACAGCACCGTGGTGAGTGGCCTGGCGGTGCTCGCCAACCTGCTGTTCTGTTCCCTGGCTGCCTACCCCCTGGCCCGGCTGCGCTTCGCCGGCCGGGGCCTTGTGCTGGGGCTGGTGGTGGCCACGATCCTAATCCCCTTTCAGGTGGTGATGATCCCGCTGTATCTGCTGATGGTGCAGCTGGGTCTGCGCAACACCCTGCTGGCCCTGGTGATTCCGCAGGCGGCCACCGCTTTTGGTCTCTACCTGTTGCGCCAGAGCTTCCTTGGCGTTCCCAAAGAGCTGGAGGAGGCGGCACGGATCGATGGCTGCAGCCGCCTGGGGGAATGGTGGAACGTGATGATCCCCGCCGCCAAAGCCGATCTCATCACCCTGGCGATGTTCGTGTTCATCGGCACTTGGAGTGACTTCCTCTGGCCGCTGGTGATCCTCGACGACCCAGCCCTCTACACCTTGCCTCTGGGTCTGCAGCAGCTCTCCAGCAGCTTTTCGCTGGATTGGCGGATTGTTGCCGCCGGCTCGGTAGTCTCAATCCTGCCGGTGTTGGTCTTGTTCGTGCTGTTGCAGCGCTTCATCCTGCCCAACGCCAGCGGGGACGCGGTGAAGGGATGAAGCCGTCGAGGTGCGCATGGCCGCGAAGGCATCTATGCCTTCCTGCATCACACCCATCTGTTGGCTGAGCAAGTCGCTGTGGGCACGGGGTGGCGTGCGTTCCTCCAGCTGATCGATCCGTTCCTCCAGCTGATCGATCCGTTCCTGCAGGGCGTGGATGCGTTGGTTGTGCTGCCGCAATCCCTGAAGCAGGGTCACCACCAGAACACTCACGAGGGCCAGGCTGCCGCAGCTGATCAGTTTCAACAGCATGCACCCTCCCCAATTGGGCCGATGCTGACTTGAATGGAGGCACTCAACAAGTGGTGCAGGGATGGCTCTTGAGGATCTGGATCGGTTTCTGACGCTTCGCGACAGCGACCCTGATCTGGCCGAGGCCCTTGCGCAGCCCATGGATCTTGAGCGGTTTCTCGGGCTTGCTGCTGAGCATGGCTTTGCCTTGACTGAGGCGGATGTCTTCGCGGCACAGCAGCGTGAACACCTCGTGCGAACGGCGGCTGAGCTTCAGCAGGATCAAGCCGCCGAATCACGGCGCCTGCGCAATTTCATCCACGGCTGATCACCAGCACTTTTCAGTTCACAGATCAATTCACAGACCCAGTCACTGATCCAGCTTCACCACGTCCGGTGTTTCCCCGTGCACCTCGCCGATCCAACGGGCGTGGTTCACGGCACCGTCATGGGTGTGAAAGATCCAGGCGCTGTCAGGGGAAGATTGCCGCTCGATGCGATGATCCACGGGATTGACGCCGAGATACCCTCCGGCTGAACAGGACCGCAGCACGTAGCGTTCGGCGTACTTGGTGAGCATTGGCTGAGAGGGCTCTAACTGTTCGCTAGCGGTGCGTTTCTGCGGCTCCGCGCCTTCTGCGGAATTCCTTCTACTTTTCTTCCTTGAGCGTTAATAGGGTTTGTTGTTGCCAGCTCAACCCAGTGGGTGCGGCAAAGCGGCTTTGATGCCCGCCCTCCCGGAACCACGGGGTGCTGAGGGCCTCGATCTCCAGCTCGTCCGGGTTGAGCGACCAGGTGTCCTGCAGGTAGCGGCGTAGTTGCTCTGGCTCCGGCTGATCGGGCTGTTGCCAGTGCACCACGGCCAACTGCCCCGGCCTTGAGCGGAGAATCGCCAGGCGGTGATTCGGATCGCCGTCGTTGGCGGGCTGAATCGATTCCTGCAGCTGCTCATCGCAGACGTAGAGCAGCAGCGGAGCACTGCCGTCGGCCTGGGGAAGTGGATATTTGTTGAGATACAGGGCCCGTGCTTTTTGAAACGCTGCCCCTGGAGCCTTCACCATCAGGGCGTTGTAGGCCTGCTGCAGCTGTTCACTCATGCCCGTTCCGCCACGTTTCGAATTCCAGTGTGTGAATGCCGCCGGGCCATGACCGTGGGAAGATGGTGACACTTCCGGGATTGGACCGCGATGGCCAAGCATCGCTCCCGCTACCGGTTGGTTGGCCTCGACGGTCAGCCGCATCCGGTGCTCGACGCTCCTTACGACACGTTGGAACTGGCCCTCGCTGATGCCAGTGATTGGTGCACGGGACAAGGGTCCCGCTGTTCCATGGGTCAGCAGGGCATTGCGGTTGAGGTGCGAACTGACAGCGGCAGTTGGCGCACGATCGACTACCCCGTCAGTTGCTTGAGCCGATCCAGTGCGATGGCGGGCTGATGTGGGTCAGTGTTGACCTCTGCGTGGTGCCGATCGGTGTGGGCGTCAGCCTTTCGCCCTACATCGCCGCCTGTGAGCGGGTGATCGCTGCCACGGGCCTGACCCATCAGCTGGGGCCCAATGGCACGGCGATCGAAGGCCCATGGGACGAGGTCATGGACTGTGTGCGCGCTTGTCATGCCGAGTTGCACGGCATGGGGGCCCCGCGTCTCTACACAACGCTCAAGCTCAGCACCCGCACCGACCGGCAGCAGTCGTTCACTGAGAAGGTCGCCTCAGTGGAACAGCTTCTTGGCGACTGAAAATCCGAAGAACTTCGGTGGTTTCGAGCCGACTTGAGCCGATCTTGAGACCAATGAGATTGTTGTGTGGTCCCTGGCTTGATGGGTCGCGGTTTCAGGGCTGCGCTGTTGGCTCTGCTGGTGTTGCAGCTGACGGGCAGTGCTGTTCAAGCATCCACATGGGATCGCATCGCCAGTTACCTGCGGCTGCTGCAGCGGGCGGGCGTGAAGGCCCTGGTGGCACCCGACTGCCCCTTGGGTTTGCTGGGGGCCTTCCATGAGGGCAAGCAGGCCCTGTTGATGTGCGGCAACAACCTGCCCGATGATCCAGCGGTGGTTTGGGTGGTGCTGGCCCATGAATCAGCCCATGTGATGCAGTCATGCCATGGGGGCAATCTGATGCCGGCGGCCTTGCTCAGCCGTGAGGTGGAGGTGGCCCGCCAGCAGGACCCCAATCCTTTTCACGAGTTGCAGCTGTATCACTCCAGTCAGCATCATGTTGAGGCAGAAGCCCGGTTGATTCAGGCCCTGCCAGAGGAGCAGGTGGTGGCCTTGTTTGAAAAACACTGCGCCAAGCGGCTCTCCCCTTGAAGCTGCTGATCCGGGACCCGTGGCTGATGGCGGTCGACAAGCCTGCCGGCCTGCTGAGCCAACCGGGCCTGGGGCCCGAGCAAAGCGATTCCGTGATCACCCGCTTGCAGCAACAGGATCAACGCCTGCGCCTGGTTCACCGTCTGGACCGCGACACCTCGGGGGTGCTGCTCTTGGCCCGAAGTGCTGACGCCCTGCGGCGGCTCAGTGCCCTGTTTGCTGAACGGCGGATCAACAAGCTCTACCAGGCAGTTGTGGAGGGGGAGCTCCACGGCTGCGGTTGCATCGCCAGTCCCCTGGCGCGTCTGTCGCGCCAACCGCCGCGCTACGGCAGCCACCCCAAGGGGCGTCTGGCCCAGACGATCTGGAGAGTCCGCACCGTTGGTGCCCGCAGCACGCGGCTCTGGTTGCGTCCGCTCACGGGGCGCTCCCATCAGCTGCGGGCCCACCTGGCTGAATTGGGCCATCCCATCGTGGGCGATCCCATCTACGGAGATGCCGGCCGGTCCTGCCGCTTGCATCTGCATGCCCAGTCCCTGAGCTTTTGCCATCCCTTCACCCAGCAACGCGTCCGTCTGATCGCGCAGGAGGTTCCCTTTGCAACTGAGTGCTGAATTTGTTGGCTACCTGGCCGCTGGCCTCACGACGGCCAGCTTTTTCCCGCAGGCGGTGAAGACGCTGCGCAGTGGTGACACCAAGGCAATTTCCCTGGGCATGTATGCCTTGTTCACCAGTGGTGTTGTGCTGTGGTCGTTGTATGGCCTGCTGGTGAACGACGGCCCTGTGCTGGCAGCCAATCTGATCACCCTGATGCCTGCGGCCATCGTGCTGCAGCGCAAGATCGTGGAACGCCGATGAACGCTGCGGTCAGCGTCGGGCTGGGATCGGATAAGGGATTCGGCGGTGGCGCATCCGCCGCCACACCTGCACGAAGGCACGAATCACCAGTTCCACCTCACTGCGGTTAAGGCTGCTTTTGCGCAGTTGTCCATCCCGCTGCCGCGCTTCCACAATCCGACGCACCGTGTCCACCGCCTGGGCATCAGAGGTGTCGGGGGGGAGGGATCGAAGCGCCGCCTCACAGCCGTCGGCCAGCATCAGGATCGCAGTTTCTTTGGAGCGAGGTTCCGGGCCCCTGTAACGGAAGCGGCGCTCCTCAACCACCCCGCCGCGCTCCTGGGCCTTGTGCAGGAAGTAACCCATTTTCAAGGTGCCCTGGTGTTCAGGAATGAAATCGGCGATGGGCCGGGGCAGGCGGTGGCGCCGCGCCAGCTTCAGCCCCTCATCCACATGGGCTTGAAGCACCGCTGCACTCGCCTGGGGGTCATCCAGCGCATCGTGGGGATTGGGGCCGTCCTTCTGGTTTTCGATGAACCAGTCCGGGGCATGCAGTTTGCCCACGTCGTGATAGAGCGAGCCGGTTCGGATCAGATCCACATCCGCACCAATCGCCCGCGCCCCTTCCTCTGCCAGGCCGCAGATCATCAGGGTGTGTTCAAAGGTTCCCGGGGCTTCGCAGGAGAGCCGGCGCAGCAGGGGGCGTTCCTGATCCGCCAGTTCCAGCAGCCGTGCCCGGGTGAGCAGGCCAAATGAGCCCTCCAGCATCGGGATCACCAGCAGGCTGAACATCAGCAGAACACCGAGCACAAAGGAATCGGTGGCCAGTTCATCCAGGCTTGGATTCAGATTTCCCCAAAGCCGCAGGCCGGTGAAGGGTTGCAGCTGCAGCAGCAGCCACTGCCCAACGAAGGCGCCGATCGGCAGCAGCACCGTCAGTTGCAGCAGCTGGCCGCGGCTGCGCTGACGGCCAGCGATCAAGGCCCCAGCGGCGGCCACCGATGCCGCCACAATCAGGCGACCATCCCCCAACCCCTGAACGGGTTCTGGCCAGAGCAGAGCGGCCACCCCCATCCAGGCCAACCCGCAGCCGGTGCCGAGGCCTTCCGCCAGCACCAGCGTGGGCGCCACCAGCACGGCCAGAGGGCTCACGGATCCCTTGAACCAGAGCTTGGCTCCCTGCACCAGCAGCAGAAGGCCCACCGCCAGCAGGGCGTGGCGAACCTCCAGGCCAGGCCGTTCGCGCCGCATCACCAGCAGCATCACGGCGCAGGCTGCAGCGGCTTCAACGAACCGTTGGAACCAGATCAACGGTTGGGGTTCGCGGCGCACGCGGCCGAAATAATCGAGCACGTCGTAGGCCTGGGGGCTGATCGGCTCGCCCTTGCGGGTGATCAGATCCCCCTTGCGCACCTCGATGGTGGGGATGGCCTGTTTGGTCAGCTGTTCCTCGATCAGCTGTTTGCTCAGGTTCGGGTCGGTGCGCAGGTTGCTGCTGCCGCGCAGGGCGCTGGTGAGCACCTTTCCGGCCAGGGAGCACGCCGCAGCTGGCTCCAGGGCAACCGCCTTCAGTTGCTGGTCGGAGGCCTGGCGTAATTGCTCAATGGCCAGATTGCTCACCAGCCCTTGGCTGAGCATGCGATCAGCGGTGCTGCGCACCGCCTCATCCCAGGCCAGATGCTCCCCTTCGCTGCGTTGTTCCAGCCACCTTTGCTCTTGATCAGAGAGGTTCACCGGCCCGATCCGGTCTCCGGATCCGGTGTTGGTTACCTCCTGCAGCTGCAGCAGTTGTTGCTCGAGCCGTTGTTTGAGTGCCTGGGTCTGCTCCTGATCGATGACCTGCACCACCGACCGCGCCACCAGCGAGGCCCGTTGCTGCTCGAGGGCGGTGCTGTCTTGAACCAGGGCATCCTTTGGAGCGATGGCTTCAAACGGGGCGAGCGATCCGGGTTGAAGTTTCGGTTTGATCAGCCAGGGCAGGCTTGAGGCTGCGGCCACGCAAAGGCAGAGCAGCAGAACAACGAGGGTTTGAAGTCGCGTCCAGCGCAGCAGTCGTCCCCCTGGGCCTTCGAGCCGCACCCAGTTCCGCCAAAGGCTGATCAGCCGAGGAACGCGAACCAAAAAGGACCCTATAGCGGTTTAACGCTAGCTCTCTCCAGAGGGCATGCTTGACGGAGTGCATGGGAATGCCATGGCCCTGCGTTTGGACGGCAAGGTGCTGGCAAGGGATGTGGAGCATCGTCTTCAAACCCTGATCGAACGGTGCCTGGCCGAGGCGGGGCGACCGCCGGGCCTGGCGGTGCTGCGGGTTGGTGATGATCCCGCCAGCGCCGTCTACGTCGCCAATAAGGAAAAGGCCTGTGCTCGAATCGGAGTGGCCAGCTTTGGCGATCACCTCCCCGGAGACACACCTCCAGCGCTGGTGCTGCAGACGATTGAACGGCTGAATGCCAACCCTGAGGTGGATGGGATCCTCCTGCAGCTGCCCCTCCCTGCCGGCCTTGATGAGGGTCCGCTGCTGATGGCCATTGATCCTGAAAAGGATGCCGATGGTCTGCACACCCTCAACCTCGGACGGCTGCTCAAGGGGGAGCCGGGCCCGCGCAGCTGCACCCCCGCAGGGGTGATGGCGATGCTGCGCAGTAATGGCATTGACCCAGCGGGCAAGCGCGCTGTAGTGATCGGCCGCAGCATCCTTGTGGGGCAGCCGATGGCCTTGATGCTGCAGGCGGCCAATGCCACCGTCACCATCGCCCACTCCCGCACGGCCGATCTGGCGGCCCACACCCGGGAAGCCGACATCCTCGTGGTGGCAGCCGGCCGTCCTGAGTTCATCGGGGCCGAGCACGTGCGGCCGGGGGCGGCGGTGGTGGATGTGGGCATCCACCGCAAGCCGGAAGGCGGATTGTGCGGGGATGTTCGTGCGGCTGAAGTCGAGTCGATCGCGGCTGCGCTTTCGCCTGTCCCCGGCGGTGTGGGACCGATGACGGTGACGATGCTTCTGGTGAACACCGTTGTGGCTTGGTGCAGACGCCACAACCTTGACCATGATTTGGACGATCTCGTGCCCTGATCGGTTCCATGGCGCTGCACTGGCTCTTTCCCACCCCCGTTCTGCAGGTGGACCTTGAGCCGGATGCCGCCACGGCCGCAGCCATGCAGCAGCAGCTGGAGCAGTTTGATGCCCAGGTGTATCAGCACCCTGAGTTCAGCGATCGCAACAACCTCACCGGCGATCTGCTGGGCCATGCCGGCCTCGATCAGTTGCATCGCATGGATGCGTTCCAGTGGCTGAACGGGCAGTTGGCTGAGCATGTCTCGGCCTATCTCCGCTCGCTGTTGGGCCCGGATCACGGTCTTATGGCCCACATCCAAAAGGCCTGGCCTGTGGTGTGTGCCAGGAATGGAGGAATAGTGGATCTGCACAGCCACCGCAACGCTCAGTTGAGCGCTGTGTTCTATGTGTTGACGGATCCGGCCAACGAGAGCGGGGAGCTGGAATTTGAGGCGCCCGACGATTACTTCAGCCATGTGATGGCGATTCCCTACCGCGACGCGGCGGTCTCCGGTGGGGTGTTCGCGCCGCTGCCCCACCGTCTTCTGCTGTTCCCTTCAGAGCTGCGCCATCGGGTGCGCCCCTACGAGGGAAGCAGCCCCCGCTATTCGGTCTCCTACGACCTGGCCATCACCACGGCGCCGGGCAAGGGACGCGAGATGCGCACACCCCATCCGATGGATTGGGTTCCCCTCGGCAGCTAAGGGCTCGGCCTGAGAGAATCCCGCCAGCCAGGGTCCGCCCATGAGCGCCGAGTTCGATTTCAAGGCCTATCTCGGCAAGGCCAAAGAGCAGGTGGAAGCGGCCCTAGATGGATCCCTCGGTCCTGAGCGGCCGGAGTCCCTCAGGGAAGCGATGCGCTACTCGCTGCTTGCAGGTGGCAAGCGCCTGCGCCCGATTCTCTGCCTCGCCGCCTGTGAGCTGGCCGGCGGGGAAGCGACACAGGCCCTGCCCACGGCGGTGGCGCTGGAAATGATCCACACCATGTCGTTGATTCACGACGACCTGCCGGCGATGGATGACGACGACCTGCGCCGTGGTCGTCCCACCAACCACAAGGTGTACGGCGAAGCCGTGGCCATCCTTGCTGGGGATGCCCTGTTGACCCGCGCCTTCGAAATGGTGGCGCTGCGCAGTCCGGGTGTGCCGGCTGAGCGGTTGCTCAAGGTGGTGGGAGAACTCTCGTTGGTGGCTGGCGCCCCGGGCCTGGTGGGCGGCCAGGTGGTGGATCTGGAAAGCGAGGGCAAGGAGGTGGATCTTGAAACCCTCGAGTACATCCACCTCCACAAAACCGGAGCCCTGTTGAGCGCTTGTGTAATCACCGGGGCGATGATCGGCGGGGCTGATGAGGCGCTGATCAAGGCTCTGCGCACCTATGCCAGGGGGATCGGCCTCGCCTTCCAGATCATCGACGACATCCTCGACATCACTGCCAGCAGCGAGGTTCTGGGCAAAACCGCCGGCAAGGACCTCATCGCCGACAAGACCACCTATCCCAAGCTTCTGGGGCTTGATGAGTCCCGCCGCCGGGCCGATGCGTTGGTGAACGAAGCGAAAGAATCGCTTCAACCCTGGGCCGAGAAGGCCGTGCCCCTGCTGGCGTTGGCCGACTTCATCACCAGCCGCGACCGATGATCGACGCCACGCCTTCCCATGCGGTGCTGCGGGAGTTCTTCGACAACAGTTCGCTCACCTGGGGCTTGATGGCCTGCGGCGTCGCCCAGCTCTCGAAGCTGTTCCTTGAGTTGCTTCTGCATCGCCGTTGGCGTCCGGCGGTGCTGATTGAAACCGGCGGCATGCCGTCGAGCCATTCCGCCCTGGTCACAGGAACCGCGGCCTGTGTGGGCTGGACCCTGGGCTTTGATCACCCCCTCTTCGCCCTGGCGGCCATGGTGGCGTTCGTTGTCATGTACGACGCCAGTGGCATTCGTCGCGCTGCCGGGCTGACGGCGGAACGGGTCAATGGCCTGCCTGATTCACTCTGGCCGGATGCTCCGGAGAAACCCCTCAAGGAAAGTCTTGGCCACAGCCGGCTGCAGGTGCTGGTGGGCAGCCTGATGGGTCCCGCCATTGCTCTGCCCGGTTTGGAATTTGTGGGATCACCGCTGCACTTGCTGTCGGGTCTTGGAGCAGGGCTGGGGTGACCGCTGCCGCGGACCTCACCGCTGATCAGCAGGAAGCGGCGGACGCCTTTGCGGCCTGGCTGAAGCAGCCCGTGGATGGCACCCCCTTCGTGCTCAGTGGTTTTGCCGGCAGCGGCAAGACCTTCCTCTCCATGCGCCTGCTGCGCCAGGTGGAAGCCAGCGGTTTGTGCTGGACCGTCGTGGCCCCAACCCATAAAGCGGTGGGTGTCCTGCGCCAGGCCTTGGAACTGGAGGGTCTCCAACCCACCTGGTATCCCTCCACCATCCATCGCCTGCTGCGGCTGAAGCTTAAGCGCTCCGCCGACGCTGAACTCTGCGAACCCACCGAGCAGACGTCGATGGCCCTGGAAAATCTGGGCCTGGTGCTGATTGATGAAGCCTCGATGGTGGACAGCACCCTGTTGGGCATCGCTCTCCAGTGCGCCCATCCGTTCAAGACCCGTCTGGTGTTCGTCGGCGACCCAGCCCAGTTGCCCCCGGTGGGCGAGCCGAACAGTCCCGTGTTTGCGATGCAACGGTCCTGTTCCGCCAGCTTGACCCAGGTGGTGCGCCATCAAGGCCCGGTGCTGCAGCTGGCGGCCGGTCTGCGGGAGGGGCGCCTGCCCTGCCAGATGCCGCCGCTGCTGCCGCCGATTCGATCCCCGCAGGGGCAGGTGCGCAGCCTGGTGCAACGGGAGTGGCTGGATCAGGCCCGGCGTGCCTTGCGGGAGGCTTCGGTGCAAGACAACCCCGATGCCGCACGCATCCTCTGTTACACGAACCGCACCTTGGATCGTCTGGTGCCCCATGCACGCCGGGCCATCCATGGGGAGATGGCGGATCAGATGCCGGTGCTGCCTGGTGAGGTGTTGATCAGTCGCACGGCGGTGATGGCCCCGGCCTCAAGGGATGGCGAAGAGGCCGGTGAAGAACCCGACATGGTGCTGGGCTCCAACCGCGAAGTGACGGTGCGGGACGTCAAGCCGGAGGCCTGTGATTTGGCGGATTTCGGCCTCTCCTCCGCCGACGGTCCCGTGCCGGTGATCGAGACGCTCTCCGCATCGGTGAATGCTGGGGATCTGGAGCTCACCCTGCGCCTGCAGCCACCGATCGGCAGCTCCGGTCGTCAGGAGCTCGATGCGGTGATGCAGCGCCTGCGCAAGCAGGCCCGTGATGCCGGCAAGAAAAACGGTCGCTCGATTTGGCGGCAGTACTTCCTGATTCGCGATGCCTTTGCTTCCCTTGGGCCCGCAGCGGTGCTCACGGTGCACCGCAGTCAGGGCAGCAGTTTCGGGGATGTTTTTGTGGCGCCGGATGTGTTCCGGGCCGATCCAGCCATCCGCCAGCAGCTCTGTTATGTGGCCGTGTCCCGGGCCCGCACGGGGGTTTGGTTGCTTGGCGGGGAGACGTCGTCTGATCTGCGCGTCACCTGGCAGCGCGAATTCGACACCACGCGGGATTCCGAGTGAATCAGTTCATGATCAAACCGCTGATGCCCTGCCAGCTCAGATAGGAGCCCAGCCCGAAGCTGAGGCTTCCCACCACCAGCTCCCCCCGGCGTAGCAGGGCCGTTTTGCCGCGTTGCAGCAGCGGAAGAACCCGCTGGCGTCCGATCAACACCGCCAGGAACGGAACCAGCAGCAGGGCAGTGGCGGCGGTGCTGAAGCCGATGCTGCAGGCAATCTCCTCCTGCAGGGGCAATTGCGCAGCCAGGATCACGGCGGCGCTTTTGGCGAACAGCAACAGGTCGTCGGGACTAATCACTTCCGTGACGCTGCTGATCAGCAACAGCAAGGGAAGCGGCATCGTGGCGAAATGGTCCACGGCGCCGCTCCAGGCTGGGGCTGTTCCGTCATCCAGCACCCCGCGGATCAGTTCACGTCCACCCAGGGCGATCAAGGCTCCGCCGCCGATCAGGTCCAGACCGGTGCGATGGTCGGATCCATGGGTCATGTCCAGCAGCAGCCCATGGCCCAGCGTCAGCAGGCCGATCACCGCCAGGGCGCTGGTTAGCAGCCAGCCGCCCACAAACAAGCCCCCGCGCCGCAGCGGCGACCCCCCCAGCAGCAGCAACAGCAGCAGAACGATGTGGATGGGCGACAGCGCCACGCCAAGCCCGTAGGTCAGCAGTTCCGTCCAGATCCGGGGTTCCGCCATGGGCCTTGCTCAGAGCTCGCAGCTCAGAGTCGCAAGATCAGGGCCGCCAGGCCAATGCTCACCCCCAAACTTACAACGCCGAGCAGGGCTCTCCAGAAGGCTTTGTCCTTGGTGTCGAGGAAGTTGCTCAAGAAACGCCAGGGGCTTCAGTCGCCAGTTTTGCCATCTGGAAGCACGTAAGGAAAGGTGCGCTGGATCGGGCGGTACAGCGACCGCAGCGTTTTGTTGTAGTGCACGCCGGCCACCACGTTGTAACGGCGTCCCAGCACCAGCGCATGGTCCAGATCGGCCTCGCAGCTGCGGATGTCGGTCTGCACAGGCCGCGCCTGTGTTGACACCGGTACAGCGGCGGGAATCAGGGCCGAAAACTGGCCTTCCCTGAGCCGCCAGCTTTGACAGGCGTTGAGGGCTTCTGCCGCGGAATCGAACACCTGCTTGGTGGTTTCCCGTCGCGTGCTCATGGCCTCCATGCCGAGCAGGGGCAGCGCAGTGATCAACAGGACAAATCCGAAGCGGAGCATGCGGCAGGCGCGAAGGTCCTGCTTCAGCCGTAGCGAGATGGGCGGAGCGCGGACTGCTCCTTCCCAATCTTTTCGCCTCGATGTCTCAGCGCACTTCGTTTCAATAGCGCACTTCGAACCAGTCGTCGCCCGTGATCGGGAGCTGGCTGGGGGTCACCCGAACCACCCGAGCGCCCGGCGGCCCGACCTCGCACCAGGCCCGCAGTTCAGACAAGGCCAGCGGTGGCCCCTCGGCCTGCACTTCCACACGGCCATCACTCAGGTTGCGCACCCAGCCGCTGATGCCGAGATCCAGGGCACGCCGATTGCAGCTGGCGCGGAACCCCACCCGCTGAACCCGGCCTTCGATCACCCAGCGCCAGCGTTCGGCGAAGGCTTGGATCCGCGGCGGTTGCTGGCGGCTGACGAAGCGCTTGCCGATTGCTTCTCCCCGGCTTCGAGCGCGGCGCGCCATCGGGAGCAGATCGTCGTAGAGCTTGCCCAGTGCAGGTGAACCCAGCTCGCGTGAACTGTCTGATCGACCCATCCTTCCGAATGTCGATGGACTTTCCATCCCTCAATGTCCCACAGCACTGACCGGTCGGAAGACGGCCGGTTGCTGTGCAGTTCCCAGCGGTGAAATTCGTGGCCCACCAGCTGCTGACCGCACTCCACCACAGGACTGTCCTGTCGTGCCTGCAGCCGGCGATAGCCCACTTGCAGCGGGCCGCGCTGGGCTGTGAAGGGAAGCAGGTCCGCCATGCGGTGGCTGGTGCCATCGAGATCGGTCAGCTGCTCTCCGAGCACAAGCATCCCTCCGCATTCGGCGTAGAGCGGTCGGTGTTGCACGAACTCCCGCAGCGACTTCAGGCTTCGCGTGCAGCCGCTGAGCTGGGCAGCGTGCTGTTCGGGGAAACCGCCCGGCAGGATCAGTCCTTTGGCGTCTGCAGGGATGGCCTCATCGGCCAGGGGGCTCCAGCGGAGCACGGGCATGCCCATGTGCTCCAGCAGTTCACTGGTTTCTTGGTAGCGGAAGTGAAAGGCGGCATCACTGGCCAGAGCCACCGGCAGGGGCTGGCCCTGTTCCACGGGGATGTGGGCCAGGGGATGTGGCCTGGGGCAGGGTGCCTGCAGCAGGGGTATCAGGCGTTCCAGGTTCAGGTGCTGGCTGGCCAGAGCGGCCCAGGCCTGGCGTCGCTGCTCGGGGGCCTCCAATTCATGGGCCGGGGCCAAACCGAGATGACGTCCCGGCACGGCCAGGACTTCGCTGCGCGGCAGGCAGCCCAGCAACGACACCTCCATGCGCTCCAGCACTTCGGTCAGCAGCTCCCGGTGCCTGGGGCTGCTGACCTTGTTGAGCACCACACCGGCGATGCGCAGCTGGGGATCGTGATCGCGGAATCCGCGCACAATGGCGCCGAGGGAGGCGGCCTGACCACCGGCATCCAGCACCAGGACCACCGGCAGATCCAGCAGGCGGGCCACGTCGGCCGTGCTGCCGGTGCTGCTGCTGCCAATGCCATCGAAGAGTCCCATCACCCCTTCCACAAGGGTCAGCTCAGAGGCGCCTCCGTACCCGTGAAAGGCCTGGCGAACCCAAGCTTCCCCGCAGAGATTGAGATCGAGGTTGCGGCAGGCCTGACCTGAGGCCTGGCTGAGCAGCTGGGCATCGAGATAGTCCGGTCCTACCTTGAAGGCTTGGATTCGGCGTCCGCTCTGCTGCGCCCAGCTCAACAGCGCCAGGCTCAGCAAGGTTTTGCCGCTGCCACTGGCTGGTGCAGCTATGACGGCGGCCATGGCTTAGATGCGACTCAGCCCAGCAGCCTTGCAGCCAGCGGAGCTGCCGCGGCCAACAAGGGGTTGGTGCTGTCGTGACCGCCCCCCAGCAGACGGGCGACATCCATTTCGGGGGTGTCGTGCTGGACCGGAACCACTTCCTCATGCAGCTCGAGGTTGGCCATGCCTCCCCCCTCCAAACGCATGCAAACCCCCGAGTCAGCGCAGAGAATCACGCACACGCCTTCCCCGTTCTCTGGTTCGGCAATCAGCCGTAGTCCCACTATCTGGCCGGCGTGCACGTTGGGCTGAGCTGTTGGTACGGCCATCAGTTGAAAACTCACCTCGGTGCCATCAGAACGCTTGAACAGCGCGGTGGTGCCGTTCTCGACCGCAGCGGTCGACACCAACGTCCAGCCCAGTCGATCGGCGATCCAGGCGGCCAGCAGCAGCCCCTGGGCGGGGTGATGCCCCTCCACATCGATGTCGAGGCGGGTGATGTGGCTGAGGGCATCCCTCCGTTGCGGCGGGTCGAACACCATGGCGAGGGTCTCGCGCCAGCTGCGCAGGCGCAGCCAGTTGAGATCGTTCACCGCCTGACCGCTCTCCACGCGTTTGCGCAGCAGTTCAAGGCACTGATGGGGATCCCCCAGAGCGGTGTCGATGATCAGGCGCCGTGGTGCGCCGGTGAGCCTCTGCATCAGCTCAGGTGCTTCGTCGATGCAGCCGTTCCACCAGACCCAGGCGGGCATCGATGCCGGCAGCAAGGGTTCCAGGATCGACAGGCCCTCGCCCAAGGCGCCATGGCCGCCCCGCAGAACCACAACATCGCCGCAGGCGGCGGTACCGCCCCCTTCCTCAGGCAGTGGGCAGTAGGCGGCCACGAGTGTTTCGAGGGGCTGCCCCGCATCGATGGTTGGCGCCAGGGTGATCAGGCGTCGCGGCATCAGCGCGCTCAAGGCTGGATCGATGTACTGCCCACGCAGGTCTTCCACACTGGCCTGTCCCTGAAAATCAGCCACCGCCTTCACCACGGTCCCATCCAGGGGCGGCGTGCTGAGTGGAAGGTCGGCATCCAGCACCGCCTGGCGTCCCGCAGCAATCAAGGGGGCGGACTGCTGTCCGGTGATCGGCCCCGACAGGCGACCACTGCGGATTAATTGCTGCTCGGCCCAGGCGGGCTGCCAGATCAGCAGGCAGAAGGTGTTGGCCCCTGTGCCCGTGCTGCCCTGCTGCTCTGGGGACCAGAGCTGTTCGAGGTAGTGGGGCACCTCCGCAGGTGCTAGTTCCAGGGGGGTTTGCAGGGTGAGCTGAGGGGACATGGTGACGGATGAACGAGACGTGGAGAGCTAAGAACCAGGGCTTGGAACGTGCGCGCGGTCAGGGGCGTCGCCACAGGAGTCCGTCTTTCGCCAGCAGGGCATCCGCGGCGGCCGGTCCCCAGGTGCGGGATTCGTAGGGATGAACCGGCAGCTGCCAGGGGCTGTCTTCGATCAGTTCCAGCAGCGGGGTGTAGAGCCGCCACGCCGCTTCCACCTCATCGCTGCGGGTGAACAGGGTGGGGTCGCTGAGCATGGCGTCAGCCAGAAGCCGCACATAGCCCTCATCGGAGGGCTCCCCGAAGGATTCGTCGTAGGAGAACTCCATGTCGATGGGGCGGCTTCGCATGCCAGATCCGGGTGACTTCACCTCGAAGCGGAATTCAGCCCCTTCATCGGGCTGGATGCGCAGGATCAGTTGATTGGCAGTGGGTCCCCCGGTTGCTGCATCAAACAGATGCACCGGTGCTTCACGGAAGGTGAGCACCACCTCGCTCGTGCGTTTGGCCAGGCGTTTGCCGGTGCGTACATAGAACGGAACCCCCTGCCAGCGCCAGTTGTCGATGAACAGCTTCATCGCCACGTAGGTCTCGGTGGTGCTGTTGGGATCCACACCGGGTTCATGGCGGTATCCGGCCAGGGGCGATTCGGCTGAACCCCCGGGTCCGTACTGGCCGCGGATGCAGCAGTTCCAGGGTTCGAGTTCATCGGCCAGGCGAGCGGCCTGCAGCACCTTGGCTTTTTCGTTGCGGATAGCTTCTGGGTCAAAGCGCCCTGGCGGTTCCATGGCGGTGATCGCCAGCATCTGGGTCAGGTGGTTCTGCACCATGTCCCGCAGGGCACCGGCCGATTCGTAGTACCCGGCTCTTTCCTCCACGCCAACCGTTTCAGCGGCGGTGATCTGAACACTGGAGATGTAATTGCGGTTCCAGATCGGCTCGAAGATCGTGTTGGCAAAGCGCAGAACCATGATGTTCTGGACGGTTTCCTTGCCCAGGTAGTGGTCGATGCGAAAGATCTGGTTCTCCTGACCGCAGGCCTGCACCACCCGATTGAGGGCCTGGGCACTGCCGTAGTCGCGTCCGAAGGGTTTTTCGATCACCACGCGGCTACGTTTGGGGTCCTTCAACAGGCCAGCGTCGGCCAGTGAACGGCAGCCACTGCCATAGAACTTGGGGGAAACGGAGAGATAGAAGGTGCGGTTGCCGCGGGTGGCGCACTGTTGATCGATCTGCTCCAGCCGTGTGCCCAGCCGCACCACATCCTGTGGTTGTTGAAGGTCGACGGGTTCGTAGAACAGTTTGCCGACGAACTGCTCCCAGGCCTGGGGATCGTCCTCGATCGTGCTGGCGAGTGCCTCCGCCATCTTTCCGCGGAACTCCTCGTCACTCCACGGCCGTCGCGCACAGCCCAGCAGGGCGAACTCACTGGGCAGACGCCGTTGCTTGAACAGTTCAAACAGGGCTGGCACCAGTTTGCGGTGGGTCAGATCACCGCTGGCGCCGAAGATCACCAGACACTGCGGCGCGATCACGCGCTCCTGACGCAGTCCAACCCTTAGGGGGTTCGTCATCGTGGCAACCATGGAGTGTCCAGGCTTCTGACGCTGGTTTAGGCACGGAACCGGCAACAGACATGGACTCGCCGCTTTGTTTCCGTGTTGGTTTCAGCGTTTGTTGCCAACCCAAAAAAAAGTCCACCCAAAGGGGTGGACTGCAAACGATTGATGGCTGATTGATCAGCGCTGGATCGATCAATAGGTTTCCACGTGCCAGCGGTCGGCCTTTTTGAGCTGGGGACGCAGTTCTGCCCAGTCGAGACCCTTGGCGGCCGCGGCGGCTGTCATGGCTTCGTCGATGCCCGGCTCCATGCCGCGCAGACCGCACATGTACACGTGGGTTTTGGGGTCTTCGATCATCGCGAAGATCTCTTCAGCGTGCTCCAAAACGCGGTCCTGGATGTACATCCGGCCGCCCTTGGCGTTCTGCTGTTCCCGGCTGATTGCCTTCGTGTAGCGGAAGTTGTCGGGATACTCCTTCTCGTAATGGAGGAAGTCCTCGTCGTAGAGCAGGTTGGCGGTTTTGGGTGCGCCCATGAACAGCCAGGCTTTGCCGCGGAATTTATAGCCGTTGGCCTCCTGTTCGCGGGGCTCGAACATGCGGCGCAGGTAGGTGCGCATCGGAGCGATGCCCGTACCCGTCGCCAGCATGATGATGTTGGCGTCCTCGTCGTCAGGGAGAAGCATCTCCTTACCGACAGGCCCGGTGATCTTCACCTTGGTGCCGGGTTCGATGTCGCAGAGGTAGGTGGAGCAGACGCCGTAGATCTGCTCACCGGCGTCGTTCTTGTACTCGAGCTGGCGAACGCAAAGGGAGACGGTGTTGCCTTCCAGGTTGTCGCCGTGGCGGGTGCTGGCGATGGAGTACAAGCGCAACTTGTGGGGCTTGCCGTTGGCGTCTTCACCTTCGGGAATGATGCCGATGCTCTGGCCTTCGATGTATTTCAGCTGCGGCTCGCCGCCGGCCAGATCAAAGGTGATGTGCTGCACACGGCCGATCGCACCGTCCTTAAGCAGGGAGTAGTTCCCGGTGACCGTGCCCATGAACGGTGTTTTGGGCTTGTAGGTGTTGACCGGAACGTCGGCGTGGGGCTTTTTCTTCGGGGCAGTTGACGTCACGGCTTTCTTGGCGGGTTTTTTGGCGGTTTTTTTGGCAGGTGCCGGGGTGGTGGCAACGGGAGAGGCTTGTCGCTCTACTTCCACACCGTTCACAGACAGAATTTTGGCGCCAGATGCACCCAGTCGTTTGAAAAGTGCGGAAAACTGGTTCATCCCAACGGTGTAGGTCTGAACCACAGACGGTTGTGAACCGACATGGGGACCACTTGCCACGACAGTGAAGAGAGCCTCATTGCAGTGCTCTGTCGCTGCATTGGACACCCGCATTGAAATCACCTGCCTTTGGTGGCGCGACTATAGGCGTGGCCTTTGATTTCACACAAAAAGGTTGCTGTTCGGAACAGAATCTGATGTGATCCAGGCGACCTCCTTAAAATCCTCAGGTTCGGCCTCTCATCTCGGCGTCTCTTTTGGTTTTCCCCCAGACAATGTTTGGACGAGGGCTTCAAACCTCCGCAGATTCACGGACTGCGATTGAGCAGACCATGGAGCGTCTGCCCCAGGGGACTAGGCGTCTGGCAGCTGAACTCAAATCCTCACTGCCCGTTCAGCTGCTCTGGGATGTGCTGACGGATTACGAGAATCTCTCCCAGTTCATCCCCAACCTCAGCACCAGCGAGTTGATCCAGCGCCAGGGTCAGACGGTGCGTCTTCAACAGGTGGGCAGTCAGCAGCTGCTAGGTCTTCGCTTCTCAGCCCAGGTTCAGTTGGAGCTGACGGAATACCGACAGGACGGACTGCTGAAGTTCCTCATGGTGAAAGGTGATTTCCGACGTTTTGAAGGGTCCTGGCAGATCCGTCAGCGCCCCGATGGCAGCTCACTGCTTTATGAACTGACGGTTCAAGGCTGTCTAGGCATGCCCATCGGTCTGATCGAGGAACGGCTGCGGGACGATCTCTCCAGCAACCTCAACGCCGTTGTGCAGGAAGCACACCGCAGAAACAGCTGAACGAGCAGCAAGGGCGCAGCAGTTAAAAGCGCCTTCAATTGATGTGTGAACCGGGGCCTGAAAGACTCGCAAAACGGTTGAATTGCTACTCAATTCATCACCAAAACAGGTCTGGAGATGACGTCATACCCCCAAGGGGATTCGAACCCCTGTCGCCTCCGTGAAAGGGAGGTGTCCTAGGCCTCTAGACGATGGGGGCGAGGCCGTAACCAGCGAGCTGTCTGTGCTCCTGATCACTTGTGAACACTAGGGCTTGGTCGGACCCTCCGTCAAGACAGCTTGACCCCATTCGACACCTTGTCCTTGCCAGATCGGCACCGTGAAGGTGAAGCAGGCGCCTTCGCCTGGGTCCGAAACCACCCAGATCTTGCCGCCGTGCACTTCGACGATGCGTCGACAAACAGACAGCCCCACTCCGTAGCCGGTGGTTTGGTCGGAGGTTTGCGGCAGCCGCACCCGATCCAGGAAAATCCGCTGCTGTTCCGTTTCTGGAATGCCCGGGCCGCTGTCGCAAACGCTCACTTCCACCCGCTGACTGGTGCGGTGCAGCATCGTGAGCGAAATGTGCCCGCCGTCGTTGGTGTATTTCAGGGCGTTTTCGAGCAGATTCAGCAGCACTTGGCGCATGCGGCGCTGATCTGCGAAGACCTTGGGAAGGTCCGCGGGAATGTCGGTTTGGATTTCGACGTTGCGACCCAGCCACAATTTTTCAAGCTCGAGGATCACTTCGGCTGAAACGCTGGCCAGATCAAGTCGCTGCGGATTGAACAGGGTTTCCCACCGGGTGGTGCCCACCTCCAGCAAATCCTTCGAGAGTGCCTCCATCTCTTCCAGGCGGCGGGTGATCACATCCTGAAAGCGATCCATGTCGATCTGGCCCAGCTTCTGGCTTTGAAGGGCCAGCGCTGCTGCCGTGAGTGGGGTGCGCAGTTCATGGGCCACCATGCGCAACAGGCGTTCCTGGGCACTGACGCGATCGATCAGCGTCTCGTTCTCCTGACGCAGCACCAGCAGCTGATCTTCCAGCTGGAGTTCCTTCTGGGTGCGGCTTCCATCCAGTTCGGTCGGTCTGAGGCTGAGGCCAAGGCCGCTCACCACACCATCCTGTTTCCAGCGGGGAACCCATCCTTTGAGTTGCTGAAGGATGTTGCTTCCCGCAAACACCTGTTTGGGGTTCGGTGAGAGTTTGATCAGGGCTGGCGTCACCACGAGGCGATGCAGCTCAAGCAGTTCGGGTTGCTGTGAAGGATCGGCCACCTGCAGCGTGACTTCGAAGCCCAGGTCTTCTCGTTCCAGGAACTGAACCAGGGCACGGAGGTCCTGACCCGACAGGTGATGTCGTGCTGCTACGAGCAATAGCTTCAACGGTTGACGTGTCTTGGGAGCGTCCTTGACCACGCTGACTGCAAGACAGCAAAAACCGATACTTACCTTATGGGTTTTTGACTGCACCGCCAGCAGCGCTAAGACGAACAGGAACACTCCGTTGCGTCATTGACGCGGTCCATGTCGCTTTTTTCCGCGCAAAACCGTGTTCCTCTGACCGTTCCCGGCGGAGAGGCTGCCCAGCCTTCGATTCAGGTCGATAGCAACCTGCGCCGCTGGTTCAGCCGCAATCTGGGCTTGTGGCGTTCCCGGCGGCAATACACCTTTAGCGACGATCAGGTTCTCCACCTGGATATGCACCTGAAAATGGAGGCGTTCGCACACCCCGAGGTGGGTGAGAGCCGCTATCGCTTCAGCTGGTGGTCTGACCAGGAAGACCAGCATTCGGATGAATTTTTTGCCCGCAAGCCTTGGTTTGAGCGCAGTGGCGTGATGGAAGCCACGTTGTGGGGCCATCAACTCCAGAGAAGTCGTGGTTATTTGACGGGAGACCCGGTGCGCACCCGGCTGCGTCAGGTGGATGAGCACGAAACTATCCTCGAATCCCACTACCAGCAGTGGGACATCCTTGAGCACATTCGCCTTGTCGATCAGGACCGCTACCGCTACCGCGCCATCTACAGCTGGGAGAACGGTGATCTCTCGATCGTGGAGCACCACCATGAGATTCGAATGTCCGATCCCCTGCCGCTGATCGAGGACGACTACACGTCGCCATAGTGCTGATGGCCCAGTTCAACAACCGCGCCTAGCCCTCGTGCGACCTTGGCTTGGGCGGTAAGTTTCGGAAAATTGAAGCTGCCCGGGTACCAAGGTGATTCGTCGTCCATTTGCTGTCGCGGCTCTTTTGTTGGCAGCCCCCTTGCTGTCAACGGCTACGGCTCTGGCTCAGGCCTCCAAGGACAAGTTCACTCCTGCCACAGCCATGGAGGTCAACACCTACGGCGTGATGTCGATCGCCACCTTCTGTGAGGCAAGGGCGCAGAAGATCGACTTCAACAAGTCTTTGGCGGTTGCCCTTGCGGGTCAGTTGCACGTGATTTACGGCAAGCATGGCGGTCTGCTCCCTGGCTACAAAGACCCCTTGCCTGAGAAGCAGTTTCTCAACAATGCCGGTTTCATGATTGTTGGGGGAGCCCTGAAGTTCTGCCCTAAATCAGTCCCCGCAAAAGAAAAAGAACGCTTTGAGAAAGCTGCTGCCTCGTTGAAGCCCTCCAAAAGATAATTTCTCCTCGCTCTTCATTCCTTTGAACGTCTGTCCGATTAGGTCAGGCGTTTTTTTGTCATTTATTCTGTGGTCTGCTGCCGTTGGAAAACTGGCTTTTTGGCAGAAACACCCCGGCAGAAACATCCCGGTTTTGAGGCTCATCCGTCAGGATCACCCGGTGCTCGTGTCGTTAGGCCATGAATGCTGCTTCTTCGATTCGACTGGCGGACTACACGCCATGGGCTTTTGAGCTCCCAACCATCGCCCTGGACGTGACAATCCAAGACGACCATGTCGTCGTTGTGTCTAAGCTGAGCCTTGAACCGCGTCGTCCTGGTGAGCCTCTGGAGCTTTGCGGCGTCGATCTGGCCATCGAATCCCTGGTGATCGACCAGGACCCATTGCAGCCCGAGGATTACAGCTTCACCGACGGACGTCTCGTCATCCCCAACGTGCCGGGCCAGCCGTTTGTGCTCGAGACCCGTTGCCGCCTGGATCCCTACTCCAACAGTTCCCTCGAAGGCTTGTACGCCAGTGGTGGTCTGCTTAGCACCCAGTGCGAGGCCGAGGGGTTCCGGCGCATCAGCCTTCACCCCGATCGTCCGGATGTGCTGAGCCGGTGGCAGGTGCGGATTGAGGCCAGCCGCAGCAGCTGCCCTGTGCTGCTGAGCAATGGCAATGCCGTACGTGAGGAATCCGTTGGCGCTGATCGTCATGCGGTCACTTGGGACGACCCCTTCCCCAAGCCCTCCTATCTGTTTGCCCTGGTGGCTGGAGATCTCAGGGAAATTCGTGATCACTACACAACGGCATCGGGCCGGCAGGTCACCCTGCGATTGCACGTGGAGGAGGGGGATGAACCCTTCACGGCCCACGCCATGGCTTCGTTGAAGCGATCCATGCAATGGGACGAGTCTGTTTACAACCTTGAATACGACCTTGATGAATACAACATCGTCGCTGTCCGTCACTTCAACATGGGCGCGATGGAGAACAAGAGTCTGAATATTTTCAACTCAAAGCTTGTTCTTGCTGATGCGGAAACAGCCACCGATGCTGAGCTTGAACGCATCGAAAGTGTGATTGCTCATGAATACTTTCACAACTGGAGCGGAAATCGCATCACCTGCCGGGATTGGTTCCAGCTATCGCTTAAAGAGGGTCTGACGGTGTTCCGTGATCAATGCTTTACCGCGGATCTGCATTCCAAAGCGGTCAAACGCATTGAGGATGTTGCGATGTTGCGCAACACCCAATTCCGTGAGGATGCTGGCCCAACGGCCCACCCTGTGAAGCCAGCGGAATACCAGGCCATCGATAACTTCTACACAACAACCATCTATGAAAAAGGTGCAGAGTTGATACGCATGCTGCACACCCTGCTTGGACCGGAGCGGTTCATGAAGGGAATGGAGGTTTACGTGCAACGTTTCGATGGCACGGCCGCCACGACGGAGGACTTCGTTCAGGCGATTGCTGATGGTGCCACCAGTCAGTGCGAGCCCCTTGGCTTTGATCTGGAACGCTTCAAACGCTGGTATTACCAGGCAGGAACTCCGGAACTCAGCATTGATCGTCAGTGGAACCCTGAATCGGGTCAGCTGACGGTCGACTTGCACCAGGCGACCCCTCCGACGCCGGGACAAGCGGACAAACAGCCCCTGGTGCTGCCGGTTGCCATGGCCCTGGTGAATGAGCAGGGCCGTGTTGGTGACGAGCAGCTGCTGGTGATGGAGGATGAGCGCGCCAGCATCACCCTGCAGGGTCAGCCGGGCGACACCCCTCCTGCCCTTTCGGTGCTCCGCCGCTTCTCGGCGCCGGTGCACGTGCGTCTCGAGCAGCCGCTGGAGGAGTGCCTGCAGCTGTTGGCTTCCGACGATGACTCCTTCTGTCGCTGGGATGCTGCCCAGCGCCTGGCACGCCAGGTACTTTTGGCGCGGGCTGAAAACGAGCCGAAGCCTGCGGTGGAGGCGGCATTGATTCAGGCCCTCGATCAGCGGATCTGCGCCTACGACGGTGGTGATGGCATGGGCCTGGCGGCGCTGCTGGCGCTGCCGGGAATGGCGGAACTGGAGGCGTTGCAATCTCCGGTGGATCCGCTGGCGCTGGATCAAGCCTTCCGGGCGTGGACCCAGGAGCTGGGCGTTCAATTGCAGTCGTCCTTGCGACGACTCCTGGAGCTGGCCCGGACTGACTGGACCCTGGCTTGGCCGGCTGGCCAGGGCGGCCGTGCCCTGACGGCCTTGGCCTGGCGCTGGCTTGCTGCGGCGGGCGATGACACGGTGCAAGCGGACGCCTTGGCGGCGGTGTCCGGCCCCTCGATGACCCTGGCGCGGGGAGCCTTGCGGGCCTTGCTGCCGCAGGAGAGCGCTGAGCGTGAGCAGGCGATGGCCCTGTTCTACGAGCGTTGGCAAGACAAGCCCGTGATCCTGGATGCCTGGTTTGCGATGGAGGCATCAGCCCCCAGACCCAACGCCTTGGAGCGGGTTCAACAGCTGTTGGACCATCCGCACTTCGATTCCCTGGCGCCCAATTCCCTTCGCGCTGTTCTCGGTGGATTCACCGCCAATGTTCAGGCATTTCATGCCGCCGATGGCAGTGGTTACCGATTCATGGCGGAGCAGATTGCAGCGGTCGATTCCCGCAATCCGATCACCGCGTCACGGATGGCCAAGGTGTTTAGCCGCTGCGCCAGTTACGGCCCCGAGCGGCAATCGGTCATGCGTCAGGCCATCGACCAGTTGGCCGCCAAGCCCTTGTCGGCGAATACGGCCGAGGTCGTGCAGCTGCTCACGACGTGACCACTACCAGAACGATCACCGCGATCAGCAGGATCACCAACCAGAGCTTTCCATTGTTGCGTCGGGTGCTCCGGGGCGTTGCACGGATAGCTCGGCTTCCAGCTGGAGTGCCGCAGTCTTGACAGACCAGACGACCGCCCATCGATCGGTCGGAACGAAACCGTCGGCTTCCGCAGTTCTGGCAGACGGTGACGGCCAAGATCTCTCAATCAGGTTTCACCAGCTTGCCTGGAGTCAGTTAGCCAGTCAGGTAGTTATTCCCGTCCCCAGCCATCACAGCCGGCTTTGGCGCGTTGTCGCTTGGTGCGACGGTAGCTCTCGTTCTGTTGGGCCAGAGTTTCACTGGCGGCAGCAACGGCACTGCTGTCATTGCCTTCCGCAATGATCAACCGATTGATCGCCATGGCGTTGCCCAGGCGATTCAGCACCTGATCGATCAAGCGACACTGATCAAATTCGGCGCGCCCCGCGGACGGAATTCCCAACAGGATCAAGGTCCAACACGCAGCACGCCAACCTTTCATCAATCAGCTCATGGGCTGTAGGTGATGGTGCACTGATAGCGACTGCTGGCTCCCACATCAATGCTTTTGCAGTGTGTGTCGGTGATCGTTGCCCCTTTTGGGATCACCCGCATCGCCTCGGCAGTGGCGAACTGCTCGGAAGGCCCTTGGGCTGTGGCCCGCTTGCCGCCCGCAAGGGCCGTGGATGCCAATAGGAGGCTGGCCATTAACAGAGCCGCATGCCGCATATTTGGCGCCCGATGGAAGTGCATCTCACTTCGGTTTACACAGAGCGAGGCCAGCTGACAGCCGTAGTGATTTCATCAGGCACTGCGTTCAGCAGCTACTGCGTTCAACAGCCGCCCCGGCACCAGCGTTGGCGTCGCGGTTTTGGTTCAGCCCTGGCCTCGCTGCTTTGTTTGACCTCTGGCACTGGAGGTGGCGGCAACAACGCTGCGGGCTGGACGGGAAGACGGCGTGATCCCCATGAGGCATCAAAGGGGACCACCACCAGGGGGATCGGTTCCGCACTTTTTGCCGGCAAGGCCAATGCGCTGGATGCGATCAGGGCTGTGATCAGAAGTCTCATCACGCCATTTTGCCGGCCAAGCCCAAGGCTTCTCAGTTTTTTGAGTAAGAGACGCCGCGGTAGGTCAGAGCAACGGAATTGCGAAGAGCTTGGATTTGCTCAGCGCGATAGCTTTTCCCCATATATTTCAGTTGAATTGTGGGCCTCGCAGATACTCCTTCTGTCTTTGAATATTTGTTGCCCAGGAAAGTGAGTTCCATGGAGTAAATAGGGAAGAATAAAAACTTTCTGTGTTTTACGGCCGCTACAAAAGGGCCGCAAGGTTCCACTGGATACCTTGCTCTTTAGCCATTGTTAAAGCCGCATCGGCTTGATACAAGCTTTGCCCTCCTCCCTTGCTCTGAAAGGAAAAGGGGTTTGATGTGGTTGACGGAATCTTATTTTAGTTGTTGTGAAGTGATTGAAATATTTTGTTTATGTTGCTTGTGCCGTTGAACTTTTTTGATTGATTTGTTCAGCTTTGAGGCTTGGAGCGTTCCTCTGTTTGCGCTTTGCTGCAGCGTTGGCAAGCAGAAATTCTGTCCTTGTGGTGTTCCGGCAGCGTCAGCCGGAATGGATCCACATTAAATTCGTAGCCGCAGGAGCAGCGGGCATGGAACTTCAGTTTCTTGGCTTTGTTGAGTCGCTTTAAGAGCGTCACTTTGCCAAAAACTTGCTCTGGCTTGAAACGTTCCAGCTTGGTGCGTTCCTCCGGGGCATGCTTGACCCGGGCTTTGTGCAGGGCGTTGCGCACGGAGTTTTCACTGCCTTTGCCCAGGATCTTGGGGATCTGGAGGATCGATCGCCCTTCCTGCAGATAGAGACGTTTGATTTCCTCGATCTCGGCACTTGTGAAGCCAGATTTCTTGCCCACCTGCCTCCTTCCTTTGATTTGAGTCTCTCAGGCGGCGCGCAAGCGCCATCAAAGACCTCGGCTGTGGGTGTCTGCCGTCGGGATGATTCCGTAACACTCACAGCGCCTTGACCGTTGCTGAGTCGACTTTGAACCGACAAAGCAGCTGTTGCTAAGCGCTCACAAGCCAACCCTCGCCACCCAGCTTCTCCTGCGGGGGATTGGTGGTGCGGCCCTTGTTGGTCTGGCCGAACAATCAGGCGTTCACCACCGCCCTAGATGGTGAGAGCAGTCCTGTCGACAACACGGACTGCAAACGATCATCACGGTTCACCTGGTCCAACAGTGCCAGGCCGATTCCGGAGAGACCGGTGAAGCACCCCGGAAGCAACAGGTTGCTGTCGGTGGTGCCGAAGCATTGGAACGATCCACCTGAAAGTCTTGCCCAGGCAATGGACTGATTCACCAGCTGCGACCAGCGCTCGATGGACCAGCTGGAGCTTCAATTGAGCTAAAGATTTGATCCGGCGAATCGATGCTTTCATCACGCTTTCCGGGTGGTGAGCCTTGGTCGCTGAACGTTCTGAGCTCATCCACCTCATGCAGTACAGGAGAGGGGAGTACATCCTCAATCGACTGCAGGCGCAGATGGCGGTCAATAAATCTGTGAGCCTCACGTATCGAGGCGTTGCTTACGTGAAAAAGCTCTAGACCGGGTGAATTTGTTGCTCACCGCACTGGCGGTGAGCACCGCCGCCAGCCTGTTTTCAGAATCTTGTCCCAGGCCGCCACGGCGTTGTGCCTGAGTATTTTCCTACGGGTTTGCAGCACGGGTGGGCGAGGGGGGAACGCTCATGGCAGTCACGTTTTACCGATGACCCGCGATACACGCATTGCCCTGTTCTTGATGGGGGAACTGGTGGCAGTCCTTCAAGCCAACGACCCGAAACCTTCAAGCGGTGGCAGGCACAACAACAGCAGGCACAGCAATGAATGACTACAAAACGGCCGTAACCGCCTCAGCAGACTGTTCACCCGCGTGTAGGGCACCGTGGATATAGCCCGGCCACGCTGTACTGACTTCGGTTCCTGCCCAGAAAATGCGACCCACCGGTTCGCGCAAATGCTTGCCGAACTGGGTCCAAGTGCCGGGGGTGTAAAAGGTTGAGTAGGCTCCACCTACCCAGGGGTTCGCGGGCCAGTTCCATTCGTGATATTCGAGAACGCCACTACGGGCCATGGGCCCCAATAGGGTTGCCAGATCAGCCAACAAGGCATCTTGGCGCTCAGACTCAGGGGCAGCGCCGTATCGCGTCGCCGCCTCGCCGGTCAAAAAGGTGGCCAACACGCCAGGGCTTCCGGGCCGTGGGTTGGTCGAATCGGGAACCAGCTCAATTGCATCAAGATTTCCAATAGCGTTTCCAGAGAGGTCTCCTGCACGCCACCAGGGCGAGTCGTAAACGACAAGCGCCTTGATGATGGCCCCCATGGGCGAGCGCTGGGTCAGCTGGTCACGTGCCGCCGGCAGCGGCGGGTCGTAATGAATACGTCCAGTGAGATGCGGCGGCATCGCGACAATGACGGCTCGACCGCGGTACGTCCCCTTGGGCGTTGTCACCGTCACACCTGAGCTGGTGTGCTGGATAAACAACACCGGCTCGCTCGTACGAATCGCCTCAGGGGGCAACGCCTCTGCAAGCCGCGACGGGAACTGCCCAGCCCCACCGTCGAACAGCAACGCTTCAGGCGTTTGACTCTGCGGCGACACGCGCTGCGCCCAGGCGAAATGCAGCATTGACGCCGAGCCCGATTCAAAAGCGCCGTTACCCCCCCAGTTGCGCGCAATGACATCGACCCACCAGGCCGCCATCGGTGTGAGGGCATTGCGCTCCAACCATGTGGTGATAGTCATCGTGTCAAGAGCGCGCGCTTCTGGATGGGTCCATGGCGCAGCGGGGTCAATCGTTGCCGCCAGGGCCTCGATCTTTTGCCAAGTGGCAACGACGTCATCACGCTGCTCTTTCGGTATTTTCAGGTCGGGCCAGTCGCTCTTCAGCTCTTTGGCGTTGTACGGGGTCGATGGCCAAGCATGGTTGTGCCGACTTAGTCGACCGTCATAGAGGAACGTGTCCTTGCCACCAACCGGCACCGGAAAGGTGGGAATGTTCAGCTTGCGCGCATACTCAATTGTTTTGGTTTGGGTGAGGCCTGCCCACTGACCTCCGAGATCAACCCAACCGGGTGCTGCACCAAGGGCCCTACGCCCTTCATGCCCAACCTCGACTCGATGGAGTCGCCCGCCAATCCTTTCTTGAGCCTCAAGTACAAGCACATCGCGGCTGTCTTGAGCTATGCGGCGCGCTGCCGTAAGACCTGAAACACCAGCGCCTACAACAATAACGTCAATCATGTCAGGTATTTTGCCAATAGGGGTCTGAATTGTTTTCAGCAGATGCTGCATGCGCACTTACGCAACTGCCAGCGATCAATCCGCCGATCGCAATACCGGTGGAGGACAGAATGTCACAACGCTTCACCTGCTCTTGACAGTTAAAAGCAATAATGGCCATACAATGCATTGAACTAATGTTTATGTCTTTTTCTTAATGCTATTTAGATCCTCTGCTGTGAAGCTCGATGCCTTTTGGTTAAAAGCTATACGAAACCCGCAAGGGAAAAGCGGGGGGACTTGTTATCGCCATCCATCTCCCGAAAAAAATAATCCCCCCGCCAGCAATGGCGGGTTTTCATTAGAGCCTAACTTCCTTCCAACAGCTCAGATCTAATGCATCACAACTTATCCGAGTTTTCTGGAAACTAAATTGCTGCCAGAGTATTAACAAGCCTTGCGATACTTTTTTGATAGACTGGTTAGTATAAGGCTTATTCGAAAGTGCTTTCGGACTCAACCCTTGGATTGATTAGTTTGGCCACTCGGCCTCTGTATTAATCACCTTAAGGCCCTCCTTGATGAACGCAAACTGTGGAATGTTTGTTGACAGCCAGGGGTTTGGTCCTTTGTTGATCAAGAACACAGCCCCGTGATTTCCATCCATGCTGATGATTGAAAGGCTGACGGCACCGTTGCCTGTTCCCGAATGAAACAGGTAATCGCCCCTTGCTTTGGCGTCTGCGTCGCGGTTGCCTAGTTCAAACCCCATGCTGCGGTTTGCAGTGGAACTGGGGATGCTGAGTTGCTTGGCGAGGTGTTGATCGATCAGTGAGTGGCCGGAGTTCAGCGCCTTTGTGAAGGCGAGGTTAAAACGAGCCAGATCGCTCGCTGTGCTCCACATCAAACCGGTGGAAAGGATGGGATGCCGCATGGGTGCCCGACCGTGGGGCTTCCCATCAACGTCGTAGGGGATGGCGATGGTGCTGGAGTCGTTGAGAAAAAAGGTGTTGTCAAAGGTGCTCTTGTTCATGCCTGCGGGTGTGAGCACCAACTCCTGCATCAAGCTGGGGAATGGTTTTTGGCTGATTGATTCCAAGGCCGGCTGCAGCACCGTGTAACAGCCGTTGCAGTAGCTGAAGGCTGTTCCGGGGATCCGTTCAACGGTGAGGGGTTTGTTCGTTGCAGGAGGTAGTCCACGCAACACTTGCTGCAGTGTCGGCAATTTCTCCATTGGGCCGCAGCACCCATCTGGGTACGGATTGCTCAAACCGCCTGTGTGGTTCAGCAGCATGCGGAAACTGACCGGAACCTTTTTGGTGTAGGCGTTCTCTGGGATTGTCCAACCCTTCAAGTAACGGTTAACGGGTTCATCCAAGGCAATCTCACGGTTGGCGAGGAGCTTGACCGTTGCTAAGGATGTGAGAGTTTTGGTGATCGACTGAGCCTGAAACAGCGTGTCGGCAGTGACCGGTCGACCGCTAGACAGATCCGCAAATCCAAAGCCTCGCGCCCAGGCGATTTGTCCGTCGTCAATTACGGCGATCGAGGCCCCGGGAATGTTGTGCTCCCGCCGCAAATGTTCAATCCGCTGTTGCACTTGGCTGAACGGGGCCTCTGCCAGTGCTGGTTTAGACGGTAACCCTGTCAAAAGAGTGATGGATCCCGCAAGGCCGATTGCGCCAATGCATCCGAAAGACATGGCCGGTGCATTCAGTTGACCGGAAACTAGGGCAAATAAATGGTTGCGATCAACCGTTTAGCAATGCTTTCAAGCCTTCGCTGCTGAGAATTCTGCTGCAAGAGATAAGTACGGCAGAAACAGCCACGCATTGGCAAGCCCAAGCTTTCTCCCTCAATCTGATACCGAGATCTACTGCAGCACAACGGAAGTGGATTGAGCGCTAGAGGTGGGATAAACCTGCGCGTTGCCCCTAGCCATCAACTCCGCGCCAGCCGGGTCAGATCTAACTCTGTAAGTGGTGTTGTGGAGCAGTCCCTGTAATTGCTGATCACCTTGATGCTGAAGGCAAAGAGACATGATCACTACAAAGAATGAGACCACTGTTTCTTGCGCATGTGGCAGAAAGAGCCTGCAATAGATGCGCAGCTTTAACTGGCTTTTTCACCTCAAACCCAAAGGCGGCAGTGATGGAAAAACCAGAAGCCTCGACGCTGGATCCACCAGAGGTCCTCGTCACCGGGGGCGGTGATGAAGGCCAGGTGCCCGTCGAAACTGCCGCTGGTGGCACTAATCAAGTCACCGTCTGGGAGATGATGAGTGGCTAGGGGTCACTTATGACTGACCTGTGCGACTTCCTGGGTCGGCTCGACGAAGACCCGCGGCTGCCGGAGGTGCTGGTGCTGATGAATCAGCTGATGGCACGGATGCGTTGACAGAAGGATCGTTGTGTCACCGGCAAATCGGCCCGATTGGGCCGAAGATCTCTCCCGAAGGGTATACACCGACAATTTCTCCCGTTCGAGGATCAATGCCGACGTTGCTAGCCCAGCCGGACTCTTCGGATCTCCAGCCCACCCATCTCCAGACCCCGTCTTTAAATGTGGCCGGGCTGGTTTCCTCGTAACCGGTGGAATCCCAAATTTGGGTGATTTGACCATTCACTTCATCGACATACAAAGTCGCAAAGGCGGACGGGCCTAGAGGGCTTTCAGGGCTTGCGCAGCGGAGCTTCAACTTCTCGGCATTGGCCGGACTAACAACAGCTGCAAGCACCGCAGCTGTAAGAACAGCAATGGACCTCATGGCTCGGGGACGGATGTGTAATGAGTCAACTCCATCTGATCCTGGAGTCCGTACGGGTGGAGCGGGCTGAGACAGCAGCAGGAGCTGGAGGCCCGCAACCATTCAGAACAAGAGAACTGCGAGGCACGCCGGCGCACCAAGGAGCTGCTCGAAGGGGGCTGGGGTTAGATCGACTGGATCGACCTTTACGGGCAGAAGTAATCATCTGACCACTGCCATTACGTCATCTGAACGGCACTGCACGACAGCTGGGGTGAGGGTGTCTTCAGAAGTACTGCCGTTCGACAACCAGCTAGGTCAAGTCATCAGCCCGTTACTTAGTGCCCTCATCCATTTGGCAAACGAGGCTGGCGGTCAAGAGGTGGACAAGCTGCCGGAGCTTTCGATCAAACAGTCCAACGTGCTGCCTCCACCACCCCGCCCGGAGGAGGAGCAGCTCGAACGATTATTCGCATTAGATCTTCATCGTTTCCCGACTGATCCTTTTCCTGATAAGGATCCACCGTTCTGAATATCAAGGCTCCTGGCGGGGCTTATTTTTTTGAACTGACCTGGCGTTCAAAGCCAAGAACCCTTAAAAAGTGATCCACAGCTTCTGAGTCGTATGGCCCGGGTCAAGTGGGACCAAATGACTGATGAGAGTCAGGCCATGGTCAAGAAGGTCGGACTCATCAGTATTGGCGGTGTCGTCCTGCTCGCCTTTAGCAAGATTATCTTCCCCCTAATACTGCTAGGCGGAGGCAGCTATGTCGCCTGGCGTGCCCTATTCAAGAAGTAGTTCATGGCTGATCCCCTGACCAACCTGTTGGGGTTTGGCAACGTCGCCTTCGTCTATAACCTGGCAATGTCTCAGGTTGTTTGCGTCTACAAGCTCAAGCGGCGCTAGTGGACGACCAGGACCTATGTGCAGAGAGGCTTCAGGAGTGTCAGATGGCTTAGACCTAGGCATTGCTGATGAGTCAAAATATTCTATCGATACATTTAATGCAGAATAGTCGGGCTAAATCCGTTATGGTTATTTTCGTAAATCCTTAAACACGTCCCTTGTTTTGAAAGTTTTCGATTTTAAGTGCCATTGCCGCTCAATATGGCTATTCAGCTGCTAAAAATTCTGAAGACATTTAATGCTATTTTGAGTTGATTGATGCCGAGCACACTAAGAACTTTATTTGACTCTTTGACATGACAAAACCACTCGACATTCCGGCGATTCTGCTTTTTTTGGCAACTATGTTTGGGGCAATTAATCATAAGTTTGTCAAACTTCCCCATACGATTGGATTGATGATAGTCGCGCTGGCGGCTAGCTTGTCTCTAATAGCGCTTGATCTAATCTTTCCGTCCCTTGGAATGAGTGTATTGGTTAATAAATTTCTCGGAAATATTGATTTTAACGTCACGCTCATGCAAGGAATGTTGTCGTTTCTCTTATTTGCAGGTGCTCTTCATGTTGATCTAGATCAATTGCTCGAAAACAAGTGGACCATTCTTGCTTTTGCAAGCTTTGGGGTTCTTGTTTCATCATTTGTGATTGGAGGTGGTTTTTGGCTTATTTCTGGAGCGGTTGGCCTTTCTTTGCCGTTTTTGATTTGTTTGCTGCTTGGAGTCATGGTCTCTCCAACGGATCCCGTTGCTGTTTTAGGCGTCTTAAAAACATTGCAGGTTCCGTCGCCTTTAAAAGCAAAGATTGCCGGTGAGAGCCTTTTTAATGATGGTGTAGCAGTGGTACTTTTCTCTGTTTTAGTTTCTTTGGTTTTTGGGAACGGCGGTGAGGAAGGCTTGGAAACCAGCTTTCAGCTCACATCGGTAATATGGCTGCTGACTAAAGAAGCCTTGGGTGGACTATTTCTGGGTTTGATTTCTGGCTATATCGCGTTTTGGTTGCTTCGACAAATTGATGATTACGTACTTGAAGTCTTGATCACACTCGCACTTGTAACAGGTGCTTACTCAATCGCGTTGCATCTCCATCTGTCAGGTCCTATTGCCATGGTGATTGCAGGTTTGCTGATTGGTAATCAAGGCACATCAATGGCAATGTCAGAGACGACACGTATGCATGTTGAAACGTTCTGGGAATTGGTTGATGAAATTCTGAATTCAGTTCTATTTCTTCTGATTGGTCTTAAAATTGTTTTCTTGTTTCAGCATTCGTCATACGAGATTGCCTATCCTCTCTTAATTAGTTTGTTTATTGCCATCACTCTTTTATCGCTTTTTGCTAGATTTGTGGCTATAGCATTGCCTGTTCAGATCAAATCGCTTAATTCGGAAGTGAACCCAGGAACTGTACAGATTCTCACCTGGGCCGGAATTAGGGGTGGAGTTTCAGTCGCTCTCGCCCTTTCACTTCCGAGTAGTTCGGAGAGTGAGCTGCTCCTTTTTGTTACTTATTTAGTGGTGCTATTCTCTGTCGCTATCCAGGGATTGACGATTGAAAATGTAATTAAGCGCTATTACCCTTAATGAATAGATTGTTCTCAAGAACCAAAAAAGAATCATCTTTTTCTGCTGCAAACTTTCTAGACATCTTCAATTAGCACTTGCTTGTCGGATTTGGTCTGAGCGACAGTTGCAAGCACTCCGTCAGCATTCATGCAGGTAATGCTTGAAGCAAGCGCAGGCCTGGCATCGGCTGAACAAAAATGACGCGGTGGGATCCACTCTTCCGCTCAGGCCACTGCCGTGACCATGCGCGACCTCTGCCCTGCCCTGCAGAACAAGACGTACTTCAATTAGAACGCACTTCCGTTTAGACGAGCTCAGGTTGCCTGCAGGGCAATGAATCTCAAAAAGAGGCTCTGGAAGCTTTAGTCAAAGGAATTGGTCGCCATAATCGAATCCCTGATCAATGAGCCATGGCACCCACGAAGGAAGAAATCCTCGCCGCGTCTGCTGGCTGGGTCGCCGTGATTCTGAACGTGTTGCCTGGTCTGGGTGCCGGATACCTTTATCAACGCCGCTGGAAGGCGTACTGGATCACATCAGCAATGGCTACTACCTGGTTCGCCCTTGGGGCTGCCCTGGGACAAGACGCGGAGGCTGGGACTGAGCTGCAGAACCAGCTCATCGGGCTCTTTGGCCTGGTTGCGCTGGCAGCGGGCACCGCTGTCGAAGCAGGGTTAGCAGCGAAGAAAGCCTATTCATTGGACTAACCCACCAGTTACTCCGGCAAACCTTTGTAGAAGGGTATACCGGGGCTTCCAGGCCAATGTCCACACGAAGATGGGCCCAAGAATCCATTGGGAACTGCTGGCACACTCCACCGATCTGCCAGACGCAGTTGCACTAGCGACAGCATCTAAAGAAGAGGTGCATTCTCTGAACGCCGACGTCGAGAGCTGCGCTGTTGTCTCTGGAGTCATGGCGGAAGGTTGAGGGCGGAGGTTCTGCCGTTAGGGCTTTCCATCCAATGGTTTCTCCAATGACCATTGGGCGCTGATTAGAAACTGGCTCCTTACTTCCTCTGAGGGGTCAGTTCAGCGGTTTCAATTGCCACAACATTTCAGCGAGCCATCTGACCACTGCCATCGAGTCATATGAACGGCAATGCACTCCCAGCCGGGGCGATGGAGCTGGATCGCCTGGATGTGGGTGGCAACCACCCGGCTGGATCCCGATTTTTGTCACGATCCGGTCGACAACAGTCTTTTTTGATAACCACTTCGACAACACGGCAATGATTCCACTCGACCCACTGCTCAAGCGCCTCGCTGATTTGCCCGGCATGGAGAGCGGCTGCAAGCGCCTTGTTGTTGTGTTGGGCCAGCTGGGGGATTTCGACTCGATCGAATATGCCCAGGCGCTGGTGCCCAGGCTTCCCCAGTTGGCATCAGCAGGGGTCAAGGTTCAGCTGTTCGGCATTGGCAACGCCGCCAGCGCTGAGCGCTTCGCGGCCTTCACCGGGTTTCCCCTGCAGCAGCTGACCGCCGATGCATCCCCGGTGTTGCATGAATCTCTGGGTTTGGAGTCTGGGTTGCAGCTGCCCGGCGGGCCCTGGGCTGGCTTTTTGCTGATGTGCGCCGGCGTCGGTTCGCCGGGCACCCTGCGCGAGGTGCTGCGCGGCTACACCGGTGATCGCACGGCTGCCCAGATCTTTGACGACGAGGAGTGGGTTGAAGCGTTCCCCTTGCCACGCTTCCGGGGCGCTCTGTTCCGCCGGGCCGGTGGCGCCGGGTTCCAGCGTCCGTTTGAGCTCGCTACCAAGCGTCTGCGCAACATGAACGAAGTGCTCCGCAACTGGCGCACGTATGTGCCCTGTGACGACCACATCACCCAGCGTGGTGCCACCGTGCTGCTCGATGCCGATGACAGCGTGATCTACTGCCATCGCGATCAAAGCCTGCTCGGCTACTCCGCCACCATGGAACGCCCTTTGGCGTTTCTCGACGAGGTTCTGACTCAGGGTTGAGCCCAACTGACTGTCCTCAATCGGTAGTGGGTTCGCGATACACCGCCAGGGCCGCCACCAAGCCGCCGATGAAGCCTGCGCTGTGGCCGATCCAGCTGACGCCGGCGGGGGAAACGCCGGGGATCAAGGCGATCAAGGCTGAGCCGTAGAGCCAGAACGCCACCAGGCCCAGGATGATGGAGAGGACACGACGTTCTAGCCAGCCGATTAGCAGCAGGTAGCCGAGCAGTCCGTAAACAACGCCCGAGAGTCCATGGCTGCGGGCCGGCCAGAACATGGCGACGGGAATGTTGATCAGCAGAACCGACAGCCAGACGCTCAGGTAATCGCGCATCCCCCGGCTGAGCACCAGCCAGCTCAGGGGCAGAAAGGCCAGGCTGTTGGAGATCAGATGCCCGAAGCCGGCATGGCTTAACGGCGCTGTGATCACCCCCCACCACGGTTGATCCGGCCCCATCGGCAGGTTCCACTGCCCCGCAAAGAGCAGTTGGTCGATCAGCTCCTGCCCCCATGCCAAGGCCAGGATCAGCAGGGGAAGCAGCAGTCGAGCGCGCATCGTCTTGCGCCAATGACCACAATGATGACGCTGATGCTGAGCGGATGATCAGAAGCGACGTCGACGTTCTGGTGATCGGCAGCGGCATCGGCGGACTCTGTGCCGCAGGTTTGTGTGCCCGCGCCGGCCGGGAGGTGCTGGTGCTGGAAGCCCACCACCAACCCGGTGGAGCCGCCCATGGCTTTCAACGCCAGGGCTATCACTTTGAATCCGGTCCATCCCTCTGGAGTGGCTTGGGGCGTTGGCCCAGCAGCAATCCCCTGGCCCAGGTGCTGCGCGCACTTGGGCAGAGCGTGGAGGTGATTCCATATCGCAGCTGGGATGTGCTGTTGCCGGAAGGGGATCTGCGCATCGCCGTCGGGCACGACGATTTTGAGGCTGTGGTGCGCAGCCTGCGCGGCCCCGAGGTGGCCGCCGAATGGCGCCGCTTTGTGGAGGCGCTCCAGCCGATCGCCGCCGCTGCCGATGCTTTGCCCTTGCTGGCTTTGCGGCCTGGGGTGGATGGTATGGCGCAGCTGCTGAAGCGCGGCGGACGCCTGTTGCCGCATCTTGCGGCGATGCGTCACCTTTCCGGTTCGTTTGGCCCCCTGGTGGATCGTCACCTCAGCGATTCCTTCCTGCGCCATTGGGTGGATCTGCTCTCCTTCCTGATCAGTGGCATGCCGATGGGAGACACCAACGCTGCAGCCATGGCGACGCTGTTCGGCGAATGGTTTGAGCCGGATGCCCATCTCGACTACCCCGTTGGCGGCAGTGCTGCGGTGGTTGAGGCCCTGGTGCGTGGCCTGGAGGCCCATGGCGGCAGCCTGCACACCGGCACGGCGGTGCAACAACTACGGGTGGAGGGGGACCGCGTTGTGGGTGTGACCCTGGCCGATGGAACGCAGATTGCGGCGCGGCAGGTGATTTGCAATGCCGACATCTGGTCCACCCTTGGGCTGCTGCCGGAGTCCGTGGCGCCGAAGTGGCAGCGTCTGCGCCAGGCCACGCCGGCCTGCAACGGCTTCCTGCACTTGCATCTGGGTTTTGATGCCTCCGGGCTGGAGGATCTGCCGATTCACACCGTCTGGGTCGACGACTGGGAGCGTGGAATCGACGCTGAGCGCAATGCCGTGGTGTTGTCGATTCCGTCGGTGTTGGATCCCTCCATGGCACTGGCCGGTCGCCATGTGCTGCACGCTTACACCCCAGCCAGCGAACCCTGGCAGATCTGGGCTGATCTGGAGCGCGACAGTGCTGCGTATCAGCAGAGAAAACAGGAGCGATGCGCTGTGTTCTGGCGGGTTCTGCAGCGTCGTATTCCCGACATCCGCGACCGCTGCGAGTTGATCATGGAGGGAACGCCGCTGACCCACAGCCATTTTCTCAATGTTCATCAGGGCAGTTATGGCCCTGCCCTATCAGCGGCTGAAGGCCTCTTCCCTGGGGTGACGACACCCTTGGCCAATCTCTGGCTGTGTGGTGCCAGCACCTTCCCCGGTATCGGCATCCCCCCCGTTGCAGCGAGTGGTGCGATGGCGGCCCATGCCATCCTCGGCCGAGAGGCGCAAAACAGTCTGCTGCGGGAGCTGGAGCTTTGAAGCAGCTGCGTCATAACCTCATTTTGGAACACCGACGCAGTCCATGTCTTCCAACGCCCGGATCGATTCGCTGCAGCTGATGCTCACGGATCTGCGCATGCGCAACGAGCCGATCCGTCATAAAGCGGCGTTTCGTGGCTGCCAGCCGGAATTTCAGGCGTTGGTGAGTCGTTTGATCGAGCAGCTGGAAGGGGAACTGCTGGATGAGAAGCAGCGCTCCCGTGAAGCCTCGCGTCAGACCTGATCTGAAAGAAGGTCGCGCCACTGCGACTCTTGCCTGGCAGCCTCCGTTGTGCCCTCCTGGGGGAAGCCGTTGAGAAAGTCCTTGTCTTGAGAGGGCTGATAGGGCCCCTGTTTCAGCTCGAAAATCACGCTGTTGGCCTCCAGGGCCACCAGGGTGTGGAACTGATCTTCTGCAATCTCGATGCCGTGGGTGGGCCCCTTGGCGCTGAGATGGAGCTGCTGCTGGATTTCCCCCTCACCGTTGAACAGCAACAGTCCGATGGCGCCTTGCAGCACCAGGAAACATTCGAAGCCTGTGCCGGAACCGTTGCGCCGGTGGCGGTGGGGACGCACATAGGTGCCGGGCTGCAGCACGTTGAGGAAGCGCTGAACCGCATCCTGTTCCCGGTGGAAATTGTGGTTTAGGCGCAGGCGGGGATGCTGCCGGGCCTCGGCGGCAACCTGGGCGAACAGCTGTTGGTCGATGCGGCGAAAGGGTGAGGGCGTCATTGGTTCGCCTCCGCTGCCGAGCGGTAGGCGGCGGGGACGAGCACCAGAAACAGCAGCCACCAGGCCAGCACACCCAGGGCCAGCGGAAGGCTGATCCAGAGGCAATGCAGCACTGCCCAGGACCCGCCGACGAACAGCACTCCCGTGGAGACGATCGACCAGGGCTGGCACCACCAGGGTTTCAGCGACCAGAACGGTGGCTGTTCCGAGAGTGGCTGTTCCTGAGGCTTCAGCTCCGGCTGATCAGCGGAGGGCGTCGAGTTCACCGGCGGCTTGCATGGCGGCGAGATCGTCGTAGCCACCAATCACCGATCCGTCGATGAACACCTGGGGGAAGGTGGTCATTCCACTGCGCTGCTGCACGGCCTGGAAGGCTGCGTCGTCGTTGACGGTGGTGACGGTGTGGGGCAGATCCAGGGTTCTCAGGATGCGCAGGGCGCGGCTGCACCAGGGGCATCCCGGCAGCACGGCGATCTCGATCCTTGGCGCTGCTGCTGCGGTCTGACGCGTGGGGTGGCCTTCGCGTTGCTCCAGCACGCCAATCAGGAGGTCGACGCCCTTCTGCACGATCGTGCCAGGCTCCAGATGGCCTCCCCACACCTGACAGGCCCCGTCCGAGAGGCTCAGGTGCAGGTGAACGCCCTCGGGGGAAAAGGTTCCATTGAGGGTGATTACCTCAAGGTCTCCCTCCAGCACAGTGGGCTCCGCCTGGCCGGGGCATTGAAAGGACGCCTTGGTCAGGTTGCCGACCACGCCGAGAACAAAGCCGCTGATGCCATCCCGCTCGGCCAGTTCTTCGAGGCTGAGGCGCAGATCACTGCCGGGAGCAAGCTTCAGCGGCAGGGGTTGCATGGCGCCTCAAAAAGTGTGTCCAAGATTACGCAATCTTGTCTAGCACGATATCGTTAACGAATTGTGAGCATATTTTCACGAAATCGTGTCTCTCCTTCAGGATCTGGTTCAGGAGTTGCAGCAGCGGATCGAGGGCCAGGGCGCGGCTCCCAGCACGGCTGCGGTGGCGGACGCCGCCGGCTCCGAGCGCATCAACGTCACCCTGCCCCGCGGGGTGATGCATGACCTCAAGCGTCATGCCCTCGCTGAAGGGCGCAGTTGCGGCAATCTGGCTGCCTATCTGCTGGAAGAGGCCCTGCGTCGCCATCGCCCTCTGGGCTGACTCGGCTGCGGCTTGGCCTCAATCCAGCAGCCGGTTGGCAATGGTTGCAACCTTCCCCTGCCGTTGCAATTTGAGGATGGAGACGTCCATGGGCGTGCGCAGGGGGCTGTCCGGTTTGATTACGAAGCCGTAGGTCTCCTCCGACAGGGTGAAGGGGGCGAGGCGTAGGCGAGGTCGGGGTTGTTTTTGAGGTGGTAGCGAATGGCGGGTCGATCGAAGATCAAGGCATCGGCCTGCTGCTCCAACAACAGTTGAACGGCACTCCTGAGGTTGGTGGCGCTGACGATCCGCATGTCACCGCGTTGGGCCAGCTCCATGCCACTGGTGCCCTTCACCACTGCAACCCGACGGCCGTTGAGTTGTTCAGGAGCGCTGATGGCCGATTCGGTGGCATCGGAGAGGAACAGGGTGAACGCCGAGGCGAGGCTGGCGGTGAGGGACGACACCTCGATCAGAGAGATCACCATCCAGGCGCCGGTGATGCTTCGGCCGGTTCGTGTGATCGGGGCCTTGTCGCCGTAGCCCACCGTGGTCAAGGTCACCAGGGCAAACCACATGCCGCTGCTGATGCCCGGTAGCCAGTCCCGCGGAAACTGCTCACTGTTGCGGTTCCGTTCCGCCAGCCAGATCAGGCTGCCCACCAGCAGCAGAACGCTAATCAGCACCAGCACCGAGGAGATCACTGCCCAGCCGAAGAACACCTGGACGCGGCTAATGATCGACGGCAGGCGCATCGGCAGCAACACCCCCGACTTGCCCAGGTAGTAGGGCTGGGTGAAATCAACGCCGGCATGGCCAATCGACCGGAGGTGATGCTGATTGGCCCCACCAGCACGTCGATCTCACCTTCATCCACCGCTTCAATCCCGGCCTTGGGGGATGGCTGCGGAATCAGTTCGTAGCTGTAGTTGTTGTCTTCGGCGACGCGCCGCCATATGTCGAGGCTGATGCCGCTGGTGGAGTCGCCGTCCTGAATCACGAACGGGGCGGAGCCGCTGATGCCCACCCTGAGCTCATTGGCCTGCAGGGGTAGTGCGCTGCCGAAGCAGGCGAGCGCCAGGGCCACGGACCAGCGCCGGACCCTTCACATCAGCGCTGTTCCAGACGACGCACGATCACGGCCATCGCCGCCAGGGAACCCGCCAGCGCGATCAGCAGGGCAATGGTCATGGAAGGCTCAGGTCAACGATGGTGCGCTCAGGTTGGCATCCTTGGCCCCGAGCAGCCAGTCGGCCACTTCCATCCTTAGGGCGTAGGCACATTCGAAACGGCCTTCCTCTTCCAGCAGGCTCAACCGTTGTTCGAGCGTGCGCAGGGTTGAACTCGCGAGCTGGTGTGGACCCTTGCTTCGCGCCACAATGAGTCTTCTGGAGGCCCACAAAGCTTGCGGCACGACGTCAGCCATCCAATGCAGCCAGCGCTACAGATCTGCGATCTGCACCGTTCATGACCGCATTGGAGTGGTCCTGGGGCGAAAGCCCACTCACGTTCCTGCCCCAGCGGGCCCTGTGGCGGGCTGAGGGGCGCGAACTGTTTGTTGCCGATCTGCATCTCGGCAAGGCCGAGGCGTTCCAGGCCCATGGCATCCCCATGCCCAGCGATGGGGATCAAGGAACTCTGAATCCGCTGCTGGAGCTCTGCCATGCCTGGTCTCCTCAGAGCTTGTTTGTGCTGGGTGATCTCGTGCATGCCCGAATCGGCATCACCGCTGCCCTGCGCGAGACCCTGCTGGCGTTGCCCGATCTCTGTGGTTGCCCGGTGGTGCTGATCGGTGGCAACCATGATCAGGACAGCTGGATTGAAGGATTGCCCCAGCAGCCTTCTCAGCGGTTGGGCAATCTCTGGTTGAGCCACATGCCCGAACGGTTGCCGGAGCCGGGGTTGTTGAACGTGTGCGGTCACCTGCACCCCACCACCCGGATTCGCAGCCGTTCCGATCAGTTGCGTTTGCCCTGTTTCGCCTTTGATCCGGATGGGCCGCGTTTGGTGATTCCTTCCTTCGGGCAGTTGACGGGAGGCCATGACTGCGGCGAGCGTTACCAGCAATGGCTGGTGGCCGAAGGCTCCATCGTTCCTTGGTTCGATCCAACCCCCAACAACCGAGAGCGAAGGATCGCGTGACTCAGCCTGCTGCGCCGCTACCCAGACCCCGCCTCAAGCGCAGGATCCATCTGCGCAAGCGCTGGCTCTTGCTGGCCATGCCGTTTGTGGTGTTCGGCGGCTTGATCGCTTTGGCGCCTGTGGCTCCCGAGCGCTCCAATTTTGAGGATCAAGCTGTCCGTTCGGCCCAGCAGCGTGGCCGGGATGCCAAGCCGTTCCGCTACATCCCCGACGATGAGGTGTACGCGTTGGATCTCGATCCACGGCGGGTGCGCTTCGGGCTGCTGGAGGGTTGGGATCGCGAACAGGACGCATACCAGGACAGCGCTGCCCTGGCCTACGTGTCGGGCCCGATGTACGAGCGCCATGTGGACGACGACGGCCGCGAGATCACAGTCCCCCTGGGGGATCTGAAATTCGGCAATCAGGTCTGGCGCGGGCGGAACCGCTCCGCTTCACGCCAGCGGGCTTTCGTCGGCATCCGCCACAACGGCAGCATTGATTTCGGCTACGGGGAGCTGACCGATGAGCGCAGCCGCATCTACGACACCTTCATTGGCGGCTTGCACAGCCTCTACAACGACATCGAGGCGCCGCCGGAGAGCTACAAGGGGGCCTACAGCATCAGCATGGGCCAGCGGATCCGCTACTACCTGCCGCGGATCCGCATGGTGATGGGCCTGCGTCAGGACGGCTACATGGAAGTGCTGATGAGCCGCGATGGCCTGACCCTGGAGCAGAGCAAAGACCTCGCCCGTCGCCGGGGCTATCTGGCGGCCTATATGCCCGACCATGCCTCGAAGAGTCGTTTGATCATCCCTGGGGTGAAGGGCTTCACCGAAGAAGATGCCAACTGGATCAGCGGTGGCGCCACCAGCTTTGTGCATGTGCCCTATCTGCTGCGGTTGAGCCCACGCCAGATTCCGCTGCAGGGCAATTTGATCGCGGGTCTGACGCCCAGGCTGGTGATGGATGAGGGCTGCGATAGCCCCATCGAATGTGTGTCGTCCTTCGGCAATCACCTCGCCGATCGCGGACTGGCTGGCTTGAACCGGGTGATGGAACAGGGCGTTGAACCCCTGGCCCGGATGATCTGGGGGCCCTCCAACCTCACCAAGCCGGGCTCGCCTGCGGATGCCGACGACTCCGGCGTTGATCTGGATCGTGCACCCCTCAGGGAACCCCCGATCACGGCGGATCCTTTGGTGCTGCGTGAGCAGCCGGCCGTGATCCGGCAGCTGGAGCCGTCTGAACCCAATCCCGATGACAGCTCAGATAGCAGCTCAGACACCAGCTGGACAGAGCCGCAGCCATTTGTGCCGTTGCCCCCCGATCTGCCGCCGCCGATCGTGCTCGATCAGCCGATGCTCAATCCCGCCGAGGTTCTTCTGGATGAGCCAGCTCCACCCGTGACGTCGCCGCCTGATTTGCCGCCCCTGCCGCCGGTGCCCCTCCCGGCTGACCGGAATTGAGCTTTGGACGCCGTTTGGTCCTGGTGGTCGATCCCCAGCACCCAACGTCGGGTGTTGGTGGCCCATCTCGCTCAGCCCCCGACGCGCGCTGAACAGCGGGCCTTGAGCGACAGCCTCACCTGCCGGCTGTTCGCTGATGCAGGCCAGCTGGTTTCTGCGGACGACATCGGCCGCACGATCTACGGCAAGCCGCAGCTGCGCGATTCCCCGCTGCACCACAGCATTTCCAACACCGGATCCTTCAGCATCGGGGTGGTGGGACCGGATCCGATTGGCATTGATGTTGAAGCCCTGGACCGGCCGTTGCGTGTGGCGTCTGACCTGCTGAAGCGGCGCATGTTTGGTTCCTCCGCTGAAGCGACGGCCTGCCTGCAGCACTGGACGTTGATTCAGGCCTGGACGGCGAAGGAGGCCGTGTTGAAGGCAGCGGGTCTGGGGCTGGGCGGTGGACTCGCCAACGTGGCCATTGCGCCGGACGGGGCCGCGGCATGGCTGCATGGTTCGCGCTATTCCCTCAGTCTTTGGACCCAGGAGGGGTTCAGCGTTGCGGTCGCTGAGGGCATCCGTGGCTAAAGGAAGGGATGGAGCTTCGAGCAACAGCGTGATATCTCTTTTGCAGCAACGTCTCGCCGGAGCCATTAACTTTCAGAAGGCTTTGATCACGTCTCTGCTCGCCTGGGTGGCCCTGGGGGTGTGGAGTTATCTGATCGTCGTGCCGATCCTTTCGGCTGTGGCGTTCCTCTGGCTCGGGGTGACGCGCTGGCAGGTGTGGCGGATCTGGCGCAAACCCGTGGCCTGAACCAGGGAATTGCAGTTCAACAACTTAGAGTTCCGGCCGGTTTTGGTTCGCGTTCGGTGGAATTCACGGTGGTGATTCTGAGTGAGCAGGTTGGCTCCTACCCAAAAATCAACTGGACGGAATGGAAAGATCGCAACCGCAAGCAGATGAAGAGTCAGGGCGATGTGTGGTCGATGGCAACACTGTCTGGAGCCACGATCTGGGATTGTTTGGACAACAACAAGATCGACCGTCTACATCTTGTGCAATGGAAACCTGTTGATGACACGATGTATCAAGTCAGCCTGCCGCGCCGCTAAATTTTGCCTGGAAACTGTTTGTAGATAGTAATCCAACATCAAAAAGCACCTATTCGGTTTGAGCAGGTGCTTTTTTGTTGGGGCTGAGGATGATCTTTTTCTCTTTAAAGAAGGAAGAGGAAAATCACAATGAACATGGAACCCAGCAGGAAGATCGAGTCGTCCTTCCGGTTGATATCAAAGGGCTCGTGGGGTTCTGGAATCATGGGAATTACTGCTACAGCCGGCAAGCTAGAGGACTCGGCTGTCCGTTGGCGATTTGATGCTGTTTCAATCGCGCGAATCCGTAAGCCGAGCCCCATTCCATCGCGCACTCGTTAATACATCTTGGAGTTGATCAACCGCAAGCTGCTTTGCAGCATTCCAGTCGTGGTCTGAGAGCCTGATCAGATATTCGTGCTGAATGCCTGAGCCTCTTTGCCTTGATGTGACGATTGAAATGTCGTCGTAGGTGATGGGGAATGAGTCGCCGGCCGGTGCTCCAAGGGCAGCCTCTGAGGCGAACAACAGAAAATCAAAAATCACTGGATTGAAATATTCTTCGCTTGGCTCCAGATCCCCACAAGCCAGCATTTGTTCTCTGGTTTGTGGTGTGTAGGTCACAAATGAAAAGCAGCAGGGATCACCGGTGGCTTGCAGGTAGAGCCCTTTGAACCGACGCGTGCTCATCAATCAGCCTGCCGCCAGGTGGAAGAGTTCGGATCCCAGACGGGTTTGGCGTAAGTGCCCTTCAGTTGACGTTGAGGCTGATCGATGCCCAGCTGGCCATGGCATTGGCTTGCGAATTCAATCGAGTTTTTGTGGTAGTCCTTCCAGGGCACCAAGGTTTTGCCATTCCAGATGGGCGGTAAACCTGTTTCTTTGAGCAACTGATCAAAGGCGTCAAAGTGGGCCTGCAGTTGCTCGTCTGTGAGCACTGCTTCTGGCCTCGGCACCTTTAGAGCCTGTTTGAAGGGAGCGCTCTCCATGCATGCTTCAAATCTTTGGGTGAGTTCCGCTTGATGGCTCCAGGCCTTCTGTTGGACCACTCCAAAGACAACGAGGCCAATCAGCAAGAGGCCAATCCCGATGATCGCGCTGAGATGACCAACCGGCTCTTTGCTGTTTTCCATTGGCTAGCCCTCTCAGGCAAGCCTAAGAAGGCGTTCCTGCTTCGAGCCTGCTCCGAGGTCCACCACCGATGGGCTCACCCGAGCAGACTGGAATTCCTTGTTTTGCCTGCAGATGCGAGTGCTTCTCATGGCTCTTCTCTCGCTCGCGACTTTTGCGCTGGTGTTGGCGTCTGGGGTCAAAAGTTCTGAGCTCTTCACGACCCATATCGGTTCGCGGCTGCCGCCAGCGGAGCTGGGTTGCGTTCAGTCAGGGCACGTTCAAACCGATCAAGGGCGCCAGCTCAGGGTTTTCAAGTGTCCGATTTAATCAACCGTTAGCTGGCTTGGTCAATTTGTAAAGGTTCAAGGCGAAAAGCGCCATGCCGAAGCTGCCGAAGGCGATGAGCAGGTCTTGGGTGGTGAAGGCCACGGCACTCATTACAAAACTTTGTTTACTAATGTAACGGAGGCGCAGGGATGCGTCGTTAAGTCGTTCCGAGGGGGCTGTGGGCAGTCCTCTTTTTTTATGACCTACCCCTTTGGTGCCATCAAGGCAGATCTCGAAAGAGCCTTCCGGCTTCCCGAAGCTCCACCGCTTGAGCAGCATCAAAGGCAAGACGCTGCCGAGCTGAGCGAGTCAGAACGGTCGACGGTTCTGTTTGAGCACCCCGGCGTCTGAGGCGTCCATACTCATGGCCCAGCAAGGGATCGACCCATGGCGGTGCTTGGGCGTCAGGCCATTCTTCAGGCGGTAGACGACGGCCTGATCGCGATCACGCCCTTCCATGCCGACCATGTTGGGCCTGCATCGGTGGATCTCACCCTCGGCTTCACGTTTCGGGTGTTCCGTAAGGTGCATGAAGTGATCGAGGTTCGCGATCACACCGACTACCGCGAATGCACCGACAAGCTGGAGATCCCCGAGGGTGGGCACATCCTGATCATGCCGGGAGAGACCGTGCTGGGGATCACCCGTGAACGGATCAGGCTCGGCCCAGGTCTTTGCGGTTGGCTTGAGGGCCGGAGTCGCTTTGCTCGCCTTGGGCTGATGGTGCACATCAGTGCACCGTTCATGGGGCCGGGGATCGACAGTCAGCAGGTGCTGGAAATGAGCAACTTCGGCCCAGCCCCACTGGCGGTGGTTCCGGGCACACTGATCTGTCAGTTCATCTTTCAGCGCATGGTTGGTGAAGAGCACTATGCGGGCCGCTTCGCTGGGCAGACCCAGAGCAGTTTTTAGGAGGGTTGACTCTCGTCATCCTGATTGCCTCCTTTGAGAGGAATTAAGTAACTCAACGTTGGCATCGAGCCGTTAACTCCCTGCGCCGCAGCGGGTTTACATAACTCATCGGAGATGTACATCCTCCGCAATGTTTGCCCTTCCGATTCTCTTTAGTTTTGTCCTGTTGGCGTTCGTCGGAGCAACCGTTGCATCTGTGGCTAACTCCAAAAAAGACTTTGCCTTGCTCGCTGGTGTTTTTCTGTTGGGTCTCGGAGCCCTAGAAGCAGTCCTTGCTTTCTTTGGCGTCTAAGCCTGACGACGAGCCTTGTTTGGCAAGCGAAGCAACACCCTTGAAAGGTGGCTTCGCCGCTCCGTGCAGGTGCAAATCAACTGGAGCACCATGACGACATTGGGCGCCTATTCCTGGTGACTTCAGTCTGGGCGAATCAGGTGGTTGCTGAAGGGAATAAATTGAGCTGGTCAGAATAGGGGGGGCGGGCGTCGATTGTTCTCCAGCGGCAGTCCCCAAACTTGAAACTCGAAGATGGGCCTATTTAGCCTAGAGCTCTTCTTCTGCTTCTCCTTTGATCTGGCAATCACTTGTTGGGTAAGCCACGCAAAGCAGGGCAAAGCCTTTTGCGATCTGTTCGTCGTCAAGGAAGCTCTGATCCGATTGATCTAGAGAGCCACTCGAAAGCTTGCCTGCGCAGGTGGAGCAGGCGCCAGCTCTACACGAGTAGGGCAGATCCGCACCCGCTTCCTCTGCAGCATCAAGGATGTACTGATCGTCGGCACAGGCAAAGCTCGAGGAGCCTTCCGATGTGGTGATCGTGATTTGATACGAAGCCATTGGTTCATTCAATGCATTCATCAATCAAAAAACCAATTGGATGCCTTCGCTGACGCATTCAAGGAAGACTTCGGGATCGATGTAGCAAGCCATACTGGATCGACTTCGATGTCATTGATCACTGATTTTTCAGGGCAGATTGATTGCTGATGAGGGTGTTTTGATTGAACCGCTCAATTCAGAAAACCCCTGTTGCACTCAAGCAAATCAGGGTTGTGGCGAGCAGCACCCAGCCCACCAGCTGAAGCCATTGCGTGAGTGGAGTTCCCATGGCTTGTCAGTCGAGTGGGTCGTCCCAAAGGGGTGGTTCATCAAATTCTTCCAACAGCGAGTTTGCTTCTAGCTCCTTGCCGGCCAGCAGCAGTTGAATCACTTGATTCCAGATGAATCGTGTCAGGCGTTCTGCCTCCTTTCCCTGATGCCCGGTCTCGAACTTGATCGGAGGCACATCACCTGTGTCGTCGTGAAAACGAAAGATGAGCGACACAGGATCGGGCGCATCAACTGCTCCGTCGTAACTCTCCTGGTTCGACGGTTGGCGTATCAACTGACTCCGTTTGTTCGCACACGTTGAAAGCCAAACAAGGCCTCGCCATTGGCAAGCCATCGGCGCATGCTCGAGGCATGCAAGCCAAAACATCAGAAGGTTTAGAGGTTCTGGCGGCTGTTGTTGTCGCCGCCGGCCTGGTGGCAGGCAATCTCGTGCTGTTTTCCCCGTTGCGCGTGGATAACCGCGTGCCGCCTGCTCCGGCATCGCAAACGGTGGAACGCCCTTAGCGCTTGAACACGCCATTGCAGTCGCCTGGAGCAGGCTTCACAAAGCAGTGACCCTCAACAGACCAGTGCCCCAGGGCAGGAAAAGCCAGGTCTTGGGCCGGGGCTTCGGCGTTAACGGCATCAATGCCTTGGGCCTGGATCAGCACGTTGCCCTCGCTATCCACCATGTCCAGGAAATCCATTTCCTCGGTCTCGTCCGTGGGGTTGGCATGGCCTTGCAGGGAAACAACCACCAGCACACAGGCAACCATCAAGGAGCGCAGCATCGGCCTGGAAAGGGAGAACAAACGATCAGTTGAATCAGCCGTCTTGATGGGAGGCGAGGGCACGCACCACGTCTCCCCGGGTGATCACGCCGATGGGGCATTTGTTGCCGTCCAGCACAAACAGGCGCTGCGTGCCCCGTTCATGCAGTTGTGAGGCCGCTTTGGGCAGCGGTAACTCCGTCCCGCAACTGTGGGAGTCCTTGCGCATTAGAGCGCTCACCTTGGTGCCGAGCACCTGGTGCACCTGCTTGTCCCAGTTCAAGGGATTGCGCAGGTAAATCACGCTGTCCAGCAGCATCACGTAGGGGCCGGCATCCACACCGCTCTCCCGCACCATCAGATCCTGCTCCGTCAGTTCGCCGATCAGACGTCCCTCCGCATCCACCACCGGCAAACCACTGACGTGGTGGTCGCTGATCATCTGCACGGCCTGCTGCAACGGCGTGTCGGGCGTGACCTTCAGCACCGGCTGGGTCATCACATCAGCCACCGTGAGCTGCAGGACCATGATCAAGGTTCAGCTCTCTGCATTCTGAGCGTTGTTTCTGTCTTTGCGTTCGATTGCCAACGGACTCACCGTGGCGCGAGCCGTTGCCGGTTTCCCGCTGATCCTTGCCCTGCAGTTCGGCTGGCAGGGCTGGGCCTGGTGGTTGCTGCTGTTGGCCGGGCTCAGTGATGCGGCCGATGGCTGGCTGGCTCGGCGCGCCGGGGGTGGCAGCAGCTGGGGCGCCCGCCTCGACCCCCTCACCGACAAGGTGCTGATCGCGGCACCGTTGCTCTGGTTGGCGTCGTCCGCTGTGCTGCCGCTCTGGGCGGTCTGGTTGTTGCTGGCCCGTGAATTGCTGATCTCGGGCTGGCGCTCCCAGGCCAGTGATGGTGGGCCGGCCTCGCTGTCGGGCAAAGCCAAGACGATCCTTCAGTTCCTCAGCCTGTTGCTGATGCTGTGGCCTTCCGCCTGGATTGCTGCTGCCGGGCTTCAGAGCCTGGGCTGGTGGCTGTTCTGGCCCTCCCTCGGCCTGGCTCTGAGCTCAGCCCTGGGCTACATCACGCCCCGATCAGCGCCTCATCAGAACTGAAGTCTGGCGCTGCGGTTGGGTTCAGGGCGTAGTCGTTGCTGTAGCTGTCGGCCAGGCCCTTGGCCAGGTCGAAGCTGGGTTGCCAGGCCAGTTCGCGTTCCACCCGGGTGATGTCGGTAAGGAAGTGATTGAGCCGCAGTGGGAAGGCCTTGCGGGCCTTGGGGTCCAGATCGCTGGGGTTGAAACTGCGCAGCTCGAGGCCATCGGGATCGCGTCCGCAGGCCACGGCTGCGGCGCGGATCAGGCCCCGGAAGCTGATGCCCTGTTTGCCGGAGCAGTTGTAGATCCGGTTGGCTGCAGCATCCACTTCGATGCAACGGGCCATCGCTTCGGCCAGATCCTCCACATGCCCCAGTTGGGTGATCGTGCTGCCGTCACCGGGCAGCGGAATCGGGCGGCTGTGAACGATGCGATCGAAGAACCAGCGTTCCACAGGGTTGTAGTTGCCTGGGCCATAGATGTACGTGGGCCGGAAGCTGGTGAAGGGGATGCCTTCCTTGCGCAGCCAGGCTTCGGTTTCGGCCTTGCCGGCGTGACGGCTCTGCGGATTGGTGGGGCTGGATTCATCCAGGGGCCACTGCTCTGAATCGGCGTACACCCCAGCTGAACTCACATACACAAAGCGATGGCTGGGGCCCCCGGTGATGGCCACCACGCGGCTGCTGTCCTCCTGCTTGCGTCCGGAGCTGTCGACGATCACATCGAAGCTGCGGCCCTGCAGCGCGCTGAGGCCTTCATCGCTGCTGCGGTCTCCACAGAGGTGTTCCACGCCGGTGGGGACGGGGTTCTTGCCGCGGGTGAACAGGGTGAGTGCATGGCCCTGGGCCTGCAGGCGGGCCACCAGGGGCCGGCCCACGAAGCGGGTTCCCCCCATCACCAGGATCTTCATGCACTTGGGCCCGAAAAGCGCAGCCATTGAAGCGTGGCGCTGCAGGATGGAGGGTCTCTGGTCCGACCCCGATGGAGATCATCCCCGCCATTGATTTGCTTGATGGAGCCTGCGTCCGGCTTCATCAGGGGGATTACGACCAGGTGACACGATTCAGTGAGGATCCTGTGGCGCAGGCCCTCAGCTGGCAGAGCCAGGGGGCAACCCGTTTGCACCTGGTGGATCTCGATGGCGCCAAACGCGGTGAGCCGATTAATGACGCGGCGGTGCGGGCCATCACCGCCGCCCTCGATATCCCCGTCCAGCTCGGTGGTGGTGTGCGCTCGCTCGAGCGCGCCGAAGAATTGATCTCCTGTGGCCTGGATCGGGTCATCCTCGGCACTGTGGCGATTGAACAGCCGGAGTTGGTCCAGGAGTTGGCCCAACGCCATCCCGGTCGCATCGTGGTGGGAATTGATGCCAACGATGGCCGGGTGGCCACCCGGGGCTGGATCGAGCAGAGCGATGTTCTGGCCACCGATCTGGCCAAGCAGTTCAGTGCCGCCGGCATCGCGGCGATCATCACCACCGACATCGCCACCGATGGCACCCTCGCCGGCCCCAACCTGGAAGCCCTGCGAACCATGGCGCAATGCAGCGCTGTTCCGGTGATCGCCTCCGGTGGCATCGGCTGCATGGCCGACCTTCTCTCGCTTCTGCCCTTGGAGCCCCTTGGTGTGACGGGGGTCATCGTCGGCCGAGCCCTCTACGACGGCCGTGTCGACTTAGCGGAGGCCATTGCCGCCTTGGGTGAGGCAAGGCTTCAAGACGTCACCGCCGTGGCGGCAGACATCGCCTGAGCTGGCCTAGGGCCTTATGGTTGAAGTAGCATGCACCTTCTGTGGTAAGAGCAGCCGCCAGCAAGATCAGCGCGCTGTCCCCCGCGGGCAGCTTGCAAGAGGTGTTCGAGCAGTGCCGGCGGCTGGGCATGCGCCTTAGCCGTCATCGGCGCATGGTGCTCGACCTTCTCTGGAGCGAGAAGAGCCACCTCAGCGCCCGAGACATCTTTGAACAACTGAATCTGAGGGGGCGCAGCATCGGCCACACCTCGGTGTATCAAAACCTCGAGGCCCTGCAGTCGGCGGGGGTGATCGAGTGCCTCGACCGCGCCAGTGGTCGCCTGTATGGCTACCGCAGTGATCCCCACAGCCATCTCACCTGTCTGGACAGCGGTTCGATCGAAGACATCGACGTTGTTCTTCCCGACGACCTGTTGCGTCAGATCGAACAGCGGACCGGCTTTCGCATCGAGTCGTACACCCTGCAATTGAACGGCCGGCGCACCCTGGAGAACTGAGCAGAAGCTCGTTACCTTGAGCCCAACTGTTTCGGGTTCAACCCTTGGCCTCCCCTTCGCCGGTGCGGATGTTGCTGCTCGCTCCGGATCTGCTCGGGGAGTCGCTGGCGCTGAAACTCACCTCCGCCCGGGACGATTGGGAGGTCGTGCTTCGCCCTGAGCGCCTGACGGGGGGGCCGGCTTTGGTGATCTGGTCGATCGACACCGTGGCCTCATTGGCGGCGATTCAACAGGAGCTTTTTGCCCTGCAGGAGCGCTGGCAACCCGCCCCGGTGCTGTTGCTGTTGCCCAGCGACCTACGCCTGTCGCGGGAGCAGCTGCTGGAGCTGCCGGCGGCCGGCCTGCTCCAGAACGTCGACGCCCAGGGCCTGCAGAACGCCATCGAAACCCTGTTGCAGGGCGGACGCGACATCCGCCTGGAGGCTGCGTCGGAGTCCCAGGGCCCGGAGCAGACTATGGGCTTGGGCCAGTGGTTGCTGGTGAGTGGCCTGCAGCAGGTGAGCCGCGACCTGCAGGGGGTGGAGGCCCTGCTCAATTCACCCCCGGAACAACCGTTGCTATTCCTGCTGCTGCAGGGGCGCCGCCGCGAATTGCGCTTCGCCAAGGGCTTGCTGCTCTGGCTCTGGGGGCCGCTGCAGATGGGCCTCGAGCACGCCGAACCCCTGGCCCCCTCCGTGTCCAGCGATGGAGCACCCACCACCACGGCCATCAGCCTGCGCGAACGCAATGCCGTTGCCGTATGGGATGCTATCCGCGACCGCATCGCTGCATCGGTTCAGGCTGGATTGACCAATTCCACCGGCCGTCTGCTGGCGATTGAGGGGCTGCATCCCGATCGCCGCCGGGAGTTGCTATTGGCCCTGTTGCAACAGCTTGATCAGGTTTTGCAGCGCCTGCGCAGCCGCCAGGACGGCATTGCGATGGCCCAGGCCTGGGATTCGTTGCAGCCCGAATTGCGTCAGCAGGCCATAACCGCTCTGGCCGGCAGTTACGTCCAGATCCCCCGTGACGGGGAGCTGCAGCCGGTTGTGGCGTCCCTACTCACCCGTGCTGATCTCACCGGTGCAGACGGCGAGCTGCCCGATCCAACGGGGATGCTGGCGCCGCTGGTGGCGGATCAACCGATGCTGGTGAACGGCCTGCTGCTCCCGGCCGATGATCCCAGGGCCTTCCTGCAACTGGAAACCCTGGTCAGCAACTGGCTGGTAAGGACGGCGGAACTGATTGGTGCCGAACTGCTCGATGCCTGCGGTGACTGGCCGGAGCTGCGTCGTTATCTGCTGCGGGATCCCCTCCTGGCGACCCGGGAACTCGACCGCCTCAGAAATCGCTTGAACACCCAGCTGCGCTGGGCGGATTGGGTGGAGCGTCCGATTCAGCTTTATGAAAGCCAGCGCACCCTGTTTCAGTTGCGCTCCGGTCGCATCGAACCGCTGCAGCTGACCGAGCCCCGCGACAAGGAGCTCAATCAGCTGGGTTGGTGGCAGCGGCAGGTGGCCTTGCTCTTGGAAGCCCGGGATGCCCTCGCACCCCAGGTGCAGGCCTTGGTGCGCCGCATCGGCGACCTTGCCGTGATCCTGCTCACCCAGGTGCTGGGACGCGCCATCGGTCTAGTAGGGCGGGGCATAGCCCAGGGGATGGGACGCAGCTTCGGCCGCGGTTAGGCCCCTGGGTCCACAATGGCGATCCGCTGCTTCGGCTTGATGCTTGCTTTGGTGCGCTGTCTGATCACCTTTTCGATCGCGCTGCTGCTCCATGTCGCACCTGCCGCCGCCGTGTTGAACAGCGATAGCTACGACGGCAACATTTACGCCCTCTATGCCGGCAATGGTTCGTTGGTTCCCCCCGCTAACACGCTGGAGGAGTCCCTCGCTGAGGGACGCACGGCCGTGATCGTCTACTACCTGGATGACAGCGCCGTGAGCAAACGCTTTGCTCCGGTGGTGTCGGAACTGCAACGGCTTTGGGGCCGCAGCATCGATCTGCTGCCGCTCTCCACCGATCCGCTGCAGGGCCGTGAAACGCTGGGAGCCGGTGATCCAGCCACCTATTGGTCTGGAACCATTCCGCAGGTGGTGGTGATCGGCACCGATGGCCGGATTGTTTTCGATCAGAACGGTCAGGTTTCCCTGGCGGCGATCAACGACGCCATCAGCGCCTCCACCGGTCTTCCTGCTCCTGAACTGGGGCGCATTGATCAGGAAGGCAGCTTCAACGAAGTGAACATCGAAGTCACCGCCAACTAAGCCGCCCCGCCATGGCGCCTACGCTGCCGGCCAGTTGTCCCGGTCGCTGAGCCGGATCCGCTGTGTCGCTGCTGTTTGCTCCGCTCGGCCTTGGACTTGCTGTGGCCTGGCTGGAGCTCCGCCATCGCCTCAGACCGGCCTCACCGTTGCGGATGACTCCGCGCGACTGGCGTGTGGATGATCTGGGCGCGCGGCTCCGCATCGAAGGCGTGCTGGAGATCAGCAACCCCCACCCCCGCATGGAGGTCTTTGTGCCGGAGCTGCGGGTCGAGCCCGTGCTGCTGGGCTCCTCCGATCCCACCGGCCTGGAGGTGAAAACGCGGATCATTGCCGAGCATCCCGACGAGGAGACCCGCGCAGACGGCTACTGGGCGGCCTACATCGTCAAGGGACGCAAGACCACCCGTGCCCGGGTTTTGATCGAGATCACCGGCCCGACGCCATCGGCCCGGGTCGACAGCCTCTGGGTGGATGCCCACTGGGCGAATTACGGACCCTTCGGCCGTCTGCAGCGCCGTCAGGGCGTGCTGGTTCCCCTGACGCGTCCTGAACCCCTGCAGCCCGATCAAGTCCACTTCCGCCAGGGGGAAGGCTGCCGCGTCTTGCCCCTTCGCACCCACCTGCTCGGGCCCCTGGATGACACCATTGACGTCCTGCGCACCTATGCCGCCGATCTGGTGCAGCCCGGCGACATCCTCACCATCGGCGAAACCCCCGTGGCTGTGATCCAGGGGCGCTACCGCCATCCCAGTGAGGTGGAGCCAGGCATGGTGGCGCGTCTGGCCTGCCGTGTGTTCCACCCCACCAGCAGCTTGGCCACTGCCTGCGGCATGCAGACCTTGATCGATCTGGTAGGGCCCACCCGGGTGCTGGCCGCCTGGATTGGGGGGCTGCTGATGAAGCTGGTGGGCATCCCCGGTGGCTTCTATCGCCTCGCTGGCGACCAGGCCCGCTTGATCGACGACATCACCGGCACTACACCGCCATACGACCAGACCATTGTTCTGGGGCCATCCCGGGCTGAGCAGTTCTGCCGTGATGCCTCCGCTGAACTCGGGGTCGACGTTGCCATCGTCGATGTCAACGACCTCGGCCGCGTGAAGGTGCTGGCCTCCAGCCCCGGTTGTGATGAGGGCTTGCTGGGCCGGGCCCTGCGCCCCAACCCTGCTGGCAATGCCAATGAACGCACTCCCCTGGTGTTGGTGCGGCCAGGCCTGGAATGAGCGATACATTGTGAACAGTTGGGGTTGGAGGGTGTCCGGTGACAGAACCCAAGACCACCTCCATCCGCATTGAGCCCCTCAATCCGGCCCACCTGGCCAAGTGGATTCAGGACGCTCCGATTGATCAGCTCTCACGCTTTCAGGGCTTTCTGATCGGTGAATGGCTCTCGAGAGTTGAGCAGCGCTTTCCTGATCTGCTCCCCAGCCGCTCGCCCCGTTGCCTGATCGCCCTCGACGGCGACCGTCCGGTAGCCAGTGTGGTGGCCCGGCCGTTCAACCGTCGCGGCAGTTGCTGGATCCTCCATTTGCCGGAGCTGCTGGGGCCGCTGGACGATCACAGCCATCGCACCATTCAGCACTCCCTGCTTCAGCAGGCCCTGCAGTCCTGGACGGCCCAGATCTGCAGCTGGGTGATCCGCTGCCCGGCCACCGATGCCGATTCCATTGCCCTTTTGCGAGAGCTGGGCTTTCAACCGCTGCGCCCTTATCAGTGCTGGTGTCCACCAGGGGCTGTGGTTGAGCCACCGAGCAGCGATCAGCTGTCTGCGGGTCTGCGCTGGGGGGCCTTGAACCGCCGTACCGCCCAGTTGCTCTGGCCGATCGAGCAGGGCGGCAGCCACAGCCACCTGCGTCAGATCACCGACCGCCATTGGCTGGATCTGCTGGACCGGAACGGTCCCGGCTGCGGCGTGCTCATGGCCGGAGACGCTGTGTTGGCGGGATCCATCCGCCTACCCGATGCGGGAGAGGCCGGCGTGCTGGAGCTGATGCGCGATCTCGCCTGGGATCCCCGGCTGGATCAGGCGCTTCCCCACGTTCTGAACAGGATCCTTCAGTGCGGCCGCCCCCGCGGGCTGCTCACGGCTTTCGACGATGCACCCCTGAGCCGGATCCTGGAGGCGGAGGGCTGGACCCGTGGCGATGAGCAGCTGCTACTTGGACGCAGCATGTGGCGGCGTCAGTCCCCCCAGCGCAACCTGCAGCTGACCCGATCGCTTGATCAGGTGCTTGGTCGCTTACGGCCCCAGGGCACACCCCTGCCCACGCCGAGTCTGGGTGATCGGCACTGATGCGGCCGCGTCCCTGTTCGATCCTCAGCCTGGATGTGGGTCGGCGGCGCATCGGCCTGGCCGGCTGCGATGCCCTCGGCATCAGCGTCACGCCCCTCGCTGCCCTTCGCCGCGGTCGCTTTGATGCCGATCTGGTCGTTCTGCAGGCCCACTGCTGCGAACGGTCGGTGCAGGGGCTCGTGGTGGGCTTGCCCCTGGATGCCGCGGGCCAGCCCACCGCTCAGGCGGAGCATTGCCAGCGTTACGGCCTGCGCCTGGCTGCCGCCCTCGATCTGCCCCTGGCCTGGGTGAATGAACACAGCAGCACCTGGGCGGCCGGTGAACAGTTCGGGCTGAAGGGCGACCGCAGCGGACGTCTCGACAGTGCAGCCGCCGCCCTGCTGCTGGAGCAATGGCTGGCGGAGGGTCCGGAGCTCAAACCGGCCCAACAGACTGCGTCAAGGTCGGGCGCCGGGGCGGGCGATGGTGGATCCTGAGCCCAGTCAGAGCCGCGTCGATGTCTGAGTCGGGCCCCGGTAAGAGCAGCGATCACCCCACCCTGCTGGTCCGCGACCGCGAGGGCCACGACCTGCTGTGTTTCCTCGAGCATCTGATCCCGATCGAGGGGCAGGACTACGCCCTGCTCTCGCCGGTAGATACACCTGTGTCGCTGTTTCGGCTCAATGACGATGCTGAGCCGGTGCCGATCACGGAAGTTGCCAGCAGCGAGCCGATTCTCTCGGTGGCTGATGTGGTGCTCCAGGAGCACGATCTGGTCCTGGTGCGATCGGCGATCACCCTCACCGTCAGTGGTGAATTGGAGGAGCCGGATCAGGACGAGCTCGATGAGCTGGAGGAGGATGACGATGTTGATGAGGACGCCGAGACCTTTGAACTGCTGGTGAGCTTCATGGTTGAAGCGGAGGAATACGGTCTCTACATCCCTCTTGATCCGTTCCTGGTGTTGGTGCGAATGGTGGATGGCCAGGCCGTGCTGCTGAGCGACGATGAGCTCGACCGCGTTCAACCCTTGATTGAGGCGGAACTGGAGGAGCGTGAATGGCCGGATTGACGGCACAGCACTGGTTGATCCCCAATTGGGATTCCCAGCTCACCATCGCCCAGCTTTCGCTGCCCCACCTCACGGCCCAAGGCCTGAAGGCCGCCGTGATTGACGTCGATAGAACCCTTCTGCCCGGTCGCGACGTAACCCTGCCAGGGCCGGTACGCGACTGGCTGGTGGATGCCGGCCGCCGCCTGCAGTTGCATCTGTTCAGCAACAACCCCTCCCGCGAGCGGATTGCTGCCGTGGCCGATCAGCTGCAGGTCAGCTTCACCTTTGGTGCCGGCAAGCCCCGCCGTGGTGCCCTGCGCAGTGTGGTTCGTGATCTTGCGCTGCCACCGGAGGCGATCGCGATGATCGGTGACCGCCTGTTCACGGATGTGCTCTGCGGCAACCGAATGGGGCTTTACACGGTGTTGGTGCGCCCGGTTCGAGACGACGGCAAGCCCTGCAGCCATGACCGGGTGCAGCGGTTTGAACGCGTCATGGCTCGTGTGATGGGGGCGCCTTCAGCATGACCCTGTGGGTCGTGAAAATCGGCACCAGCCTGCTTCGGGGGGAGACCGCCACCACGATTGATGGCTATGCCCGCTGCTTCGCAGGGGCCATGGACCGCGGTGATCAGGTGGTGCTGGTCACCAGTGGTGCCGTCGGGCTGGGCTGCCAGAAGCTGGCCCTCACCAACCGACCTGACACGGTGGTGGCCCTGCAGGCGGCTGCAGCCATCGGCCAGGGAGCGCTGATGGGGCTGTATGAACGGGCCATGGCCCGCCATGGCCGTTCCGTGGCCCAGGTGCTGCTGACCCGCTCCGACCTGGCCGATCGCCGTCGCTACCAGAATGCTTCGGGCACCTTGCGGCAGCTGCTGAGCTGGGGGGTGCTGCCGGTGATCAACGAGAACGATGCCCTTTCGCCGGCGGAGTTGCGCTTCGGCGACAACGACACCCTCTCGGCTTTGGTGGCCGCCGCCGTTGAAGCGCAGCAACTGATCCTGCTTACGGATGTTGATCGCCTCTATTCCTCGGATCCGCGGGTTGATGCCAACGCCGAACCGATCTCGGATATTCGCCACCCTCGGGAGCTGGATTCGTTGGAACAGGGGGCCGGCGACGGGGGGCGCTGGGGCACCGGGGGCATGACCACGAAGCTGGCGGCAGCCCGCATCGCCACCGCCAGTGGCATCACCGTGCAGCTCGCCGACGGGCGCGATCCCGCTCGCCTTGAGGCCTTGTTGCAGGGTCAACGGGGAGGGACGGTGTTCCATCCCCACCCTGAACCCCTGGGCAATCGACGCAGTTGGCTTGCCCATGTGCTTCGACCTGAGGGTGAACTGCAGCTGGATGCGGGAGCCTGTGCGGCGCTGCAGCACCGTGGTGCGTCCCTGCTGCTGGTAGGTGTTACGGCGGTGCGGGGTGACTTCGCCGCCAATCAACCCATTCAGTTGCTGGACCCTGATGGTGAGGATCTGGGCCGTGGCCTCTGTTCGATGGACAGCGACCAGTTGCGGGCCGCGATGAATGACCCATCTCCCGGAGAGTCCTCCCCGGTGGTGGTGCATCGCGATGGCCTTGTGCTGCGCAGCCGATAACCATGTCTACGATCCGCCGGACTGCCCTGGCCTCCATGCGTTTCAGCACCCTGATCAAGGTTCTGCAGACCGGTGATGCAGGCCTGCGTTGGAGCCAGGCGGGGTTGGACCCATGGCTTGAGGGTGCCGCTTCCCTCGATCAGGCCTCAGCGGCGCAGCTCAGCTTTCTGGAGAAGGGCAACGCCCTCACGGCGGCTCTGGGCGCCAGCGGTGTGGGTGCCCTGTTGCTGCCCGACCAACAGGATTTGATTGATCTGGCGTCGCAGCGTGGCATCGCCTTTGCGGTCTTCGCCGATCCGCGTCTGGCCTTTGCTGAAGCCCTCGATCAGTTGTATCCCCGCCGCCGGCCCTTGGCGGAGATTCACCCCTCGGCGGTGATCGATGAACGGGCTGTGGTCGGGCCCGGCACAGCGGTGGGCCCGCGGGTCTGCATCGGGGAGGGAAGCCGTCTTGGCGCCGACTGCATCGTTCACCCCGGGGTGGTGATCTACGACGACGTGGTGGTGGGTGATGGCTGCGAGCTGCACGCCAATGCCGTGCTTCACCCCGGCAGCCGACTGGGCCGTGGCTGTGTGGTGAACTCCAATGCCGTTGTCGGCTCCGAGGGATTCGGCTTTGTGCCGACGGCGAAGGGCTGGCGAAAAATGCCGCAGACCGGCCAGGTGGTTCTTGAGGACGGCGTTGAGGTGGGTTGCGGCACCACCATCGATCGCCCGTCTGTCGGGGAGACCCGCATTGGTGCCGGCACCAAGATCGACAACCTTGTGCAGATCGGTCATGGCGTCACCACCGGCCGTGGCTGTGCCTTCGCCTCCCAGGTGGGCATCGCAGGCGGCGCCCGGATTGGCCACGGGGTGATCCTGGCCGGCCAGGTGGGGGTTGCCAATCGCGCTGTGGTGGGAGACCGCGCCATCGCCAGCTCCAAGAGCGGCATTCACGGTGATGTGGCCCCTGGAGAGGTGGTGAGTGGCTTCCCCGCGATCCCCAACCGCCTCTGGCTCCGTTGCGCCAACACCTTCAGCAAGTTGCCGGAGATGGCCAAAACCCTGCGGGAGCTCAAGCGGGACACCCCTCAGTAACCTCAGCGGTCGACCTGCCGCACCGCACCGTCATGGCTCAGCACCGCGTTGTTCTCCTGCCCGGTGATGGCATCGGCCCCGAGATCACCGCTGTCGCCCGCCAGCTGCTGGAGGTGGTGAGCCGGCGCCATGGCTTTTCGCTGAGCTTCGAAGAACAGCCCATCGGCGGCAGTGCCATCGATGCCACTGGTGAGCCGCTGCCCGCCAGCACCCTCGACGCCTGCAAGGCAGCCGATGCTGTGTTGCTGGCCGCTATCGGCAGCCCTTGCTTTGACAGCCTTCCCCGTGAGAAACGGCCGGAGACCGGCCTGCTGGGCCTGCGCGCCGGCATGGAGCTGTTCGCCAATCTGCGGCCGGTGAAGATTGTTCCGGCCCTCATCGACGCCAGCAGCCTCAAGCGTGAGGTGATCGAGGGGGTGGACCTGATGGTGGTGCGGGAACTCACCGGGGGGATTTATTTCGGTCAGCCCAAGGGACGCATCGAGACCGAGGGAGACGAGCGCGGTTTCAACACCATGACCTACTCCGCCTCGGAGGTGGATCGGATCGCGAAGGTGGCCTTTGAGATCGCCCAGGAGCGGCGGGGCCGGCTCTGCTCGGTGGACAAAGCGAATGTGCTGGATGTGAGCCAGCTCTGGCGAGACCGGGTGGATGCCATGGCGCCCAGCTATGGCCCTGTGGAGGTGAGCCATATGTATGTGGACAACGCGGCAATGCAGCTGGTGCGTGATCCCCGCCAGTTCGATGTGCTGCTCACTGGCAACCTCTTCGGCGACATCCTCAGCGACGAGGCGGCGATGCTCACCGGCTCCATCGGCATGCTTCCCTCCGCCTCCCTCGGCAGTGAGGGCCCTGGTCTGTTTGAGCCTGTGCATGGTTCAGCTCCTGATATCGCCGGTCAGGACAAGGCCAATCCCATGGCCATGGTGCTGTCGGCCGCAATGATGCTTCGCATCGGCCTCAAACAGGCCGCGGCTGCCGATGATCTGGAGGCTGCTGTGGATGCCGTATTAGCCGGTGGCTTCCGTACTGGGGATCTGATGGCAGAAGGCTGCACCCAGCTGGGTTGTCGCGCCATGGGTGAGCAATTGCTCAAAGCTCTGTAAGCCTGAGATTGGTGCAATCGGGCCCTGATCTGGCAGGATCGCCGGGCCAGTAGTCCCTGCGTCGATGTCGAAGCGTCATCCGGTTGTCGCTGTTACCGGTTCTTCCGGAGCTGGAACCAGCACCGTCAAGCGCGCCTTCGAGCACATCTTTGCGAGGGAAGGCATTACCCCTGCAGTGGTGGAAGGCGATAGTTACCACCGCTACGAGCGGATGCCCATGAAACAGGCCATGGCGGATGCCCTGGCCAAGGGTGAGAACTTCTCCCACTTCGGCCCTGAGGCCAACCTCTTCGACAAACTCGAGGAACTGTTCCGCACCTACGGCGAAACCGGTGCTGGCCAGAAGCGCTACTACCTCCACAGCGTTGAAGAAGCGGCTGAACACAACGCCCGTCTGGGCGTCAACCTCGAGCCGGGTCAGTTTACGCCTTGGGAAGACATCCCTTCAGGCACTGACGTGCTGTTCTACGAAGGTCTTCATGGCGGTGTGAAGGGCGAGGGCTATGACGTGGCCGCCCTGGCCGACCTTCTGGTGGGTGTGGTTCCGATCACCAACCTTGAGTGGATTCAGAAAATCCACCGCGACAACGCTGAGCGTGGTTATTCCGCTGAAGCTATCGTTGACACGATCCTGCGCCGGATGCCTGATTACATCAATCACATTTGCCCGCAGTTCAGCCAGACCGACATCAACTTCCAGCGTGTTCCCACCGTGGACACCTCCAACCCCTTCATCTGCCGGAACATCCCGACCCCGGATGAAAGCTTCGTGATCATCCACTTCCGCAAGGGTGCTCGTGAGAAGTGGGGGATTGACTTCGGTTACCTGCTGAACATGATCCACGATTCCTTCATGTCCAGCCCCACCAGCATCGTGGTGAACGGCGGCAAGATGGGCTTCGCCATGGAACTGATCCTCACTCCGATCATTCACCGCATGATCGAAGAGAAGAACAAGCTCAGCTGATCGCTTCTACTAACAACAATCGTCTCTACAATGGGTCCATCTGAGTGATCAGGTGGGCTCTATTTCTTTGTCAACGCCCTCCTTTGAAATCCGTGGAGCCTCGGGGGCGCTCTCGGCTCCCCGCTGGGACCGCATTGACAGTCGCTCGCTGATCGCCCAGGCACGTCGCATTTATTTCGCCTATCTCTCCAGCACTGCGGGGCAGGAGCCCCTCGGCGTGGTGATCGATCCGCAGGAAACCGATGGCCGTGTGGTTTTCGAGACCCCTGTTCTTCTGCCGGATGAGGAGTTCATTGCCATCGATCTGATCCGGGGGCGCACGAGTCGTGGCCGGACCCGATGGAAGGGTTGATCCTGGTTTGGACAGGCCTGCTGGGCGCCTGCGTCGGCAGCTTCACCAACGTGATGGCCTGGCGCTTGCCCCGCCAGGAATCGGTGGTCTTTCCCGGCAGCCACTGCCCCAAATGCGGCCATGCCATCCGCTGGCATGACATCTCCCGGTGCTCGGTTGGCTGCTGCTGAGGGGGCGCTGCCGTGATTTTGATGCGGTGATCAGCTGGCGTTACCCCGCCGTGGAGGCCCTAAGTGCCGGTCTCTGGATCTCGGCGCTGTTGGTGTGGCCTGGTGCTGGCGGAGGCCTGCCTGATCGCTGGCTCCCCTGGGCCGGGCTGCCCCTGATCGCGCTGCTGCTGCCACTGGTGTTGATCGATCTGGATCTCCTTTGGTTGCCGGAGCCCCTGTGCCGCTGGGGGTTGGTGCTGGGCTTGCTCGTCAGCGCGGCTGCTGGGATCCCCGTTCTGGCCAGCCATTTGATCGCGGCGGTGTTGGACCTGCTGCTTTTGGAAGGTCTCAGTGCCCTGGCCGAACGGTTGTTGGGACAGCCTGCGCTTGGTCTGGGCGATGCCAAGTTGGCGGCTCTGGGCGGCGCCTGGCTGGGGCCCGGGGGCATCGCAGCTGCAATGGCCCTTGCGGTTGTCTCGGGAGCCTTGTTCGGAAGCACTGCGCGTCTCAGTGGCCAGTTGGGCCCCAGGGAACCGTTCCCCTTCGGTCCCTTCATTGCCCTGGGCATTTGGTTGGTTTGGTTGACCGGTCCGCAGTGGTGGTGGAGCACCTGGTTGATGCTGCTGGGCGCTTGATCGATCAGCGTCTATTTCCCGGGCCGGCTTTTAATGGTGTGAGCTGACGGCCCTGTGTGTCTCTGTTCGATTGGTTTGCTGATCGCCGCAAGGGTCAGTACGTCGCCAACGTCAAGCAGGAACCAGATGAAGGCGATGGTCTGTGGAGCAAATGTCCGGAATGTGGTCAGGTCGTCTATCTCAAAGACCTGAAACTCAACGCCAGTGTCTGCGCCAACTGCGGCCATCACCACCGGATCGACAGTGCTGAACGCATCGCACTGATTGCAGATCCCGACAGCTTTCAGGTGCTGAACGCGGATCTGGCACCGGTGGATCCCCTCGGATTCAAAGACCGGCGTGCCTATGCCGACCGGTTGCGGGAAAGTCAGGCTTCGACGGGGCTGCGGGATGGTGTGGTCACCGGGCTCTGCCGGGTGGAAGGCATCCCCATGGGCCTGGCAGCGATGGACTTCCGCTTCATGGGTGGATCGATGGGCTCCGTGGTCGGCGAGAAGATCACCCGTCTGATCGAGGACTCCACCGCCCGCAAGCTGCCGCTGCTGATCGTCTGTGCCTCCGGCGGTGCCCGGATGCAAGAGGGGATGCTAAGCCTGATGCAGATGGCGAAGATCTCTGGCGCGCTCGAACGCCACCGGGAAGCCGAGCTGCTCTACATGCCTTTGCTCACCCACCCCACCACAGGGGGTGTGACCGCCAGTTTCGCCATGCTGGGCGATCTGATCCTGGCGGAACCGAAGGCGTTGATTGGTTTTGCTGGGCGTCGGGTGATTGAGCAGACCCTGCGCGAGAAGCTTCCCGACAATTTCCAGACAGCTGAATATCTGCAGGAGCACGGCTTCGTGGACACGATCGTTCCCCGCACCCAGCTGCGCTCCACCCTGGCCAATCTTCTGCGCCTGCACGGCTGCAAACCGATGGAGCTCACCAGCGCATGATCCGAGCTGGTTTTGTTCTGATCCTGGCCTTGCTCTGCTGGGTCGCCCCCGTGCTGGCGGGCCCCGTGGAATGGATTGAGGTGCCTGCCACCCAGGCTGGCCAGCAGTGGTGGGACCGCGGCAGTGTGCGCATCGATCGGGATGGATATCGAACCGTGCTGAGCCGGTTCACCCCAGCGGCCAGCGAGGACGAGGATCAGCCCTCAGGAGAGCTCTATGTGATGCAGCTGGACTGCTCCCAGCAGCTATATCGCGACAAACAGGTGAACGGTTTGCCGCGTTTTCGTGCTCAATGGCAGCCGGCCGGGGATGACGGGCTGATCACCTCCGTGATTGAGGCTGTCTGCACTGAACCCCTCTCCAGCTGAGATGTCTCCACAGCCCCTTGGTGTTGCAGTAGCCGGTCTCGGCTTCGGGGAGAAGGTGCACCTGCCGGCCCTTGCGGCAGCGACTGATCTTGAGGCGGTGGCCCTCTGGCACCCGCGTCAGAAGCGCCTGGATGCCGCCACAGCCGCCCATGGCTTGAGGGGATTCAGCGATTGGGATGCCCTGCTGGCCGATCCCGCGGTGGACGCGGTGATCATCGCCACTCCCCCCGCACCTCGCTTTGATCTGGCCCGCCGGGCCTTGGAGGCGGGCAAGCACCTGCTGCTGGAAAAGCCCATCGCGCTGCATGCCGATCAAGCCCGGGAGCTACAGCGGCTGGCCCTGGCCCGGGGACTGTCGGTGGCTGTGGATTACGAGTACCGGGCTGTTCCCCTGTTCATGCAGGCCGCACGCCTGCTGCAGGCCGGCGCTGTCGGCACACCCTGGCTTGTGAAGCTCGACTGGTTGATGGGCAGCCGTGCCGATCCCCAGCGCGGCTGGAACTGGTATGCCCAGGCGGATCAGGGCGGCGGCGTGATCGGAGCCCTGGGAACCCATGCCGTGGACATGCTGGCCTGGCTGATCGGCCCCCTGGGGGCTGTTCAGGCCCTCAACGGCGTTTCGATCAAGCAACGCCCTCACCCAGATGGTGGTCTGGCCACCGTGGATGCCCCCGATGTGTCGCTGCTGCAGGCCGTTGCCCAATGGCAGGGCAGGCAGGACCTGCCGGTGCCGGCACAGGTCAGCCTCAGTTCCGTGTCGCGCAACGGCTGCGGTTTCTGCCTTGATGTGGTGGGCTCCTCGGGATCGCTGCTGCTCAGCAGCACCAATCAGAAGGACTACGTCCATGGCTTTGAGTTGCAGCACGCCCCGCTCGGTGAGCCCTTCCGCGCCGTGGAAACCGATGCCGACCTCGTCTTCCCGCAAACCTGGACGGATGGTCGCATCGCCCCTGTGGTGCGGGTGCTGGGCTGGTGGGCCGAAAGCATTCGCAGTGGGCAACCGATGCTGCCTGGACTGGCCGAGGGCGTGGCCAGTCGTGTGGCCTGCGATCAAGCAGCAGGCGGCACATTAGTTCTTGCGTAACACGCGGTAAAGTTGCCGCCGATTCGTCTTTGACGACCCCAACCCTCCGAGGATTTATCCATGGCGCTCGTTCCGCTTCGGCTCCTGCTCGACCACGCCGCTGAGAACGGCTACGGCATTCCTGCGTTCAACGTGAACAATCTGGAGCAGGTCCAGGCCATCATGGAAGCGGCTGACGAGACCGACAGCCCGGTGATCCTCCAGGCCTCCCGCGGTGCCCGCAGCTACGCCGGTGAGATCTTCCTGCGTCACCTGATCCTGGCCGCGACCGAGACCTATCCCCACATCCCTGTGGTGATGCACCAGGACCACGGCAACGCCCCTGACACCTGCTACTCCGCTGCCATCAACGGTTTCACCTCCGTGATGATGGACGGTTCCCTGGAAGCAGACGCCAAGACTCCCGCCAGCTACGACTACAACGTCAACGTCACCAAGCAGGTGGTGGACTTCGCCCACTCCGTGGGTGTGAGCGTTGAGGGTGAGCTGGGTTGCCTGGGCTCCCTGGAAACCGGCAAGGGTGAAGCCGAAGACGGCCACGGTTTCGAGGGTGAGCTGTCCAAGGACATGCTGCTCACCGATCCCGCTGAGGCTGCCGACTTCGTTGCCAAGACCAAGTGCGACGCACTGGCCATCGCCATCGGCACCAGCCACGGCGCTTACAAGTTCACCCGCAAGCCCACGGGTGAAGTGTTGGCTATCAGCCGTATCGCTGAGATCCACAAAGCCATCCCCAACACCCACCTGGTGATGCACGGCTCCTCCTCCGTTCCCCAGGAATGGCTGGAGATGATCAACAAGCACGGTGGTGCCATCCCCGAGACCTACGGCGTTCCCGTCGAGGAAATCCAGGAAGGCATCCGCAACGGTGTGCGCAAGGTGAACATCGACACCGACAACCGTCTGGCCTTCACCGCAGCTGTGCGTGAAGCGGCCATGGCCGATCCTTCCAACTTCGACCCCCGCCACTTCAACAAGCCGGCTCGCAAGTACATGAAGCAGGTCTGCCTGGACCGTTACCAGCAGTTCTGGGCTGCCGGCAACGCCGGCAAGATCCAGCAGCAGAGCATCACCTACTACGCCGGCCTCTACGCCAAGGGTGCTCTTGATCCCAAAGCTGCCGTCGCTGCCTGATCCACACCATCAAACGATGCATCACCGGGGGCCGAAAGGCCCCTTTTTTTTGGCTCTGAGTCCAGAAGCTGAGCCTGGTGGATTCAGGGGATGTTGACCTTCAGATCCATCCGATTGTTCTGGCGGCGGTTCCGCGGTTCGATCACCAGCTCCTGTGGATCGGCGATCACGGCGATTGAGTGCTCCCCCGGGGGGAGCGGCCAGGACAAGCTGTAGCTCTCGCTTGCTCCCGCATTCATCCAGGGGATTTGCAAGTAGCGGTGATCGCTGAAGCGATCGTCGACGACCACAGCCACCCCCACATCACTCACATCAAGTGCACCGGCATTGCTGAAACTGAAGTGGATCTGCTCATCTCTGTATGTGAGCGTTTGGATGGCGAGATCACTGCAGAGCGACTCAATCGTCTGCAATGGGTAAAGCACCAGCTGTTCGATGCTTCCGAGGCGGGTGTTGGGGTGATCGTGGAGAACATGCCCCCCATAGGCCAGGTCGGTGCTGCAGCCGTGCAGATGCAGATGATCGCCTGCCTTGGGCACCGTCACGCGCCCCCGTTCAGGCTGACAGTCGAGGAACCCGCAGTAATCCCATTACATCGATTTGCCGAGATAGCGGATCGGATCGCCGGGCTGCTCTGGTGGCAGTGGCGCCAGGCGGTAGTGCTGGGGTCTGTCGTAGATGCTCGTCTCGGCTTGGCTTCCTGCGTCTGAATCACGGGGGAATGTATGGTTGCGTTGCTGTTGCCCCATGCAGAGCTTGGAGGCCACGGTGATCACCAGCTCATCCCAGTGCGCCAGCAGGCGGATGCCGTAGATGGATGCTTCTGCCAGGGCCCCGCGCTTGCATTCCTGCTCGATTGCGGCCCTGATCAGCTCCTGAGTTGGACGATGCGCCTGCTGCTTGAGTGGGCCGAGGTCCACGGGGTGACGCAGGGCCGTGAAATCCCCGGTGAAGCAGACGTAAGGAAAATGACCGCTACCGTCGCCAGGTTGCAGCCGAATGATGCTGCCGTTGTGGGCGATGCAGCGCCAGATGTCCGAGTTACCGGAAGCGTTGCGAAGGAATCTGAGTTCCCCGTTCTCCAAACTTGAGGTGGTGCCAAGCCCCAGCACGTCGCTTTTTAGGGGAATTCGTTCAAGCGGCAGGTGCTCCCGTATATCCCCCTGGATCAGATCGGACACCGTGTTTGCGATGGTGAGGTCGGCCAAGGGGGTGAGGCTGCACTGCTCCATCGCTAGCGGCAAAGGCCCCCAAGCACCACGGTTTCATCCTGCGATCAGGCCAACAGGCTGAGCAGGCCGTTGTTGCCATCCAGTTGCGCCTGCGCTCCCAAAGGCAAAGCCTGGTTGGGTTGACCATGGCCCAGCGGCAGATTCAGCACCAGTGGAATCCCAAGGTCGCCAAGGCGTTCTTCCAGAATCTCGTCCATTGTGAAATCCCCGGGAAGGATGTCGTCTTCAGCCCAGCTGAAGCGACCGCAGGCGATCCCTGCCAAGTGCTTCAACAGGCCTGCGCTGCGCCACTGGGTCAGCATCCGATCAACCCGGTAGGGCGCTTCGCCCACATCTTCCAGCACCAGGATGGCCCCCTTCAGGGAGGGCAGCCAGGGCGTGCCGATCAGGTGGGTCGCCACGGTCAGGTTGGTGACCACCAAGGGCCCGCGGGCGATCCCCCGTCTTCGTGGTTCGCCCAGCAGGGGTGCCACGGGACGGCCACAAAGCAAATCCACCGTGCGTTGCCACTGCGCCTCACTACCACCACTGGATCCATGGATGGCTCCCGGCAGGCCAGAAGCCCACTGGGCCAGCAGCAGGGAGCTGATGTCGGAGAAGCCCAGGCTCCATTTGGGACGTCGTGGAAAGCGAAAACCGGCTTCGAGAACGCGGGCGGCGCCCCAGCCACCGCTAACGGTCACCACGGCATCCACCGTTGGATCGTTCCAGGCTGATCTCAGATCCTGAACCCGTTCCTGGTCCGCTCCCGAGAAATAGCGCCATTGACGGGTGATGGTGGCAGGAATCTCCAGATGCCATTGCTGTTGATCACAGCGTTTGCGCAAGGCCTTTAGATCGGTGTCTGGATCCATCCAGGTGCCAGGGTTCACGGCGCGGATGCGTGATCCAGGTTTCAGGGGTTTCAGCCTGCGCTGGGCAGCCATCGCCCAGGGGGAGAGCAGGGCCGTGATGACCGTGGACGCCCCTGAAATCAGCAGCGTCCGGCGGGTTGGCATCAGCCCAGCAGGGCTTCCAGCATGCGGCGGCCGTCGGTGCCTCCTATGGCCGGATCGCAGGCCCGCTCGGGGTGGGGCATCAGGCCCAGAACGCTGCCGCTGGCATTGGTGATGCCCGCGATGTTGAACACCGACCCATTGGGGTTGTTTCCGTAGCTCAGGGCGATGGCGTCGTCGTCCTGAAGCTGCTTGAGCGTGTCATCGCTGCACTGGTAGCGGCCTTCACCGTGGGCGATCGGCAGGGTTAGAGCCCTGTCGTTGTACCCCTGCATCCAGGCCGTGCGTTGGCTCACCACCTTGAGCGGGGCGTCCTCACAGATGAAGTGCAGATTCTGGTTGCGGGTGAGTGCACCGGGGAGGAGGCCCAGCTCTGTAAGCACCTGGAATCCGTTGCAGATGCCGAGCACGCGACCACCCTTTGCCGCAAAGTCGATCAACGACTGCAGGGCTGGTGCGAAGCGGGCAATGGCGCCGCAACGCAGGTAGTCGCCATAGCTGAACCCGCCCGGCAGGATGATGGCGTCAAAACCGCTCAGGTCGGTCTCCTCATGCCAGACCCGGCGCGTGCTCATGCCCAGGCAACCATCGGTTGCCCATTGCACATCCCGATCGCAGTTGGATCCCGGAAATACGATGACCCCGATGCTCATGACTGCTCCAGCTCCAGGCTCCAGTCCTCGATCACTGGGTTGGCCAGCAGGCGATCACTGAGAAGTTCCAACCTGCGGCGGGCCTCGGCCTCGTCAGGAGCCTCCAGCTCCATTTCCACGGCTTTACCGATCCGCAGTTTGCTGAGGCCTTCCACCCCAAGTCGTTCAGCGGCACCACGCGCAGCTTCACCGGCTGGATCGAGCACAGAGGGGCGCAGACGCACGAGGACGCGGGCTTGAAAACGCGGCACGATCAGCAACTGGTCTGATCAAATCCTGACAGACACCAAACCCCGAAGAGATCCGGTGCGCCCCACCGGTTTGGCCATTGCCGAGCCGCATGGTGACGAGGAGGCCCCACTCCAGCGTGTCGCCCAGACCTTGTCCGTGTTTCAGATCCAGTTCTGGACCGCTGTTTTGCTGTTCATCGGCAGCTCTGCCGGTGCCAGCTCAGCTGCAGCGGCGACAGTGCGCTGCCGGATTGATCAGCAGGCCTGGAGTCCCTGCCGGATGGTCGTTGCACGTCCTGGAGAGCGCTGGGTGTCGATCTGGAAGCAGCAGCGCGTTGAATTCGTCCATGACGGCATGGGCCAGATGAGGATGCGGTTTGGTCAGGTCGAGGACTGGCGCGAGGTGCAACCCTTCTGGACGGCGGACCACAGCCTCTGTTGGGGTGCTGTCTGTGCCACGGGTGCCATCCCGCTGGAGTGAAACCGGGGTGATAAATCTGAGCTGAGGGCTGATTCCCGATGGCAGTTTTTTCTCTCCCTAGTTCCAGCTGCGGAACACCCGTTGAGATTCCGGGTCGTTACGGCTTCAAGTTGAAAAATGCCGGCATCACCAACACGGTGTTCACCCAATGTCGCCAGGGTGCATTTCTGGCCTCACGACGCGACAACATCTCTGGCCAGATCGCTCTCGGAACCAGGCCTGATCAGCGTCGCTTGATCCCTTTCACCGCCGCTGTTGCGGCCTTGGCCCTGTTGATTGGTGGGGTCGTCTGGCGTTCTGCCGTGCCGTTGGCTCAGGAGGCTTTGCCGGCGAGTGAATCTCCCTCCAAATAGAGTGTTTGGCTCGGGAAGGCGATGTCAATATCACGCTCTGCAAATGTCCTCATGATGTTGAGGTTGATCTCTTGTTGAGCGTTCAGTGCGATGGTGTAATCACGTGTATCGATGTAATAGACCAGCTCGAAATCAAGGCTTGAATCAGCAAATTCGGTGAAGTGGCAACGATCAAAGACTGTGTGATCTGCCGATTTGACTATATTTTCAATGAGAAAGGGTATTTCATGCATTTTATCGACAGAAGTACTGTAGGTTACACCAATTTTATAGATCATTCTCCGTTTATTCATGTCAGCAAAATTATATATAGTACTACCAGTCAGCGTTGAATTATTCATCACTATGATTTCCCCGCGTAGGTTGCGAAGACGAGTGGAACGTACTCCGATGTGTTCAATAGAGGCCCAGACAGATCCGATATTTATAAATTGACCGACGGTAAAAGGCTTGTCCAAGAGTATCATCAAATATGCAAATAGTTCCTGAGCGGGTTCCTTAAGTGCTAATCCAATGCCAATGCCGCCAGCGCTCAATATGCCCCATATAACCCCCATGCTGACCCCCATGCTCTGGAGTAGTGCCAGGAGACCAATGGCCCAAATAATGGCCTGGATGAGAGGCGTCAATGCCTCCATTAAGATGGTTAATTCTTCATCTCTTTTTCTTCTTGCTAGGCCTTTAAGGAATCTAATGCTAATACGATTGGCTGCTCGGACAAGGGTAAAAGTTAACATCACCCTGAGAACAATCTCGTATATTTCCTGGATGTTTTCGTTGAGACTTAGATCTTCTTTGATTAAGTAAAAAGTGAGTACTACGCCAAGGGGGACTATCGCCTGGCCTATGGTATTTGCGACGAAATCGTCAAAATCAGTTGCTGTCTTTCTTGTGATACGACTTATTGCTTTCCTAAAAATTAGTAAAGCTGTAAAAGTGACTCCAAATCCAATCAGTAGGTCAGTAGCAATTTTTGCAAACATTATATCGAATTGTAATTGCTTTAATTTTGATACAAATCTGCCTCAGCCGCAATATTTATTTGCGACTTAGGACGATCGTAAAGTTGTTCGCTGGCATGGAGACCACGTCGCCGGTTTTGAAGCCTGCCTTGGCGGCAACGGCTGTCACCTGGTTCAGTTCTCTCAATCCCCACAGATGGTTGCGTTCCTTCAGGGATTGGTCGAAGGCGGCATTGCTTGCACTCGTGTGAGCCCCATTGCGCATGAACGGGCCATAAATGATCAAGGGGGCTCCGCTGGGCAGCAGCTGGGCGGATTCTTTGAAGACGGCATCCGTGCAGCTGGCCGGACTGATATGCAGCAGATTGATGCAAACCACAGCGTTCAATGCCGCTCGGACCTTCTGGGGGAGGGGCCAGGGCTGCCTTTCAACATCAAGGTTGAGAGCTTCTGGCATCACCGGGCTCAGACCCTGGTGCTGGATCCAGGCGTTGATGCTGGCGCGATGGTCTGGATCTGGATCGCTGGCCTGCCAAAGCAGATGGGGGAAACGCTGCTGAAAGCAGACGGCATGCTCACCACTGCCGCTGGCCAGTTCCAGCACAGCTCCTGAGGCGGGCAACAGCTGGCGCAGCAGGTCTCCGATGGGACCGCGATTGCGTTCCGTGGCCGGAAAAAAAAGCCGTTGATCCATCGTCAGCTTGGGCAGGGGGCAGCGCTTTGCGTGCAGTTGCGGCGCAGTTCGGCCAGCCAGGCCTCCAGTGCTGCAAGCGCATCCGGTTGTAGGCAGTAGTAGATCCAGCGGCCGCTCTGCCGATCCGTCAGCAGCCCCGCCTCGCGAAGCACCCTCAGATGAAACGAGAGCTTCGACTGGGGGATGTTGAGATCACCGGTGAGGTCACAGACGCAGCGTTCACCCTGCGCCAGCGCATGGATCACGTTGAGGCGGATCGGGTCGGCCAGTGCTTTGAGTAGCTGCCTCGACTGCTCGCGATTGAGGGTGTTCTGGATCATTAGAGCAGTCTCCCCCGCTCTGCTTGGATCAACATAATTTGATTGATGAAAGGGGCTGGCATGCGGATTGGCATCAATGGCTTTGGACGGATTGGTCGCCTGGTGTTCCGAGCCCTCTGGAGCCGTCCTGGCATTGAACTCGTGCATGTCAATGATCCCGCTGGCGATGCAGCAACGGCGGCCCACCTGCTGGAGTTCGATTCGGTCCATGGTCGCTGGGATCGAGGAATCACCAGCAGTGCTGATTGGTTCAGCGTGGAGGGATCCGCACTCACCTGGTCCAGCGAGAAAGACCCCACCGCCGTGCCCTGGATTGATCGGGGGGTGGAGATGGTGCTTGAAGCCAGCGGCAAGATCAAAACGCCGGAGACCCTTAACCCTTATTTCGAGCAGGTGGGTTTGAAGCGTGTGGTGGTGGCCTGTCCCGTGAAGGGTGTTGTCGCCGGTGAGGACGCGCTCAACATCGTTTATGGGATCAATCACCACCTCTATGAGCCGGCGCGACACAAGTTGGTGACGGCCGCCTCCTGCACCACCAATTGTCTGGCGCCGGTGGTGAAGGTGGTGCACGAGAGCTTCGGAATCGAACACGGCCTGATCACCACCATTCACGACATCACCAACACCCAGGTGCCGATCGATTCCTTCAAAACCGATCTGCGCCGGGCGCGCTCCGGGCTCACCTCCTTGATCCCTACCACCACCGGCTCGGCCAAGGCGATCGCGATGATCTTCCCCGAGCTGAAGGGCAAGCTCAACGGTCATGCCGTTCGTGTTCCTCTGCTGAATGGATCGCTCACCGATGCGGTGTTCGAGCTCAAGCAGAGCGTCACGGTGGAGCAGGTGAATGCTGCCTTCCACGCAGCTGCTGGAGGGCCGTTGAAGGGAATCCTGGGTTACGAGGAACGCCCGTTGGTGTCGTGCGATTACACCAACGACAACCGCAGCTCGATTGTCGACGCCCTTTCGACGATGGTGGTGGATGGCAACCAGCTGAAGGTGTTTGCCTGGTACGACAACGAATGGGGCTACAGCTGCCGCATGGCCGATCTCACATGCCACGTGGTGGGGCTGGAGGCATGAAGCTTTCCCCTCTGCAGCAGTACGGCATCGTCACCGCCAATTACTGGGCCTTCACTCTCACCGACGGCGCCCTGCGGATGCTGGTGGTGTTCCATTTTCATCAGCTCGGCTACACCACCCTCGAGATCGCCCTCCTGTTTATCTTTTATGAGTTGTTCGGGGTCGTCACCAATCTCTACGGCGGTTGGATCGGTGCCCGCTACGGGCTTCGTCTCACCCTCTGGGTGGGGACGCTGCTGCAGATTCTTGCGCTGCTGATGTTGATGCCCGTCGCCGCCAGTTGGCCGAAATTGTTGAGCGTGATCTATTTGATGTTCGCTCAGGCCATCAGCGGCATCGCCAAAGACCTCAACAAGATGAGTGCCAAGAGCGCCATCAAGACGGTGGTGCCCGAAACACCGGATGATCAGCAGCAGGGGCAGCAGCAGCTGTTCAAGTGGGTGGGAATCCTTACTGGGTCCAAGAACGCCCTCAAGGGTGTGGGGTTCTTTCTCGGTGGGGTGCTGCTGACCGCCTTTGGCTTCAATGCTGCCGTGGGCTGGGTGGCGGCAGGCCTCACCCTCGCCTTCCTGCTCACCCTGGTGCTGCCCGGGGAGATCGGAAAGATGAAGTCCAAGCCGGCCTTTTCATCGCTGTTCTCCAAGTCCCAGGGCATCAACGTGCTGTCTCTGGCGCGATTCTTTTTGTTTGGTGCTCGGGATGTCTGGTTCGTGGTGGCCTTGCCGGTGTTTCTCGAGGCTTCTCTGGGCTGGAGTTTCTGGGAGATCGGCGCTTTCCTCGGTCTGTGGGTGATTGGCTACGGCATCGTCCAGGGATCAGCTCCTGGCCTGAGACGACTCTGGGGGCGGACCACGTCCCCGGGAGTGTCTGCGGTGCAGTTCTGGAGTGCTCTGCTCACCGCCATTCCCGCCCTGATTGCAGTTGCTCTATTGCGTGAGGTCGATGTGGCCGTCGCCATCACCGCCGGTCTTGCCGCCTTCGGAGTGGTGTTCGCAATGAACTCATCGATTCACTCGTACATGGTGTTGGCCTACACCGATTCGGAGAGCGTCAGCCTCAACGTGGGCTTCTATTACATGGCCAATGCTGCAGGCCGCTTGGTGGGAACCTTGCTCTCGGGGGCGGTGTTCATGCTCGGCAAAACCGAAGCCGCGAGCATGCAGGCCTGCCTCTGGGCGTCATCCCTGCTGGTGTTCTTGTCCTGGTTCAGCAGCCTCAGGCTGCCGGCTGTGCGAAACGCCACTTGATCAAGGCATGGGCGAAGCAGGACGAGGCCAAACTCTGAATATCTGCTGGATATCTGCTGAATATCGCTGAGTTGGTAGGCATTCAGACACCCTCGAACAGGGATTTTCTGCTGAATGGATGTATTCGTTTCTAAACTGATGCGTGACGAACCTGGCAGCCCCGATTGTCGTTTGGTCATTGACGCCAAACGATCCTTGGAGGATGTGCTGCGTTTGATCGCTGATCTGCCCCATACAGACCACATGCGCCGGCAGCTGCTGTCGGTGTACAACCAGCTGGAGGGCATGCACGATCTGAAACGCAGTGGTGGCGCCAATGTGTCGTTTCGTTCGGCCGATTGGAGTTCCTCGGCGAAGTGATCCGGGTTGCACCGATAAGGTCAGGCATCGCCTTTCGCTCTCCAAAGGATGTTTGAAAACGACCGACGTCCCGCATGGCTCAACTGGGTCTTCCTTGGGATGTTCCTTTGGTCGTCGTGGCAGCTTTTTGGTTTCTGGTCCCAGCGTCTCAGTGGTTAAGGGGCTTTAGACCAATACGCCGGTCAAGCGCAGCGTTCCCCACAGGTCGAAGACGCAAAAAATCAGTCCGATCACGATGATGTCCCAAGCTTTGTGGCGGATGGCCCAGGGGGCAAGGAACAACTCCGCAATCCCATGCAGTGCCGTTCCAATGGTGATGTGCTCCAGCACCAACAGACCATGGGCCACCAGGAACAGTGCGCTGGCGATACACCGCATTAGGACTTGCCAGGAACCGAGCAAAGCCTGCTGAGTTGGATGGTCGATCACCTTAAAGCGTGCTGTTGTCTGGGCTCAAGCCGGCTTCAGATGACACGCCCTGTATTTCTTGGAATGTGAATATCAAGATCGAATCGCTAAGTTGAAGTTCTCATCCCTTGGATGTCCCTAATGGGCCTTCAGCAATCAATTGGTGGTCAACTCAAAAAGCGCAAAGAGTTGCTTTACAACCTCGGAGCGATTTCGTCCTATGCCTCGATGCTCACATTCTTCTGGCATGGCGTGAGTATGTTGGTCGCCAAGGAGCATCCCAAGCACACCTTGGTTGTGTATGCCGCTTTGACGTTTTTTACGATCGTGGTGATGGCTCCCTACAAGTGGGACAAAAAGTGGATGCGGATTAAAACCTCGATCGGAATGTTGGTCTTTGGTTTGTCGCTGTTGATCTATTTGTTCTGTTGGTTTGTGTATTGATTTGACGTGCGTGGATTTCAATCGCTTCAGACTTGTCGAACCCATCGGTCTGTCTGTGGGAGTCAGATCGATGGGTTGATTGGGTTCACAACCTAATTTTTTGTGGTGGAGTCGCTTGTTTAGTCCTTGTAGGGATAGTTGTTTGGAACAAAGAATTGCTCGTTAAAAGGAGGCCGTTTGTAGCTTCCTTGCTTTGGGCGCTTGGGCATCTTGATGGGTGGAGGTGTCATGTCTTCGTAGGGCACCTTGCTGAGAATGTGACGCAGGCAATTCAGGCGCGCGCGGCGCTTGTCATTGGCCTCCACGGTGAACCATGGGGCTTCCGGGATGTGCGTCTTGGCAAACATGGTGTCCTTTGCTTTCGAATACTCCACCCAGCGGTTGCGTGACTCGATGTCCATCGGACTCATCTTCCAGCGACGCTCTTCGTTATCAATGCGTTCCTGGAAACGCTTCTCCTGTTCATCATCGTTAATGGAGAACCAGTATTTGAGCAGCAGGATTCCGTCCTGCACCAGCATTTGCTCAAATTGTGGGCACGAGACATAAAACTGCTCCACCTGTTCGCGTGTCGCGAAGCCCATCACCTTTTCCACACCGGCGCGGTTGTACCAGCTCCGGTCAAAAACAACGATTTCTCCAGCACTTGGAAAATGCTCCACATAGCGCTGGAAGTACCACTGGCTTTTCTGATGCTCGGAAGGCGTGCCCAGGGCCACCACTCGACATCCCCTTGGGTTCAAGGGCTCAGTCAGCCGTTTGATCGACCCTCCCTTGCCTGCGGCGTCTCGCCCTTCAAACAGGATGATCATGCGAAAGCCGGTGGCTTTCACCCAGTACTGCATTTTGACCAGTTCCGTCTGGAGTTTGGCCAGCTCTTTTTCGTAGACCTTTTTGTTCAGCCGTTTGTGCTTGTTGGAAAATCCCTCCTGCAGTTCCACCATGATTTCCTGCGGACGGTCAACATCGCCATCGCTGTAGTGATCGATGGCCTCGAGAACGGCTGTCATGTCGTGGTCGCTGGACTGGCTCATGCTTGAGGTGGATCGCCAGTTCATTTCTGCCAGTGATGTCATCTGAGGGCAGGATCCCAACAGGGTTTTTACGGAATGTCCGGCTCTTTCGTCTCATTCAGCGGAAGGTTGATGATCACGGCAAAGCGGCCCGGATCGCCGTTCCCCTGGCGAAAACTGAGCCGTCCAGCGTGGGTGCGAACCACATGGTTAACGATCGCCAGTCCCAGGCCGCAATGGCCTTGACGCCCTCGTGCTGAATCCAGGCGCTGAAAAGGTTGCAGGGCCCGTTCCCAGGCGTTGGTGGGCATTCCCTTCCCCTGGTCCCACACTTCAATCGTGACCTCAGCTCCTTGCTTGCGCAGCCGAACGACAACCGGTGTGTTGCCATGATTGAAGGCGTTGTCGACCAGGTTGCTCACGGCGCGGCTGAGGGCAACCGGTCGAATCCGTAAATGGATCGGACTGAGCTCGAGCTTCAGTTGGTCCTTCGGGTGCCCCGCCACAGCTTCAGCCAGCCATTGATCCAACGGACAGGCAACGCACTCTTCCCGCTCACCGCCTCCGGCATACAGCAGAAACTGGCCTGTAATGCGCTCCAAAGCCTCCAGATCGCTTTGGCAGCGGGTTCGTTCCTCGGCGTTTAGCTCCGGCATCGACAAACGGAACTGCAGCCGTGTGAGGGGTGCTCGCAGATCGTGGGCGATGCCAGCAAGCATCGTGGCGCGTTCTCTTTCCCCTTCAGCCAGTCGGGTCACCATTGCATTGAAGCGCCGGGAGATCCGGCGGACTTCTGCTGAACCTTCTTCGGGGACAGGATCGCGGTTGGTGTCTCCTCCCACCCGAGAGACCGCGTCCTCAAGCTTGCGAAGAGGACGGGCGACATCCAGCAGCAGATACAACACCCCGGTCATCACCACAGCGCCCACCAGGGCCAGCAGCAGCAGTGTTGGCGGCGGCGGCAAGGCGCGCGCCATGGGCAGGGGGGTGCGCAGCCAGACCGGTTCCAGGGGAGAGAACAGTTCAATCCACACCTCTGGTGTGCCTGCCCTGCTGGGGGCAGCCCGGAGCACACGGCAGTGCGAGAGACGAGAGCAAAGCACCTGCTTCAGCTCCTGGCGTCGCTGGGCCGAGGCCTGCGTTTCTCGACCTGGAGCTGCTGGTCGTTCACTTACTTGAAGTTCCAGACCGGTCAGTTCGCTGATCAGTGCAGGTGGGTAACGCTCCAGAGTCAATTCGGCGAGGCGGATGTTCAACGCCAGATCCCGCCCCAGTTGCAGCGTCTGAATCCGCTCCAGTTGCCGGCCGAACAGAGCTTGCAGCAGCAAGAGTGCCAGCATCCAACAGGCCAGCAGGGCCGTTCCCCAGGCACCGAAGCGAGCCAGACCTCTACTCAGTCCCCGTTGGCGAGGCATCTCAGCGGGATCTCGGCGTGCCGTCTGGCACAAACACGTAGCCATAGCCCCAAACCGTTTGCACATAGCGCGGGCGGGTGGGATCCGGTTCCACCAGCTTGCGCACCCGCGACACCTGAACGTCCATGCTGCGGCTGTCGGTGTCGCTCCCTGGACCTCGGGCCAGTTCAATCAGGCGTTCCCGCGAGAGGGGGCGATGGGGATAACGCACAAAGGCGGCCAGAAGGCTGAACTCACCGCTGGTGATCACCACCGGCTGGTTGTTCTGCAGCAAGGTGCGGGCGGAGAGATCGAGTTGGTTGTCGCCAAAGCGGATGCATTCCCCACATTCCACCGGTGTTCCCGCCGGCATGGCATTGCGCCGCCTGAGCACGGCTTCAATTCGAGCCGTCAGTTCCCTGGGCAGGAACGGTTTGGCCAGATAGTCATCGGCACCTTGCTCGAGGCCGATGATCCGATCAACCCCATCGGCGCGCGCGGTCAGCATCACAACAGGCAGATCATCGCCGGCATCCCGAAGCCTCCGCAGTGCCGTCAATCCGTCGTCGCCGGGAAGCATCAAGTCGAGGACCACCAGATCTGGGCGTTGGCATTCCAGACGTGCCTCGAATTGCTTCACATCGCAGAGGCTGCGCACGTCGTAGCCCTGGTCTATCAGGTAAGTGCCGACCATCTTTCTCAGCTCCGGGTCGTCGTCCACCAACCAGATCATGGTGTCTCTGGACATGCCCATCAGCGGATGGGCTGATGGTATGCAGTGGCTTGGCATCTGTCCCTCTCCGGTAGGACCCAGTCACAGCTCAGCAGCCGCTGGTCATGCATCAGTCATCGTCAGAGCTGCTCACGCTCCATAGGCTGGTGGCATGACTGCGCCAAAAGCCCTCCGTGTGCTCGGCCCGTTGGCATTGGCGCTGAGCCCCATGGCGTTGCAGGCCGCCCCGGGTGACAAGACCATGCGTGTCTACAGCACCAGGATGGAGACTCTGTTCATCCGTTTGGACGTCAACAGAGACGGTCGATTGGATGCCTCGGAAGTGCAGGGTCGACGTGCCCTGAGGCGTGTGCTCAAACGCCAGAACAATCGCTCCTATCTCCTGCTGGAGGATTTGCGTCTTCAGGACTCATCCCCGAGCGGCCCACGCCTGAAACGTCATTTCAAGAAAGCCGACCGTGATCGGAACCGTCGCCTGGATCGAAAAGAAGCGAAGCGCATCCCCTGGATCAGTCGCAACTTCAAGGCCTTGGATGGTGATCGAGATGGAACAGTGACCCTTCAGGAGTTGTGGAACCATCAGCGCTCCCTGGCGCCGCGTTAGCGGGGACCCTTCGCGGGAGGAGCGATCACCAATCGGATGATGCGAATCAACCTCCAGAGCGCACCAAGCAGGAGGATGACCGCCACGACCGCGATAGCCGCGATCAGCACAATAGCAGCGAGACCTAGCATGGCTTCCAGCAGTTGCTGAACACCACCGATCAGATCATCGATGGCCTTGCTCAGCAGCAGCATGATGTCGACCTGCTGGGGCAACTGGTGCAGAAGCACAGCGATGCCAGCGACAGCAGCCAGCATCAGAACGACGACCGCTAGTTGGCGCAGGACGGGGCCATAAGGGAAGTGGCGGCGGGGGCGGAAGACCCGTCGTTGGTCGAGTTTGCTGTTACGGCGCGCCTTCCTCATGGCATGGTGCAGATCAGAGTGCCGTCAATGCGGCGATTCTGAAGCGTGTTTCCTGCACGTCAACGGTCGGCCTGTGTTTCAGGCTTGTCCACCGGTGCTGCTGCCGGCGATGTCTCCTTGGTTTCCGGAGGCAGAGGAACAAGCCACGCCGTGGCGATGGTGCATGCCAGGGCCATCCCGGCCAGAAGGGGAGGTCCGAGGCGTTTTTGCAGAGGAATCCGATCGACGATCTCCTGACGCTTCAAAGGGCGGTCCTCGGGGAACGTCCAGGCGAGCTTGACGCGGCTGTCGAGCCGCAAGCGATCGAGGCAACGCACCAGATCGGCCAGTTCGGCGTCATCGAGCCTGAGCTGCAACGGCTCAACGCCCTCACGGCTGCTGCGCAGTTCCAGCCGATGGTTGGTCTGATCCGGCGCAATGCTCACAAAACCGCTCTCCTGGCCAAAACGGCGCCTTACGCCAGACAAGCGATGTCTGGCGTAAGGCATCACCGCTGCCATCAGAGCCTCGAGATGATCTCGGGTTCCTTCCAGTTCCGGTGCTCCGATCAACTGCAGCCGCCAGGACGACAGGATGCCGATCGCCTCATTGGAGTGTCCGGCGGAGAGGTCGGGAAAGCCTTCCACCACAAGCCGTGCTGCAGTCTGTTCGTATTGGTAGGTCGTTTTCAGCATGGTCGGCCTAAGGCGTGGGGTCGAGCAGGGTTGCGCGGAGTCGATCGATTCCTCCTGGGCCTGCGCAGAACGCCAGGGTGCTGATCAGCTGACGGTGCAGAGGGCCTGCCGGCTCCATGGTCAGGAGGCGAACAACGGCTTCCCGGCGCTGATTCATCCGTTCTTCGATGAGGTCGCGCAGGCGCTCATGGAACAACTGCCAACGCTGTTGGGTGAGCTGTTCCGGTTCGCGGCTCGAGAGGAGCTGGTGGAGCATGGGGTAGAGCCGATCTGCCATGGCACACACCAGGCAGATCAGTGAGTCGGCGTCCACTGGGTTGAGCTGGTCCCGCCGGGTGGTGCGCCGGAGGGGGTTATGACAGCGCCGCTTCCAGAGTTCAACTCGGTTGGGGAATTGCGCCTGAAGGCCCATCTGCTGACTGGTCCAGACCATCGCCTCCCCACCGTTGAGATCCAAAGCCTCGATAGTCAGCAGCAAGAGGTCGAGGCGCTCGACGCCCCGCCGGCTGAGGCGCGCGCCGTCGGTGGGTGCGCTGGGGGCTGGAGCTTCAGTCATGGCTGCGATGATGCCAGGGGCACCGCCATTGCGTCACCTGGATTTGGATCTTCAGTCGCACATTCGCTCAATTCCAGACTTTCCCAAGCCTGGAATTCTGTTTCGGGACATCAACCCGCTCCTGCGGTCGCCCGAGGCCATGGCCGAGGTGATCAGCCAGTTCGGCCGGATCTGCGACCAGGTGAAGCCTGATCTGATCGTGGGGATCGAATCCCGGGGGTTCATTTTCGGGGCACCTTTGGCCAGCGACCGACGGCTTGGCTTCGTGCCTGTGCGGAAGCCCGGAAAGCTGCCCGGTGAGGTGGTCGGTCTGGATTACGCCTTGGAGTACGGCACCGATCGGCTCGAGATTCAAGCCGATGCCCTTGAACATTCACCCCGGGTCCTGGTGGTGGACGACTTGCTAGCCACCGGTGGAACGGCTGCAGCGACGGGACAGCTGGTGGAGCAGGCCGGTGGTTGCTTGGTGGGCTTCGCCTTTGTGATCGAGCTGGAGGGGTTCGGAGGCCGTCGGGCGTTGCCTGCGGGCCAACCCGTGGAAGCGTTGTTGCGCTACGGCTGATTGTTCTGCCAGTCGAAGACCTCTTCCAACTGCTGCAAACTCAACAACCCGAAGCTCCACAGAACGATTGGGAGAGGCGCTTGTTCCAGTTCAGCCTGGCGTTGCCCCAGGTCCAGGGCGCTGGGACTCAACCCCAAACGGAGCTGAAGGAACTGCAGCAGCGCGTCCGTCGCTGGGGGTTGTCGCTGGCTGGACATGACCATGGTCGCGACCCACGCTTGGCTCAGTTTGGCAAGGCCCGCCAGAGCTGCATGGGGCCGTCACTCATGGCCCGCAAGCTCAGTTGGCGCAACCCAGAGAACCGCTTCAGCAGCAGCAGAGCCAGGCGCCGTAGGGGAAGCAACAGCGGTTGGCGGTTGGAGAACACCCGCACCAGGAGATCCGTCGCCACGCCCACCTGGAGCACATCGAGCCAGCGGCTCATCCCGTAACGCCGAGCGATTGCTGCGGCGCTGCCGCCCTGCTCCACGGCGCGCAGCAAGCCTTCCACATCACGCCAGCAGAGATTGAGCCCCTGGCCTCCAACGGGGTGGCAGCGGTGGCCCGCTTCGCCGATCAGCACGCCCCGTCCGCGATGAAAGCGGTGAGCCAACAGCCATTGTTGCGGGAACGCTCGGGGTTGATCGAGCAGACGATCCGGTTCAATCCCCTCCGGCAGAACAGCGGCCAGCTGATCGAGAAAAGCACTGCGCTGCAGTGTGCTGCGCTGCTGGCAACGCTGCCAGGGTGCACTCCACACCACCTGGAAGGTTCCCTGCCCCAATGGCAGAACAGCGAAAGGACCTTCCGGACGAAACAATTCGCAGGCCCTGTCATGGGGGAGCCCCCGCAGGGCGACTTTGGCGGTGAGACACCCCTGTTGATAACGGATGCCCCAGTGACGGATGCCCCAGGCCTCTCGTGTGGGGGAGCGCGGTCCATCAGCTGCCACGATCAGGGCATCAGCGCCTGGATCAGGGCACGGTTCGGCCAGGTGCATGGCGACGTTGCCGTGGGTCTCCAGCCGGGCCAGCAACAGCTTCATCAAGGGCCGGTGGTCGAGGATCCAACCAATGCCGTCGTGGTTCTGATTGGCTGATGCCAGGTCGTCCTGGCCGAAGAGAACGCGAGCGTTGGTGGCCCCGTCCCGCAAATCCAGGTCGCGGAAGGGCACTAAGGCTTCGCGCAGGTCATGCCAAAGGCCGAGGTTGGTCAACAGCCTTCGACTGGAGTGGGTGATGGCGTATGCCCGACTTCTGGCTTGAAGTTCCGATGCCGTCAGCGGGTCAAACAGGACCACTCGCTGACCTTGGAGGCCGAGGGCAAGAGCTGTGAGGGCGCCGGTGGGACCAGCGCCCAAGATATGAATCTCTGGAGGGGATGCAGCCATTCAGGGAGTCTGGTCAGCAATCCCGATTCAGTGCGAGGCGATCAGCCCAGGCCGAGCAGCCCGTGTACGAAGGATTCGCCGCCCAGGGCCAGCTCGGTGGCCAGCAGAGCAATGAACCCCAGCATGGCCATGCGGCCGTTCAGTTTCTCGGCGCGGTCGTGGAAGCCCCAGCCCTGCGTTGCTTCAACCACTTCCATGCGGGGTTCCGTGGCGAAGGCGTTGAGGCGGCCGCCATCTTCCATGGTGACCTGTGCACCGCGCACGACAGGAGTGGTGGGAGAGGATTGGGACATGGGTGCCGTCGTTGAATTGATAAGAAGTGTAAACCAGGTTTAAGAAATGTTCAGCGGTGGCTTTTCAGCGACGACTGCTCAGGCGGAGTTGGCAAAGCTCCTCAAAGGCGGGGCGGAGCAGGAAGGGGTACTCGCCAACCCAGATCCGCATGCCCGGCAGCCAGGCATCGCTGAGGGCTCCGATCTTTGAGAAGTCCTTGCGCTCGCTGAGCACCAGGCAGCGGATCAGGCTGCCGCGGCGGATCGACTGGTGCTTTTTCTCCATCGGAAAGGCCACCCGGCCGAGATACCCCTCCTCGTCTTCGAGTTCGAGCAGCATCCAGGTGCGTCGGTTCTCCACGAGTTCCAGTCGCCCGCGGCTGTCGGCCTGCTCGTGGCGGTTTTCCACCCGCTCTCGCGTGATCACGTCCGCTACCTCGCCCTCAAACAGGGCAGCAGCGGGATAGCGCCGCAGCGTGGCGTTGCGTTGGCCGGCCTGAACGATCGGGCCCCAAAGCACATAGAGGAAGAACACAACGCTGATCACCAGCCAGACGGGACCCCAGCGGCTGCCCAGCTGCGCCTGGTTGTAAATCAGGAACGTGATCACCCCGCCGATGGCGGCGATCATCAGGCGCTGCAGCACCTCCTGAGGGTTGCCGAGGGCAACGCGGAACTGGGTGCCGGTGGCAACAGCAGGGATGAGCCGTTGCAATTCGCCGGGGCGGAGCGGAATAAGCATGGTGTCGCCTTCAGATCAGGCGCTCAAGGCCATACACAAGGCTGCCGAGGTTGCCCACCTTGCGCACCGTCAGCAGCACGCCGGGCATGTAAGCGGAACGATCAATGGTGTCGTGACGCAGGGTGTAGGTCTCCCCGGGGGCACCGAACATCACCTCTTGGTGAGCCACCAGGCCAGGCAGCCGCACGGAGTGAAGCCGCAGGCCACTGTCCCGCTGTCCGCCGCGGCAGCCCGCCAGGGATTCGTGCTCGTCCACTTCCTCGGGATTGAAGCTCTTTCCCAGCTCCTCCATCAGCTCAGCGGTTTTGATGCAGGTGCCGCTGGGCGCATCCGCTTTGCGGTTGTGGTGCAGTTCCGTCAGTTCCGCGTGGTCGTAGAACCGTGCCGCTGCGGCTGCGGCTTGCTGCAAGAGCACCATGCCCACTGAGAAATTGGGGATCACGGCCCCACCCACGGACGCCTTGGCCGAGAACTCGGTGAGGTCGTTGAGTTGTTCAGGCGAGAGCCCTGTGGTTCCGATCACGGGGTGAACGCCGTAGGCGATCGCCGCACGGGTGTGCTCGTAAACAACAGAGGGGTGGGTGAAATCCACCAACACAGCGCCGCTGCCGCTGTCCCGCACCGATTGGCTCACAGCGCAGAGACAGCCTTCGAAATCAGCCGTCACGGCCACCTCCAGTTCGCCCAGGCCCAGCTCCAGGCCCACGTCTGCACCCTCTTTGCCGGGGGTGTTGTCGATGGCGCCAACCAGGCTGCAGTCTTCGGCTCCCACCACAGCCTTGATCACCTCGGCGCCCATGCGCCCGAGGGCACCGGCAACAACGACGGGAATCGGAGCGGTCATGAAAGCGCAGCAGACGCTTCAAAGCCTATGGGTCAGCTCGTGTAACGGCCGATCAGAAATCCTCGCGCCGCAAGGGCCAGTCGCCGTAAGGTTCTTCGCATTGCTCAAAGCGCGCTGATGTTCACACAGGTCCGCTCCGCCGATCGCCGCGTTGCTCCTGTGGAGGGCCAGAACCACAAGTCCGTCATGAAGGCGGTTTACGTGGTGCTGGAGCCCCAATACCAAAACGCCCTCACCCAGGCAGCAACGGCTCTCAACGCTTCTGGTGGCGATCTTGGGATCGAGTTGTGCGGCTATCTGATTGAAGAACTCCGCGACGACGACAACTACGCCGGTTTCTGTGCCGATGTGGCTGAAGCTGATGTCTTCGTCGCCTCTTTGATCTTCATTGAAGATCTGGCGCAAAAGGTTGTGGACGCCGTTGCCCCGCACCGCGCCCGCCTCAAGGCGGCTGTTGTTTTCCCGTCCATGCCTGAAGTCATGCGGCTGAACAAGCTGGGCAGCTTCTCGATGGCCCAGCTCGGTCAGAGCAAGAGCGCCATCGCAGGCTTCATGAAGAAGCGAAAGGAAGCCGGAGGTGCTGGCTTCCAGGACGCGATGCTCAAGCTGCTGAACACGCTCCCCACCGTTCTCAAGTACCTGCCGGTTGAGAAGGCTCAGGATGCCCGCAGCTTCATGCTCAGCTTCCAGTACTGGCTGGGCGGTACCCCCGACAACCTGCGCAACTTTCTGTTGATGCTGGCTGACAAGTACGTCTTCCCAGCTGCAGAAGGAAAGGAACGTCCAGCCATGGAGGTGGCGGAGCCTGAGGTGTTCCCCGACCTCGGCATCTGGCATCCCCTGGCTCCCTCGATGTTCGAGGACCTCAAGGAATATCTGAACTGGACGTCCAGCCGCACAGACCTGTCTGAGGAGGCCCGCAAAGGTCCGGTGATCGGTTTAGTGCTGCAGCGCAGCCACATCGTCACCGGTGACGATGCCCACTACGTAGCCACCATCCAGGAGCTGGAGTTCCGCGGTGCCCGCGTGATTCCGATCTTCTGCGGCGGTCTCGACTTCTCCAAGCCGGTCAATGCCTTTTTTTACGACCCCCTGAATCCTGAGCAGCCGCTGGTGGACGGCATCGTCTCCCTCACCGGTTTTGCACTGGTTGGAGGCCCGGCCCGCCAGGACCACCCCAAGGCGATTGAGTCGCTGAAGAAGCTCAACCGCCCTTACATGGTGGCTCTCCCCCTTGTCTTCCAGACCACCCAGGAGTGGGAACAGAGCGACCTTGGCCTGCACCCGGTGCAGGTGGCTCTACAGATCGCCATACCGGAACTGGATGGCGCCATCGAGCCCATCGTTCTCTCGGGCCGTGACGATGCCACCGGCAAGGCGCACACCCTTCAAGACCGGGTTGATGCCATTGCTGAGCGGTCCATCCGCTGGTCATCGCTGCGGATCAAGCCCCGCACCGAAAAGAAGCTTGCGATCACCGTGTTCAGCTTCCCTCCCGACAAGGGCAATGTCGGCACCGCGGCTTACCTCGACGTTTTCGGCTCCATCCATCGGGTGATGCAGGAGATGAAAGCGAAGGGCTACGACGTTCAGGACTTGCCCTCCACGCCTCGAGAACTGTTGGAGGCTGTCATCAATGACGCCGATGCCATGCAGGGCTCTCCTGAGCTGTCCATCGCCCATCGGATGAGCGTCGAGGAGTACGAGCGTCTGACGCCTTACTCCGAACGCCTGGAAGAGAACTGGGGCAAGCCCCCCGGCAACCTCAACAGCGATGGCCAGAACCTGCTGGTTTTCGGTCGCCACTTCGGCAACGTCTTCGTTGGCGTTCAGCCCACCTTCGGCTACGAGGGTGATCCGATGCGCTTGCTCTATTCCCGCAGCGCCAGCCCCCACCACGGTTTCGCCGCTTACTACACCTATCTGCAGAAGATCTGGAAGGCTGATGCGGTGCTGCACTTCGGCACCCACGGCTCGCTCGAATTCATGCCCGGCAAGCAGATGGGCATGAGCGAAACCTGCTACCCCGATTCATTGATCGGTGCGCTGCCCAACCTCTACTACTACGCCGCCAATAACCCCTCCGAGGCCACCATCGCCAAGCGTCGTGGTTATGCCTCCACCATCAGCTACCTCACCCCTCCGGCTGAAAATGCCGGTCTTTACAAGGGGCTGAAGGAACTGGGTGAGCTGGTGGGCTCCTACCAGCAGCTGCGCGAGGGTGGCCGCGGGATTCAGATCGTCAACACGATCATCGAGACGGCACGTCAGTGCAACCTTGATAAGGACGTTGACCTTCCTGAGGAGGACGCCTCGACCCTCGAACTCGATGGACGCGATGACCTAGTGGGTGCCGTCTACCGCCAGTTGATGGAGATCGAAAGCCGTCTCCTGCCCTGTGGCTTGCACACCATTGGCAAGCCTCCCACCGCTGAGGAAGCTGTTGCCACCTTGGTGAATATTGCTGCTCTCGAGCGTGAGGAGGATGGTCTTCGCTCACTCCCCGGCCTGCTGGCTGAGGCGATGGGCCGCTCGATCGAAGACATCTACAAAGGCAACGACGAGGGTGTACTCGCCGATGTTGAGCTGAACCGCACGATCACGGAGACGTCCCGCGCTGCCATCGGCGCCATGGTTCGCATGCTCACCGGTCGTGATGGTCGGGTCAGCCTGCGCAACAGCTTCGGTTTGTTCTACGACCTGCTTGCCAAGTTCGGCTTCAAACTTCCTTCCCCGTGGCTGAGGGCCTGCTGCACCGCTGGCTTCGTGCAGATCGATTCCACAGAGCTCGACAAGCTCTTTGCCTATCTGCGCTTCTGCCTTGAGCAGGTGTGTGCCGACATGGAGATGGAGAGTCTGCTGAAGGCTCTCGATGGTGAATACATCCTTCCGGGCCCCGGGGGTGATCCGATTCGCAATCCAGGTGTGCTACCCAGTGGCAAGAACATCCATGCCCTCGACCCGCAGGCGATTCCCACCAGGGCCGCGGTGGCTGCAGCCAAGAGTGTTGTCGACAAGTTGATTGAGCGTCAGCGCGAGGAGCAAGGCACCTGGCCCGAAACCATCGCCTGCGTGCTCTGGGGAACCGACAACATCAAGACCTACGGCGAATCCCTGGCTCAGATCCTCTGGTTCGTCGGCGTCAAGCCAATGGCGGACTCCGTGGGTCGGGTGAACAAGCTTGAGCTGATTCCCCTTGAGGAACTCGGTCGCCCCCGCGTTGACGTGGTGGTGAACTGCTCCGGTGTGTTCCGCGATCTGTTCATCAACCAGATGGCGCTGATCGATCAGGCCGTGAAGATGGCTGCCGAGGCCGATGAGCCTCTGGAGCAGAACTTCGTTCGCAAGCACGCCCTCGAGCAGGCGGAGAAAGAGGGTACGAGCCTGCGGGATGCGGCGTGCCGGGTGTTTTCCAACGCCAGCGGCAGCTACAGCTCCAACGTGAACCTCGCGGTGGAGAACAGCACCTGGGAGGAGGAAGGTGAACTGCAGGAGATGTACCTCTCCCGCAAGACCTTTGCCTTCAACGCCGACAACCCTGGTGAGATGAACCAGAAGCGTGAGGTGTTCGAGAACGTGATGAAGACGGCGGATGTCACCTTCCAGAACCTCGATTCGGCTGAGATCTCCCTCACCGATGTGAGCCACTACTTCGACTCCGACCCCACCAAGTTGATAGCCGGCCTGCGTGATGACGGCAAGGCTCCCACAAGCTACATCGCCGATACCACCACGGCCAACGCTCAGGTGCGCTCGCTGAGTGAAACGATTCGCCTGGATTCACGCACCAAGCTGCTGAATCCCAAGTGGTATGAAGGCATGCTCGACTCCGGCTACGAGGGTGTGCGAGAGGTGGCCAAGCGCCTCAACTTCACTCTTGGTTGGAGTGCCACCAGTGGCGCCGTTGACAACTTCGTGTACGAAGAAGCCAACGAGACCTTCATTAATGACCCGGAGATGCGTAAGCGTCTGTTGGAACTCAACCCCAACAGCTTCCGCCAGATCGTGGGCACCCTGCTCGAAGTGCATGGTCGAGGATACTGGGAGACCTCAGACGAAAACATTGAGCAGCTGCAGGAGCTGTATCAGGAGGTTGAGGATCGGATTGAGGGTGTTGTCACCGACAGATCTACGATCAACTGATGAATACCAAAGACAGAGCTCCTTACGGGCTCTGGCTTTGGTATTGGCGATGAATGAGTTGCAATGCAATTCAGGGTTGCAATACGTTGAACTCTGCATGCCTTGCGGTTGGTCTGATCTCTGCTGTTTTGAAATCAACTCCAGCCCACTGTTGATACATGCTTAATTTGCGTTTTTTCCCTAATCCAAAGGGTTGAAGTTCGTCAGGTAGATCATTGAAGCAACGGATTGACTCAGGGGCGTTGTTGAGACTGCCAAGCAGTGTGTGTACGCGTTTGAGTGCCCGAAGGTTGTAATGGTGCCAATTGCTGTGATCGCTCCAATGGGTGGCTGAGTGCTCTTTGTCTGTACGTTCTGTCTTGTAGAGATGAAACAGCAGCAGGCGATTCGGGGCGTAGATGTTGAAACCGGACGTCCACAGTCGTGCCGACATGGCAACCTCTTCCCCATGGAAATAGAGATCGGGGTCGTAGGGCACTTCGCGCACGATTGATCCTGGGCCGAACAGGAATCCTCCGGCGATAAAGGCCCCGGGGATGGGTCGATCAGGTTGTTCTTCTGGAAGTTGAAATCGACTGATGCCCCGCAGATTGAGGATGCCGTCGGCATCGAAACCGGCGGCTGCCATCACAGGCAGGGTTGATGTCTGCAAACGGCACGGCTGTTGAAAGCCGTTGGGGTAAACACTGAGAACGGCACCTGCATCGCTGCATTCCTTCCAGGTCTTCAGAAGCAGGTCATCCCAGTGCTCCACAGCCCGCATGTGGCTGTCGATCTGCAGCAGAAAGTCTTCTCCGCCGTAAACATCTTGAGCCTGGCGTCGGGCCCAGCAGGCTCCGCGGCTTTCAGTTGCATCGAACCGGATGCTCGTGAGGTGTGGATGATCCGGAAATGTGCTTGTTCCCCAGTGCGGCGGATCGTCAGCAGCCAGTTGCAGGCAGATGCCGAAATGCAGGCGCTCTGGCTGGGCCGCCCGCTCAATCAGGTTGTGCAGTGTGGCCGGGAGATCCGGATCCCGGTAAGCCGCGATCTGAACAAAGATCGTCGATCTCACCAGAGTGCAGCCGCCATGCGCAGCGTCTGGCTGATGGGGCCCACATCGTGCACCCGCAGCACGGCAGCACCCGCCTGGGCGCAGCGGCAGGCCACGGCAGCAGTTCCCCAGAGCCGCGCCTTCGGGCGTGGCTCATCGAGCACGGCACCGATGAAGCGTTTGCGTGAAGGGCCGATCAGCACCGGTCGTGGCCCTGCTGTGAGTTGTTCCAGATCCCTCAGCAGCTGCAGGTTCTGCTCATGGGTCTTGGCGAAGCCGAGACCGGGATCCCAGATGATTTGGCTCTCATCAACGCCGGCTTGAAGCGCGGCTTCACTGCGCTCCAGCAACGCCTCTTTCACATCTGCCACGACATCGGCATAGGTCGTGAGCTGATCCATGGTTCGGCTGTCACCGCGGCTGTGCATCAGCACCACTGGACAGCCCGCATCGGCGACCACCCGGAGCAGATCCGGATCCCGCCGGCCGCCGCTCACATCATTGATCCAGTTCGCACCTGCGTCCAGTGCCTTGGCGGCCACCGGCGCCAGAAACGTGTCGATGGAGATCAGCACCTCTGGGCAGTGCTGCCGGATGCTCTTCAGCGCAGGTAGAAGCCGTCGCAACTCCTCATCGGCGCCCACCTCCTCTGCGCCGGGGCGGGTGCTTTGCGCTCCCAAATCCAACACGTCCGCTCCGCGGCTCAGTTGCCGCTGAGCTTCAGCAAGAGCCCGTTCGCTCGCCAGAAATCTCCCTCCATCACTGAAGGAATCTGGGGTGACGTTGATCACCCCCATCACGGCTGTGCGTTGGCGCCAACCCTGGGGCCAGCCGCCTGAATCAAGCCGCTTGGTAGTTGGCAATCCGTCCAAAGCTTTCGGGCTCCAAGGAAGCACCCCCCACCAGCACCCCGTCGATATCGCTCATGCCCATCAATTCATCAATGTTGCTGGGTTTGACGGAGCCGCCGTACTGAATCACCAGATCGGGGGAGCCCACCCAGCTTCGGATCAGACCACAGATGCGGTTGGCTTCTTCGGCAGCGCAGGTTTTGCCTGTGCCAATCGCCCAGATCGGTTCGTAGGCCACCACTAATTTTTCGGCATCGAGACCCTCCAGGCCCTGCTCGATCTGGCGGCGGATCACCCGTTCGGCTTCGCCCCGTTCTCGTTGCTCATCGCTTTCGCCAACGCAAACGATCGGAATCAGACCGTTGGACTGGGATGACCTGGCCCGGTGGTTGATCTGCTCGTCACTTTCACTGAAGTATTTCCGCGGTTCGCTGTGGCCCACGATTGTGTGGGTCACACCATGCTCCTTGAGCATCGCTGGGGAGATCTCTCCAGTGAAGGCACCTTGACCTTCCCAGTGCACGTTCTGGCTCGACAGGCAGACGCGGGAATTCCGGCTGAGTTCCGCCATGGTCGACAGGGCCGTGAAGGGCGGTGCCAGCACCAGGTCGCGGTCGTCCGGGGTGTCAGCAATCAATGGCAGGAAGGCTTCCATGAACTCCCGCGACTGTGCACAGGTCATGTGCATCTTCCAGTTGCCAGCGATCACCGGTCTGCGCACGCCTTGCTTCCCCATGGAATGTGGCAGCCAACTTACGGCCCGGTCGCGTTTTCATCCCCGACAACGGACTCCTCACCAGCAAGCACAACCCGATCTCCCGGAGAAAGCTGACGTCCCCGCCGGGTTTCAACGCTTCCATTCACCTCCACTTCACCCATCTGGATGCGTTGCTTCGCTTCACCGCCGGTGGAGACCCAACCCTTCCATTTCAGGAACTGATCCAGCTTCATTGGAGAGAGTTCTGAGCTCACCATTGATACTGTGCCGCGATGCTGACCCCATCCCAGGCCGGATTCCGCCGGCTGCTGCCGTTGCTTCGCCCCCACCTGCGGGAACTGCTCTGGGGAGGCTGCTGCATGGTGATTTACGTCGGCAGCTTCCCGCTGCTCGTCCAGCTGGCTGGAGATTTGTTTCCTGCGTTGGGATCGGGTGATCTCGTCCGTGTGCTTCAGCTGATCGGACTGGCATTGCTGATTTTTGCTGTTCAGAAAATCGCCCAGTTCGGTCAGGACTCTCTCCTTGCCGGGCCTGCACTGCTGGTGAGCCAGGACTTACGGCGCGATCTGTTTCGCCGCCTGCAGACCGTGGAGCTCGGGGCGTTGGAGAAGCTCTCGGCCGGCGACCTCACCTACCGCTTCACCGAAGACGCGGATCGCGTTAGCGAGGTGCTGTATAAGACCATCCACGACACGGTCCCCAGCGTGCTTCAGCTGGTTGCTGTGCTGGGGATGATGCTATGGCTCGACTGGAAACTGACGCTGGCCATCCTGTTGCTGGCGCCGGTGATCGTCTGGCTGATCAGCCTGTTCGGTGCTCGCGTGATGGCGGCCACGGAACGCAGTCAGAAAAAGGTGAGCGAACTGGCCGGTCTGCTGGGTGAGGCCATCGAAGGTTTGCCCCTGGTGCGTGCTTTTGCCGCCGAGCCCTGGCTGCAGGACCGTTTCGAGACAGAAATCGACCAACACAGGCAGGCACGCCACCGCACCTACAGCCTTGTGGCGCTCCAGCATCCGGTGGTTGGCATCATCGAGGTGGTTGGTCTGTTTGCCGTGCTGGCCCTCGGAGCCTGGCGGATCCAGACCGGTGATCTGAGCATTGCAGGGTTGAGCAGTTACCTGACGGGGCTGATCGTGCTGATCGATCCCATTGCCCACGTCACCAACAACTTCAACGAATTCCAGCAGGGTCAGGCGTCGCTGCGACGTCTGCGGGAGATCGAGCGAGAGCCTCAGGAGGCTGCGGATCCAGCCGAGGCGCAATCCATCGGTGCTCTCCGGGGCGATCTGGTCTTTGACCAGGTGAGCTTTGGCTATGACCCAGCCCAGCCGGTGCTGCATCAACTCAATCTGCGGGTGGATGCGGGCCAGGTGTTGGCCATTGTTGGCCCCTCTGGTGCGGGCAAAAGCACCTTGCTGTCGCTCCTGCTGCGGTTCAACACGGTGCAACAGGGCGAGATCCGTCTCGACGGCACGGACATCAGCTTGATGCGCGCCCGAGAGCTGCGTCAGCAGGTGGCCCTGGTTCCGCAGCGCACCACCGTGTTCTCCGGAACCATTGCCGAAGCGATTCGTTTCGGGCGCCGTGCGACCGATGACGAGGTTCGCGATGCGGCTCGCTTGGCCAATGCGGATGATTTCATCCGTGCCTTGCCCCAGGGGTATGACACTCAGCTCGAGGAACGGGGAACCAATGTTTCCGGTGGACAACTGCAGCGGATCGCCATTGCCCGGGCAGTGCTTGGTAATCCAGCGCTGCTGCTGCTGGATGAAGCCACCAGTGCCCTCGATGCTGAAGCGGAGGCTGCGGTGCAACTCGGTCTGAAGCAGGCGATGAAGGGACGAACGGTGTTGGTGATCGCCCACCGTCTGGCCACGGTTCAGGAGGCCGATCGCATTGTGGTTCTTGAAAAAGGAGCGGTTGTCGATCGAGGCACCCACGACGACTTGATGCAGCGTGGTGGGCGTTACCGCGAACTGTGCGAACGACAGTTCATTCGAGATCGGCAAAAGTCCTGAATCCCTCTACGATCTGGCCGCCGGTACACCGCCATCCCGGCGATGAACGATGACTGACTCTGCAGCCCAGAACCCTGTCTTGACCTTTGAGGGCAAGCGCTACGACCTGAATACGCTTCCCAACGAGCTCAAGGAGCTTGTGCGTGGCATGCAGGTTGCCGACGCTCAGCTGCGGATGCACGAAGACACCCTCAAGGTGCTGGCGGTGGGCCGCCAGAGCCTGGCCACAGAGCTCAATGAAAAGCTCAAGTCCGTCGCTCCGTTGCCCGATCAGGGTTGATCGTCTGACGACTAAAAAGGGGGGCTCAACAGCCCCCCTTTTTTATTGTTCGCCGCTGTGCTCAGTCGCTGAAGCTGTAGGCCTTGGTGAGTTTGAACACAGTTCCGGATAGCAGGATCAATGCCACGAGGTTGGGGAGAGCCATCAGGCCGTTCAGGGTGTCTGCTATCGACCAGATCACGCCGCGGTCGCCGGCAACAGCACCAATCACGACGACAGCCACCCAAGTCAGACGAAAGGGCAGAACGGCGGAGTCGCCGAACAGATAGGTGGTGCAGCGCTCGCCGTAGAAGCTCCAGCCGAGAATGGTGGTGAAGGCGAAGACCACCAATCCCAGGGTCACCACCAGGCCGCTGCCGGCGATGCCGGTGTTGAAGGCAGCGATGGAGAGGTCTGCTCCACTGAGTTTGTCGCCGGCTGCATCGAGGATCAGATTGGCTTTGGTGGTTATAATCACCAAAGCGGTCATCGTGCAGATGATCAGGGTGTCGATGAAGGTGCCCAGCATGGCTACAGTGCCCTGGCGAACGGGATCATCGGTTTTGGCGGCTGCGTGAGCGATCGGAGCGCTGCCGAGGCCCGCTTCATTCGAAAAGATGCCCTGTTTGAAGCCCATCAGCACCACCTGACCGAGGGCACCACCGGCAGCGGCTTGGCCGGAGAAGGCGTTGGAGAAAATCGTGACGAAGGCTTCAGGCACGCTGCCCAGATTGGCCAACAACACCAGAAGGCATGCAGCGACGTAAAGGATCGACATCAACGGAACAATGGCGGAGGCCGCCTGGGCGATGCGCTTGATCCCCCCGATAACGACAGCAAAGACCAGGGCCGCCAAAACGACTCCGGTGGCCAGCTTCGGGATGCCGATCAGGCTTAGGGCAGATGACACCTCAAAGGCCTGAACCCCATTGCCGATGCCAAATCCCGCCAACATGCCGAAGAGGGCAAACAGGCCCGCCATCCAGCTCCAGCCGCTGCCGAGTCCGTTGCGGATGTAGTACATCGGCCCACCAACGTGGTTGCCGTCTCCATCGGTTTCGCGGAACTGAACCGCGAGCACTGCTTCGGCGTACTTGGTGGCGATGCCGAAGATCGCGATGATCCACATCCAAAAGACGGCGCCGGGGCCACCAACGGCGATGGCTCCGGCCACACCGGCGATGTTTCCCGTGCCGATCGTGGCCGACAACGACGTCATCAGCGCTTGAAAGGGGGTGATCTCCCCTTCCGTTTGTGATGCAGCCGGCCGCAGCATCATCGAGATGCCATAGCCCAGCCGTTGCAGCGGCATAAACCGCAGGCCCACCATCAAAAGAATGCCCGTCACGGCAATCAAAAGGACGGTGGGCCATCCCCAGACGATGCTGTTGATCGGGCCATTGATGGCCTGAATGGTCGACTCGAATCCGCCCATGCCTTTCAACAGGTTTGGGCGGATCGTCTCATAGCCGGCTTGCACCGGCAATCAACTCAGAGCGATTCGAGATCTTCAAAACGGAAGGTCTGGCTTCCGGCGGGGGTATCGCCATGGGCCTCGGTGCTCACAACCCGCTCGGTCAGCACCCAGGGGCCATCTCCAGGCAGAGGAGCGAAGCTGTCTTGGAAGCTGCTGCGGCCGCCCCTGGTTTCTCCCGTCGCTGGGTCGGCGTACTGACTGGTGTAGGTGTGGCTGAGGTAGCCCGCACCCGTGTCGGTGACATCGGTGGTGTAGATCGTCACGACGGTGCCGTGGATGTGACGGTGAACCATGGTCACCACGTCATCCTTGATGCGGTACTTGTCCCCGACACCCTTGCCACCGACGAGCACTTCGGTTCCCACATCGTTGGTGTCGCCAGCAGTGAAGGTGTTCTCACCGTGGGTCTGCTCGAAGCTGCGACGCACGCGATGGATCGCTACTTCCCAGAGCTGGGAATTCACTGCCTTGAGAATCTCTTCGTTTTCAATGCCTTGCACCTTGGCTTTGAGATCGGCGCCGATCTCAAACGTGCCCTCGACCCGTTGATCGCCCTGTTGCCAGATGCAGCGGCCGCGATAGCCGGAGAATCCAGGCTCCCAGGTGTAGCGGTTCTCGTAGGCGCGACGGAAGTCATCACGCAGGTCGCTTCCAGGCTTAACGGGAACGGAGGCTGTCACAACGGTGAGGTGGCTTCAGCAACCCTACCGGTGGCCTAACGCTGAATGGCGTGCACGTCCTGCAGGGCGTGGATGCTGAGCCTCGGCTGTTGCTGGAGCGCAGAGATCGCCTCCACCGCTGCCCGCGCTCCCGCAAGGGTCGTCACCGTTGGAACGGCGTAATCGAGCGCTGCCCGACGCAGGTACTTGTCGTCATGAGCAGCTTGACGGCCGATCGGTGTGTTGATTACCAGCTGCACCTGATTGGAGCGGATCTGATCCTCGATATTGGGGCGCCCCTCATGAACCTTGAGCACCGATTGCACCTTCAACCCGGCGTTGGCGAGCGCCTGAGCCGTGCCTGAGGTGGCCGTCACATCGAACCCGAGTTCGATCAGCCGAGCGGCAATGGGCACCAGAGCCTGTTTGTCACGGTCGTGGGTGGAGAGGAACACCGTCCCCTGGGTGGGCAGCGCTTCTCCAGCGCCGAGTTCAGCCTTGGCATAGGCCGCGCCGAAACTGTTGGCGGATCCCATCACCTCTCCCGTGGAGCGCATTTCCGGTCCGAGCACCGTGTCTGCCCCCGGGAAGCGCCGGAACGGCAGCACCGCCTCCTTGATCGACTGAAGCGGCGGCTTTGGCTCGCTGGTCATGCCGATGTCGGTCAGGGTTTCGCCCGCCATCAGTCGGGTTGCCAGGCGAGCGAGAGGTTGACCTGTGGCCTTGGCGACGAAGGGAACCGTCCTGGAGGCGCGGGGGTTGGCTTCGATGATGTAGACCACTTCAGATCCATCGGTGTTGCGCTGCACGGCGAACTGGAGGTTGATAAGACCCCGCACTTCGAGCGTTTGCGCCAGGGAGCGACTCCACTCACGAATCGTGTTCAGTGCCGCCTCGCCGAGGGAAACCGCGGGCAGGCAGCAGGCTGAGTCTCCGGAATGGATTCCCGCCGGTTCGATGTGCTCCATCAGCCCACCGACGATCACAGCTCCGGTGTGATCGCAGAGGGCGTCCACATCCACTTCAACAGCATTATCGAGATACTGGTCAATCAGCACCGGATGGTCCGGCTCCACCTGCACGGCTTCGCGCATGTAGCGGTTGAGTTCCTCTTCGTCGAACACCACCTCCATGGCCCGCCCGCCCAGGACGTAGGAGGGACGCACGACGACCGGGTAGCCCACTCGTGTGGCCACGGCCCGTGCTTCCTCCTCGCTGCGTGCCAAGCCGTTGCGAGGTTGGCGGATGTTCAGATCGCGGAGGATGGCTTCGAACTGCTCGCGGTCCTCGGCCCGGTCAATCGATTCAGGGGAGGTGCCCCAGATGCTGGTGCCTGTGGCGCGCCCCTCATCACTGTCCAGCCAGCGCAGCAGGGGAATCGCGAGTTTCAGAGGCGTCTGTCCACCGAATTGCACCACCACGCCATCAGGACGCTCCGCTTCGATCACATTGAGAACGTCCTCCAGGGTGAGCGGTTCGAAGTAGAGGCTGTCGCTGGTGTCGTAATCGGTGGATACCGTTTCAGGATTGCTGTTCACCATCACTGTGGTGATCCCCTGGTCCTGCCCCGCAAAGGAGGCATGACAGCAGCAATAGTCGAATTCGATGCCCTGCCCGATCCGGTTGGGTCCACCACCGAGGATCATCATCTTGCGGCCGCCCTCACGGCGACTCACCTCAGTTGAAGCGGGAAGTGGCTTGAGGGATCCGTCAGCCTGCAGGGTCTGCAAGGGACGTTCGTAGCTCGAGTAGTGATAAGGAGTGGAGGAGGCGAACTCCGCTGCGCAGGTGTCGACGGTTTTGAAGACGGCGCGAACCTCGAGCTGATGCCGCCGCTGACGCACAGACAATTCGTCGCTGTTGGTGTGCCAGGCGATCTGTCGGTCTGAAAAACCCAGCTGCTTGGCTTCAAACAGGCTGTCGGCATCCAGCTGATCCAGGCTTTTGCCTTTGATCAGCCTGGCCTCCGCCTCAATGATCCGACGCAGTTTGGCGAGGAACCATGGGTCAATCCTGCTGATCTGATGAATCTCCTCATCGCTGCGTCCTCGCACCATTGCTGTGCGCACGCTGAGGATGCGCTCCGGAGAGGGGGTCCTCAGCTGACGATCCAACTCACCATCAGTGAGCTCCGGTTCTTCCCGGTCGCCTCCCCAGCCCGAGAACCCGGTTTCCAGGGAACGCATGGCTTTCTGGAACGACTCTTCGAAACAGCGGCCGATGGCCATCGCTTCTCCCACCGATTTCATTGAAGTGGTGAGTACTGCCGGACTGCCTCGGAATTTTTCGAAGGCGAAGCGGGGGATTTTGGTGACGACGTAATCAATCGTCGGCTCGAAGCAGGCAGGCGTCTTGCCGGTGATGTCGTTGAGGATTTCGTCGAGGATGTAGCCGACGGCGAGGCGAGCGGCGATCTTGGCGATCGGGAAACCGGTGGCCTTGCTGGCCAGGGCCGATGATCGGCTCACCCTGGGATTCATTTCGATCACCACAACGTCGCCGTTGTCGGGATTGATCGCGAACTGGATGTTGCTGCCGCCCGTTGCGACGCCGATCTCCCGAATGATGGCGATCGACTGGTCGCGCAACCGCTGGTACTCCCGGTCCGTGAGGGTCTGGGCGGGAGCCACCGTGATCGAATCCCCCGTATGCACCCCCATGGGGTCGAGATTTTCGATGCTGCAGACGATCACGACGTTGTCCGCCAGATCACGCATTACCTCAAGCTCGAATTCCTTCCAGCCCAGGAGCGATTGCTCGATCAGAATCTGTGACACCGGACTCGCCTCAAGTCCGCTCTTGCAGATCGCTGCATATTCCTCGGGGTTGTAGGCAATGCCCCCGCCACTTCCCCCCAGGGTGAAGGCGGGCCTGATGATCCGGGGGAAACTTCCGATCGCGGCTCCCACGGCTTCAGCTTCTTCCTGGGATGAGGCAATGCCCGAAGGGCAAACCTTCACCCCGATGCGCTCCATGGCCTGCTTGAACAGCAGACGGTCTTCCGCCTTTTGGATCGCCTTGAGGTCGGCACCGATCAACTCGACGCCAAAGCGTTCGAGGGTGCCGTTTTCCGCCAGGGTGACCGCCAGGTTGAGGGCGGTCTGCCCGCCCATGGTTGGCAGCAGAGCATCTGGCCGCTCTTTTTCGATCACCCGCGTCACGACGTCCGGCGTGAGCGGCTCGATGTAGGTGCGGTCCGCCATCTCCGGGTCGGTCATGATCGACGCCGGATTGGAGTTGATCAGGATGACTTCGAATTCCTCGGCTCTGAGGGCCTTGCAGGCCTGAGTTCCGGAGTAATCGAACTCACAGGCCTGACCGATCACGATCGGACCAGATCCCAGCAGGAGAATGCGACGCAGATCAGACCGCCTCGGCATGGGAAATCGTCCTTGGCCAAACAGATCAAGCCTCTCACGCGGCCTCGCCCCAACTAGGGGACTTGGCCTCGCTACGGTGATGGAAGATCAGCACCAGAGTTGCAATGAGTGAGCTCCAGCGCCTGAAGGGGCTGCTGCCACCAGAAATGCAGAGCTGGGTGTTTGTGGAATCAGCTGCTGCAGTCGATCCTCCCCTCATCACCCTTGAGGAGATTGGCAGGGATGAAGTGGAGATCCAGGTGGATCTCGATGAATGGGATGCCCTTGCGTTGGATCACCGGAACTTGCTGTTCTGGCATGAGGTCGGTCGGATCCAGAACGACACTATTCCCCGGGATGGGTGGGAGATGGCGGCTCTGGCCATCGGCCTGGGTGGTGCCATCGGTGAATTGTGGGTTCAAGATGGCCTGCTGCTGTTGATGGCCCTTGGCTTGTCCGGCTTTGCGGGGTACCGGCTCTACCTGAAGAACAATTCCGAGAAACGCCTGCAGGACGCCATCAGTGCCGACGAGCGGGCGATCGACCTGGCCTGCCGATTTGGGTACAGCGTGCCGAACGCCTATCGCAGTCTTGGGGGCGCGTTGAAGGAGCTGGTCGAAAAGACCCGCAAGAAGCGCCGCCGCAGCTACTACGAAGACCGCCTTGAGGCGCTGCGCAAGAGTGCCAGCAAGGCCAGAGCTGAAATGGCCCAACAGGAGGGCTCACGCAGCTCCGTTACCAGCGAGAACGTTTATGGATAGCGAAAAGCTTGCTGAACTGGTGGCCGATGCCTGTGATGACCGCAAGGCCACCGACATCCGTCTGATCCGTGTCGATGAGGTGTCCAGCCTGGCGGATTGGATGGTGATCGCAGGCGGTCAGTCCGACGTTCAGGTGCGTGCCATTGCCCGGTCGGTTGAAGATCGCCTGGAGACTGAGGCAGCCCTGCTTCCCTTGCGTAAAGAAGGGCTGAATGAGGGTCGCTGGGCGCTTCTTGATTACGGCGATGTGATCGTTCACGTGCTGATGCCCGATGAGCGCGGCTACTACGACCTTGAGGCCTTCTGGAGTCACGGCGAAAGCCGAACCTTCTTACCGTCGGTGCAGTAACCGCTTGATCCATGTCTGAAGCGGTGTCCTGCCCCGTCCCACCGGAGCAGCGGCCTCTTGAAGAATTCCAGCAACTCTGTGAGTCATGGTTCTTCTCCTGGCCAGCGGGTCAAGAACCTCGTCTCGGGCAACGCCTTACGGGCTTTTGGCTGCTAATGCTGCCGGTGTGCAGCCTGATCGCCAGTGGGAGCTGGACCCTGAAGCAGGACCCGCCCCGGCTTCTGGCAGCCGCCGCTGTGGCCGCTCTTGTGCTCCCTTTGCTGTTGCTGGTGCGGCAATGGCTGGGCTGGACCTATGTCATGCAGCGGCTTCTGCGTGAGTCCGTCGACTATGAGGAATCCGGCTGGTACGACGGACAGACCTGGGAAAAGCCTCTGTCCTGGCGGGAACGGGATCTGTTGGTGGCCCGGCATGAGGTTCGCCCGATCCTGGGTCGTCTGGGACGAGCCATGGCCACCTCGGCGGGTTTGATGCTGGCCGGCGCCAGTCTCTGTCAGGCTCTCTGAACCAATCGGGGTGTCCGATGACTTTGCCTTCGGGCTTCAGCCCTGCAGCCCGGTCCGGGTCAGCCCCTTTGGAAGTCTGCTTGCGACGCGGCTCGATCACGGAATCGGTGCACCGCGTCCATGCCGTTGTCTGTGATGGCCGAGGACGGGTGTTGATGTCGGCGGGGAACGCCGGGTTGGAAAGTTTCATTCGCTCGGCTCTGAAGCCCTTTCAGGCCCTGCCGTTCCTCAGCAGTGGAACAGCCGACCAGCTGGATGTTGATGAGCGGGGCATCGCCATCAGCTGCGCGTCCCATGCGGGCACCAATGCCCACGCCCGGGAAGCCTTCCGGTTGCTCTGGAAAGCGGAGTTGGACAGCTCATCACTTCAATGCCCTGTGCCGAATGGGGCTGACAGTCCCCTTCAGCACAATTGTTCCGGCAAGCACGCTGCCTTCCTGGCCACCAGCCGAAAGATGGGCTGGCCGATCGAGACCTATCTGCAGCAGGACCATCCGCTGCAGGTTGAGGTGAACCGCAGGGTCGCTGAACTGATCGGCTTGCCTGCTGAGGAATTGGTTGCCGAACGGGATGACTGTGGTGCTCCCACCCTGGTGTTGCAGTTGGCTCAGATGGCCTTGCTCTATGCCCACCTCGGTGCCTCACAACATGCCGAACTCGAGCAGATCAGTCGGGCGATGCTGAGTCACGCCGACCTTGTGGCCGGTGAGGGTCGTTTCGACACCGAGCTGATGCGGCGCAGCCATGGTCAGGTCTTGAGCAAGGGCGGTGCAGAGGGCATTCAATGCCTCAGTCGCGTTGGCGAAGGTCTTGGAGTAGCCATCAAGGTGGAAGACGGCTCCCGTCGTGCCAAGCAAGCGGTTGCTCTGCATCTGTTGCGTCAACTTGAGTGGCTAACACCCATGGGGCTTGATGAGCTCGATGAGCAGGTGCTGGTTGTGAACCCAAGCGTCAAACTCAGCGTGTCCGGTGCCTTGCAGTCGTGACTTTGCTGTCACCTGCGACACCGACATGTATGATTTTTGGGTTGTCGCGGGGTAGAGCAGTCTGGTAGCTCGTCGGGCTCATAACCCGAAGGTCGGGAGTTCAAATCTCCCCCCCGCCACCAAATCTGATTGAATCAATAATCTCCCTTCCGGGAGATTTTTTTTTGTCTTTCGTACCCCCATGAGCAGTCGCTCCATGAACTGCGATGGCCCCTGGGACGCCATTGTTGTTGGCTCGGGAGCGAGTGGCGGCGTGGCCGCCATGACCCTGGCCGAAGCAGGAGCGAGGGTGCTCGTGGTGGAGGCAGGACCTGACCTCAGCAACAACCAGGCCTTCGGGACTGAACCAGGAAATCTGCTGCGGCGGATCGTGGGCCTGACCAGCGGCAGCCATCGCCAGCAGTCCCAGCATCCCGGCTATTGGAAAGCCAACCCTCGTCTGTATGCCGACGAGCGTCTGCATCCCTACGAGCACCCGGCGGATCAGCCGTTTCTGTGGACGCGAGGCCTGCAGGTTGGCGGCCGCAGCCTCACCTGGGGTGGCATCACCCTGCGTCTCTCGGATGAGGATCTGGCCGGTGTGGATGTGGAGGGTGAACAGGTCAGTTGGCCTTTGCGCAGCGGTGAGCTGACTCCTCACTACGCCGAACTGGAGCGCTGGCTGGGTGTTCACGGTGGGCGTGATGGTTTAAATCATCTGCCGGATGGCGACATGCAACCGGCTCTGGCGGCGACGCCGGCGGAACAGCGTTTTGCAGATGCTGTGCGGCAACGGTTGGGGTATCCCGTGATTCCCTCAAGGGGGTTTGGTCCGGCGCCGCAAGGAGAGGATCCCGCCTGGCCCCGTTCCAGCAGTCGCGGCAGCAGCCTTCCTCGCGCCATGGCCACAGGACGCACCCAGCTGCTCTCTGCGCATTTGGTCGAGCATCTGTTGATGGATGCCGGCGGAGATAAAGCCATTGGTGTGGTTGCCGTTGACCAATCCAATGGCAACCGCAGGGAGTTGAAGGCGGATCTCGTGGTCCTGGCTGCGTCCACGATTCAGACCGTCTCCATCCTGTTGCGCTCCCATCGTGGCGAACAGAGCAACGGTTTGGACGACCCTTCAGGACGACTGGGCACACGCTTGATGGACCATGTCTCCACATCGCAGTTTTTTGCCTTCCCCGAGCCTGTTCCGGGGGAACAGCCGATGCTCACGGGGGCTGGAAGCTTTTTTGTTCCCTTTGGCCGACACCTGCCATCGGCTGATTTTCAGGGCGGCTACGGCCTCTGGGGTGGCATTGGACGATTTGATCCGCCGCGATGGTTACGGCGTTGCCCTTCGAGCATCACCGGGTTCCTGATTGGTCATGGCGAAGTTCTCCCGCGGGCTGACAACAGGGTGACCTTGAGTGAGCGCACGGACCGCTGGGGCGTGTGTGTCCCCTCGATTGCTTGCCGTTGGAGCAGCAATGAATTGGCCATGGTGAGGCACATGCGCGCCTCGATCCAGGCCTGCATTACCGCCGCCGGAGGCGAAGCCAAATCGATCAAAGACCTCTTCCACCTGCCCTTGGTTGAGCCTTTCCTAGGAGGAGCTGTTGCGCTGTCTGACGGTGCAGCCCCCCCTGGCTACTACATCCACGAGGTGGGTGGGGCTGCGATGGGGGCCAGTGTGACTAGCAGCGTTGTTGATTCCTCCAACCGTCTTTGGGGAGCTCCCAACGTTCTGGTGGTGGATGGTGCCTGCTGGCCCACGTCAGCCTGGCAAAGCCCAACGCTGACAATGATGGCCTTGAGCCGTCGGGCCTGCCTGTTGGCCCTCAGTGGTCGGGGCGGATGAACAGATCGTCGAGATAGCGCTCGGTTACAGCGCGGTCGTCACAGCCGTTCTGAAACAGAAAGTGGGCAAGAGCAGAACTCATCACGCGGTATTGGTCCCAGGTGGGGTTCTCCCCGAGGAAGTCCTTCATGCCTCGATAGAGCACCTCGGGGATTTCCGTTTCCAGGCTCACGTAGCTGGCTTTTGCAGCAGTACCGCGCTCAGTGGTCCCCTTTTCATGGCATCGCTCAAGGTGATTTCGATTCATTCCTTCCAGCCTGTCCCTGTCCAACGCCCTCCAAGAAAGCCACACAACGGGTGCTTGCGTCAAAGCCGTCGCCATTTGTTGAATTGCGGGTGAGACGAGATGAGACAGCAGGCTGTGACTGGGTTTGAGCGCAAGGAAAATGTCGAAGCTGGGTTGACCTAGGCCGAATAGACGGTCTGTCAACCCGGCGGAACGATCCCCTCGGAAATTCACAGGTTGACCGTCACAGCCGGCAAGCCAATGTCAGCCTGTGGAAAACTCCGTTGTTTTTTGGGGAAAAAGAGGGTGAACCTTGGTGGAGCAATTTCTATAAGAAAACCTGATCTTTGCTTCGTCGCTGCTGTCGCTTTCGAGAACCGTGTCATTGGTGACTGAGAAACGGTTTCCCTTAAGGGTTATGGACTCAATTCTTAGGAGTGTCGCTTCTGCGTTGCAGCGTTACCGGCCCAAGGGGGTGATCGGCGTGGGGATAAGGGGGGTGGTGGTGGTCATGGCTGTGGTCTGACCCATGGCTGTGCTCTGAAGGGTGGCTGTGGTCATGGGCAATCGGGATGCCGTCGGGTTGGCAGGCACCCGTGCACTCCAATTCGCAGAGCGTGCAGCTTTCCGCAAGGCCTTCCACATGGTGGTGGTGGCTTTCCTGGGCGCGTCCCACGTCCTGTTCGAAGCCCAGCACATGGGCGCGGTACTTGCAGAGCGAGCAGTTCATGGCGGTGTCCCCCCGCAACACCTCCTCGACACGTTCTTTGAAGGTGTCCACTACCAGGGTGTGGTCGCCCAGATAGCCCGCAGAGAGAAAATCCACCTCGGGATGATCGGCAGCCACCAGCTCGGTGTGTTGGCGGATTCGGCTCACCAGAACCCCTGAAAAGAGGAAATAGGGCACAACCACCACCCGGCGGAAGCCCAGTTTCACGGCGTGACGCAGCCCCGGTTCCACCAGGGGGAAGGTCACGCCCGAGTACACCGTTTCTCCCCAGCCGAAACCAAATCCTTCCACCAGCAACCGCGTCACCTTGGCCACGTTGGAGTTGGCGTCTGGATCCGAGGAGCCTCGACCCACCACCACGAGCAGGGCTTTGGCCAGGGGAACGTCGTGCTTCGCCGCATCCAGGCACTCCTGAACGCGGGCTCCGGCGGCCGACACCATCAACCGGTCCACTCCCAGTTCCCGGCCGTAATCGATCGGTAAACCCGTTTCGGCCGTGTAGGTGTTCAGAACCGAGGGGATGTCGTTCTTGGCATGCCCTGCGGCGAAAAGCATGGCTGGTATAGCCAGCACCTTGGTAACGCCTTTCTGCCGCAGGGCTTCAAGGCCATCGCGAAGGATGGGACGGGCAAATTCCAGGTAGCCGTGTTCCACCGGCATCGGGGCGAGCCGAGGCCGCAGGGCGTCCACCATCTGGGCGAACTCTTCAACGGCCAGTCGGTTGCGACTGCCGTGGCCGCAGATCAGAACGCCAAGACGCTCGTTGCCGGTTTCCGCGTGCTGTTCGGCCAAAAGGTCGCTCTGCTGTTCCAATGGTTTGATGATATCGGTCGCATCGCAATGGATTCAGACCGTCCCGTTTTCTTCAGTGCGCAGGCGGCTGATGCGCGGCGATCCGGTCTGCTCTCCCCCCGACCAGCGGAGTTGGCTGCTTTGGTTCAGAACTGGAGCGGCCCCAGGCCGCTCCGTATCTGTGGCGGGGGCACCACATCTCGCGCCGCTGTGGCTGACCACTGGACCCTCGATCTTCAAACCCATTTCCAACGTCTGGAGTGGCAGCCCGCTGATCAGTCGGTCTGGATTGGAGCGGGCTGCCGCATGGGAGCGGTGCTGGAGGCCTTACTTCCCCACGGCCGAAGCGTGGCTGCGGGTTTGTCGGGGTTGCCTGGGCTTGGCTACGTGCTCACGGGTGGCATGGGGCCGCTGAGCCGGCAGCTGGGTCTCGCGGTTGATCAAGTGCTCGAGATCCAGGGGGTCTGGGGTGATGGCAGCCCCTTTGCGTTGTCTCGTGTGGTCGATGCTGGATCGCTGGAGTGGAGGGGCCTGTGTGGTGCCGCGCCATTTCTGGGCGTGGTAAGCGCGCTGCGCATGGCCACCCAGCCGCTTGTGCCGCTTTGGCTGGAGCAATGCGTGGTGTCTCCGGATCAACTGCCTGAGCTCATGCTCCAGGCGGAAGAGACCGACTCCAGCGCCTGTTTGCAGTGGCATTGGGAGAGCGCTGACGCGGTGCAGTTGCTCCGGATTGCCGATGCCCCTTGGACCGATGCACAGAAGATCGAAGGCCTGCATCAGCTCCCACCCCTGCGGGGATCAGCCCCGATGCCTCCTCGATCTCATACGGAGGTGGTTGGTTTGCTGGGGCCCGCAGCTGCTGAGCTCTGGGGGGCTTTGATGCCGGATTTACGCCGTCTGCTGCAGCACCGTCCTCATCCGTTTTGCAGCCTGGCCTGCCAGCAGCTTGGGGGGGCGACGCAAAAGGCTGCCGTGGAGACCAGCTCGTTCGTGCACCGCAATGCCGAGTGGAAACCATGGATCACCGCCGTCTGGACTCCGGGAGATGCCCAGGGCCAGAGGCGCAGCCTTGCTTGGTTGGAGGCGGTCTGGCAGATCCTCCAGCCGGTCTGCCCTGGTGTGCATCTGGCGCAGTTTCATGACCATCTGCCCTTCCATCACAAGGAGTTGGAGGCAGCGTTCGGCCCTTGGTTGTCCGACTTGCGAAAGCTGAAACAGCGCTTGGATCCAGCAGGCACCCTGCCGACGCTCTGATTTACGGTCGCCGCTAACCGGCATCCATTGATGGCCAAGCGATCCAACCCAACCCTGGCGAATCAGTGGTTGGCTAACCCCAGCAAAGACCTGCTCTCGGGTCTGGTGGTGGCTTTCGCGATGATTCCTGAGGCCATTGCCTTCTCGGGGATCGCTGGGGTGGACCCCAAAGTGGGCCTGTTCGGAGCCTTCTGCCTGTCGCTGACCATCGCCGTCGTGGGTGGTCGCATGGCCATGATCACCTCTGCCACTGGCTCCACGGCGCTGTTGATGACAAGTCTTGTGGCCACCGGTGAAGCCCGGGGGCCAGGCCTGGGCGTCCAGTACCTGATGGTGGCGGGGTTGGTGACGGGTCTGCTGCAGATCCTCTGGGGGTATCTGCGTCTTGCCTATCAGATGCGCTTTGTTCCCCAAGGGGTGCTGAGCGGTTTCGTCAATGCGCTGGCCTTGCTGATTTTTCAGGCCCAGCTGCCCCAGCTCGGCCTCAACCTTCACGCTGGAGATGGTGACCATGGGGCCTCGTCGTTGCTTCCCCATGGCGGCCAGATCCCCGTCGTCTGGGGCTTGGTCCTGCTGGGCCTGGTGATCATTTATGGCCTTCCCCGTTTGACCCGGGTGGTGCCTTCACAGCTGGTGGCCATCATTGCGTTAACCGCCATCAGCCTGGGATTCAGCTTCGACATCCCCACGGTCAGCAGCCTCGGCACCCTTCCTGCAGGTCTGCCCTCCTTCAGTCTCCCCTTCGGTGAAGGAGGTGTTCCTTTCAGCTTGGACACCCTTGGCTTGGTGCTCCCCACCGCCTTGGCCATCTCCCTGGTGGGTCTGATGGAAACCTTCCTGACCCAGGACATCCTCGATGACAAGACCGACACCACCACCAACAAAAACGTTGAGGCACGGGGTCAAGGCATCGCCAACATCGTCTCGTCCCTGTTTGGTGGCATGGCCGGTTGTGCCCTCGTGGGCCAGTCCGTGATGAATGTGGACAACGGAGGTCGCACGCGACTGTCCACTCTGTTCTCAGGGGTGAGCCTGCTGGCGATGATCCTGCTGGCTGGGCCCTGGCTCAAGCAAATTCCGATGGCGGCCCTGGTGGCCGTGATGATCAGCATCGCTGTCAGCACCGCTGACATCAACGGTCTGCGCAACCTGCGTCGCATCCCCAAGAGCGACACCTCGGTGATGCTGATAACCTTCGCCGTCACGATGCTCACCACCCCGCACAACCTCGCCTTAGGCGTGCTGGCTGGTGTAGCGCTGGCAGGAATTCTGTTCAGCCGCAAGGTGGCCAAGGTGATTCAGGTGGAAGCCGTCGAGGTTAGTGATCTGGAGCGCCTGTACCGCGTGCAGGGGCAGCTGTTCTTCGTCAGCAAGGTGTATTTCCTCCAGGGATTCGACCTTCACGACCATCCCGAGCGCATCACGATTGACCTCTCTCAAGCCCACATATGGGACCAGAGCGGCGTGGCTGCTCTGGATCAGGTCATCCGGAAATACCGCAGCGGTGGGTCTGTTGTCAGCGTGATTGGCCTGAACGAGGAAAGCCTTGATCTGTTCGAGCGGATCGGCGGTCAGGAATCAGCCCATGCATGAGCCTCGGCTTGGTTGGCAAGACAGGCCCTGAGGTCCTGGCGCATCGCCATGAGCCTCTGCTGAATCTGCACGTCCTCGGGGTTGGTCGCCACGTACCGCTCGGTGACGTCCTTGCTGATGCTCATCAAAAGGCAAAGGGTCTGAACATCACTGCCAGCCCGCTGCTGAGCACTCTCGAGAAGAAAGCCCAACAGCGCCATCTTGTTGTTGTAGGTCCCACGGTCATGCTTGTCCCATGCGAGAGCACCGGGAGCCGTGATTCCAGCGATCAGTCCGGCCAAAAGGCAGGCCCAGACCTTCATTGCAGCCATGCTGATTGCCGTGAACGTAGGTCGGCTGTGGGAGATGTGCTCGGGATCTGGGACAATCCCACCCGATTCGTCCCAACGCTGATGTTCCGAACCAGTTCTCGTGTTCTGATCGTTGCGTTGGCCGGGTTGTCCTCGTTTCTTGCATCCTGCGCGTCACTGGACAGCGCAGCTGGCTCTCGTCTCGATCTGGTCAAGGCGCGCGGCGAGTTGCTTTGCGGAGTGAGCGGCAAGATCCCAGGCTTCAGTTTTCTCAATCCTGATGGGCGTTACACCGGCCTGGATGTCGACATCTGCCGTGCCATGGCTGCGGCTTTCGTTGGTGATGCTGAGAAGGTTCAATACCGGCCTTTAACCGCGCCCGAGCGGTTCACGGCCCTGCGATCGGGCGAGATCGATCTGTTGTCCCGCAACACCACCCACACCCTCAGCCGCGATGCAATGGGGGGCAATGGACTGCGCTTCGGGCCTGTGGTGTTCCACGACGGACAGGGCCTGATGGTGAATGCTGCCAGCGGAGTGCGCTCACTGGCGGATTTAAGCGGCAAGTCCATTTGCGTGGGCTCGGGCACCACGACCGAGCAAAACCTCAACGACGCCTTCGCCTCCCAGGGGCTTCCATACACACCGATCAAGTATCAGGATCTCAATCAGGTGGTGGGCGGCTACCTCCAGGGGCGCTGCGAAGCTATGACATCTGATCGTTCGCAACTGGCGGCGGCGCGCTCAGGGTTCAGTGATCCCCAAGCGCATCAGATCCTTGATGACCGGATCAGCAAAGAGCCTCTGGCTCCAGCTGTGGTGGGGGGGGACCAGCCCATGGGTGATGCCATGACCTGGGTGGTCAACGCCCTGATCGAAGCCGAGGAACGGGGCATCACCCAAGCGAATGTGGATGCGGTGGTGAAGCAAGCCGCAGCCGATCCCTCCCAGACCTCGCTGCGGCGTTTCCTGGGTGTGGATCCAGGCCTGGGTCGCAAACTCGGACTCGCCGATGACTTTGTCGTTCAGGTGATCCGTGCTACCGGCAACTATGGCGAGATCTACAACCGTCATCTCGGACTGGACAGTGCCGTGGCGATTCCCCGGGGAGCGAACCGCCTGGCCGGTGAAGGTGGTTTGATGATTTCCCCACCGTTCACTTGATGCGGCAGCGTCGTCTCCTGGTTCAGGTTGGTGTCGCCGCCGTTCTGATCGGCCTGCTGGCTTTGCTGATTAACAATCTGGCGGTCAATTTGATCCGGACGGGTCTGGGTCTTGGTTTTGGCTGGCTGGGCCGACCCGCTGGTTTTGCTCTGGCGGAAACAGCTCTCCCCTATGCCCCATCCGATAGCTACCTCTGGGCTCTGACCATCGGATGGCTGAACAGCCTCAAGGTGATCGCGGCAGGGCTGGTGTTGGCGACCGTCCTGGGTGTTGCTGCTGGTGCAGCCCGCAGCAGCAGCAACCGACATCTGCGCAGCCTGGGCGGGGGCTATGTGGCCTTGATTCGTCAGGTTCCTCTGCTCCTGCAGCTGCTGTTCTGGTATTTCGTCGCCTTCCTTGGCCTTCCATCTGTTCCTGTCGGTGGATTGATCCGGCTTTCGAATCAGGGCATTCAGCTGTTGGGTCTGAATCTCAGCGTTGAATTTTGTGCGGTTCTTGTCGGGCTCACGGTGTTCACAGGTGCGTCGATTGCAGAGATCGTGCGTGGTGGGATCAATGCGGTGCCACGGGGCCAGTGGGAGGCCTTCCGTAGCCTTGGGCTTGGGGAAGGGCTTGGTGTGCGTCGGATTGTTTTGCCGCAGGCGCTGCCGGCGATTCTTCCTGCGTTGACGAGTCAATACCTCAATCTCGCCAAGAACAGCACCCTGGCGATTGCCGTGGGCTACGCCGATCTCTACGCCGTCAGTGACACCACCATCACCCAAACCGGCCATGCGATTGAAGGCTTCCTGCTGCTACTGCTCAGCTTTCTGCTGCTGAATTTGTTGATCAGCGGTGGCATGGCTGTCCTCAACAGTGCCGTGCTGGGTCGTCTGAACAGGAGCCGCTAATGAACCGTTGGTTGGACCGTGGAATCACCCTGCTGCTGCTGGCTCTAATGGGCTGGGCTGGCTGGTCCATGCTGCATTGGCTGCTGGTTGCGGCCGACTGGTCTGTGGTGACCACAAATCTGCCGCTGTATGCGGTGGGCAGTTTTCCAGCGGATCAACGCTGGCGTCCGCTGCTGTGGATGGCTGCATTGATCACCCTCACGCTGCTGACCCTCGTCGGTCCGAAGCGTGGTTGGGTTCGCCGCTGGTTGCCATTGCTCTGGATCGTGATGGCACCGCTGGGACTGTGGCTTCTGGCCGGAGGTTTGGGATTGTTGCCGGTGGGGACGCGCAGTTGGGGCGGTCTCACGCTCACGCTGCTGCTCACAGGAGGCAGTGGTGCTTTGGCACTTCCGTTGGGGATTCTTCTTGCTCTCGGTCGGCGCAGTGATCTGCCGGTGTTGCGTTGGAGCAGCGCCGCTTACATCGAGTTGATGCGGGCTGTGCCGTTGATTGCGGTTTTGTTCTTTGGACAACTGCTGATTCCGTTGTTCCTGCCGCCAGGGCTTGAAATCAATCGGGTTCTGCGGGCGGTTGTTGCCTTCGCCTTGTTTGCAGCGGCGTACATCGCAGAGGATGTGCGTGGTGGACTGCAGGCGATTCCTCCCACCCAGCGGGAGGCTGCAGCCGTGCTGGGGCTGTCGCCCCGTCAATCGCTGCAATTGGTGGTGCTGCCGCAGGCGCTGCGGGTCGCGCTTCCGTCGCTCACCAACCAGGCGGTGGGTCTGCTGCAAAACACAAGCTTGATGGCCATTCTCGGTTTGGTGGAATTGCTGGGCATCAGCCGCAGCCTGTTGGCGAATCCGGCATTCATCGGTCGCTATCTGGAGGTCTATCTCTGGCTTGCTGCGGTTTACTGGCTGGCGTGTACGGCCATGGCGCTGCTGGCCCGCCACCTGGAAGTTCAGCTTGACCCTGCCCGCTCCGCCTTATGACTGTCGCCATTCGTGCCACTGATCTGGTCAAGAGCTATTCCCAAGGGGTTCGAGCTCTCGACGGCGTCACCCTTGAGGTGAACAGCGGCGAAGTGCTCGTGGTGATGGGTCCTTCCGGGTCCGGCAAGAGCACGCTGATCCGCACGTTCAACGGTCTGGAGTCGCTGGATGGCGGAGCTCTTGATGTACTCGGGGTTCCCTTGGATGCCACCCATGGGGAACGTCAGGTGCGGGCGATTCGCAAGCGCGTGGGGATGGTGTTTCAGCAGTTCAACCTGTTTCCCCACCTTTCCATCCTCGACAACATCACCCTTGCCCCGATCAAGGTGCAACAGCGTGCCAAGGCGGCTGCCGAGCAGCGGGCCATGGAGCTCCTTGACCAGATGGGCATTCGAGAGCAGGCCCACAAGTACCCGGCGCAGCTCAGTGGTGGTCAGCAGCAGCGGGTGGCGATCGCCCGTGCTTTGGCGTTGGATCCTGAGGTGATGCTGTTCGACGAGCCCACCAGCGCCTTGGATCCGGAGCGGGTGAAAGAAGTGTTGGATGCCATGCGTCAGTTGGCCAAAGGCGGCATGACGATGGTGGTGGTCACCCACGAACTGGGCTTTGCCCGTGAGGTGGCGGATCGGGTGATGTTCATGGATCGGGGCCAGGTGGTGGAGACCTCCGATCCAGAGACGTTCTTTAGCAATGCCAGGGAAGAACGCAGCCGCAGGTTCCTCAATCAGATGCAGCACTAAAGGACTTGCACAACCTCGTGCAGGGCCTCAGGCTGACTGTCGTTCTTTCCAAGCCTCAGTGGGCTTTCGGCTCTGCTCGTCGTGCGTCGACGTTTTTCTGACAGTCCGAGGCACCGACTGCTTCTCCTGCCATAGGAAGTAGGCCGTCACGCTGATCAGCCAAAACGCCACAAAAGCGAGGGTCAGCACCAGTCCGTGCATCCGAAAAAAGGTCAGCACGATGTGGATGGACAGGGCGACTGAGCCCCCCAAAAGAAACGTATTGCTCAGGAACGAAGCGATTGTTGCCCTGAAGGATTTCAAGCCTGTCGCTCCACTCGGGCTCACTTTACCGAGCAGCATTATTGATGCCAGCCCCAGCGTGGCTGCGGGACGGCCCTGGGTGCTTCGTTGCCTAAAAAAACCCCTCCTGGGATGGGAGGGGCTGAAAGGCATTCAAATTGAAGTGATGGATCAGTTGATCACTCGTCAACCTGGTCAGCAGCTTCGCTGTGCTCCGCAGCTGCACCGGTGGGGATCAGACGGATGGCTTTCTTGCCAAGCTTGATCTCGAATTCATCACCGGGCTCCAGATTCAGCATGGCGGTGTAAGCCTTACCGATCAGCAGATTGCCATTGCCCTGCACCTTGGCGATGTAGCTCAGCTTGCGACCGCCTTTTCCAATCGCAGCACCACCGCTGCTCAGATTGACGCCCTTGGCCTCGAGCAGAGCCTCGTAGAACGCAGTGAAATTCAGGCGGTCACCACCATCTTTCTTGTCAGAGACGTATCCGCAAGCTCGCACCAGATCGGATTTGGAAACATCTCCAAGTTCTTTGACCTTGGCAAGCAGTTCGGAACCAGTCAGCATTTCAAATGCGTCTCAATGGATACATAGTTCATAACTGGTTGGCTGGCTAGATGTCAATCAATCGAGCCGATATTGCCAAGGCTTAGTGGTTTGAAAGCTGGCAATCTAGGGATGCGTCTCTGTGGTCTGGCTTTTGAGACTGTCCCTCTGCGATGAAGCTTGACGGGTTGATGTTGACGCCCCCTCAGTGGTTCAAACCTCCGGAGTGTCTGAGGGTTCAGAAACGATCGAGTACTCGACACGATCATCATCAGAGCAGCAAAAATCGCCGTAGTAACGCTCAAGTTCATCGTAGGCAGCGTCGTAGCTGTCAAAGCGCTGCCGTGTCAGCCCATCTTCTGATTGATCACTGCGCACAATGCGATGGCGTGAAGCTGGTTGCAATAGCTGGATCCACGCGGCCGATCGGACGTCAGATTAGGTCTCGGGCCGAGTCATCAGTCACCTCAGCTTTCTAGGGTCGAATTGTCTGATGGAGGAGCCAATTCTTCGGTTTTTGCTGGAGCTTGTGCCCTCTCTTCTGATTGGGTTCTGGGCTGGTCGACGACATCAAACCCTGTCCACCCGTTTGGCCTCACCACTGGTGCGGTTCGGTGTACCGATCAGTGTGATGGGGCTGCTGTTGAAGGGTGGCCTAAGCAGCGACATGTTGCAGGCTGCGGGTCTTGCGGTGCTCGCAATGAGCCTTGTTTTGGTGGGAGCCGCTCGCCTGCCTGGATTGGCTGAGCTGGCGTCCCCCACGCTGCGGCTTGGCAGCTGCACCGGAAACACGGCCTATTTCGGAGTTCCTCTCGCTCTGGCCTTCCTGCCCGGCGAGGCTCTGCCCATCGTCATTGGTTACGACCTGGGGGCGACCCTGATGGCCTGGAGCCTGGGGCCGTTGCTGCTCGGGGGACAGGTTGATGGTTCTCAACGGCTGCGAGGGCTGCTGAGCAACCTTGCTGCCAGTCCGGCAACCCGAGGGCTCATCGGCGCTCTGCTGGTTCTGATGACTCCCTGGTCAGCGTCGGTGGGCGATGCGTTGTGGTGGCCTTCCCGCTGCGTGATTGTGCTGGCTCTGATGGTGGTGGGCATGCGCCTGGGCAGCATTCATCGTCAGGGCATTGCTCCGGTGGCACGTCCTCTGCAGCTGCTGAGGCCACTGCTGGCCAAGTTGTTGCTCTATCCGTTGTTTCTTCTGCTGCTGGCGTCTCTGCTCCAGTTCAAGCCGTTGATGGTTCAGGCGGTTGCTCTGCAAGGAGCCGCGCCAACGGCAATCTCTTTGTTGCTGATTGCAGAGTCTGTGGGTGCTGATCAGGAGCGTGCCGCTGGGCTGGTGTTTTGGAGCACGTTGTTGGCCCTGATCACAGCGCCCGCGTGGGGTTTGCTGTTGCGGTCTCAGTTCTGAAAACGGCGAAAGGTGAGGTTGATGCGGGTGCTCTGCACTTTGCGCCGCTGAGGAACACTGTGCATCCATCGGCTCTGACAGCCCGGGTGCATCACCAGAAGGTCACCATCGACCAACGGCAGAGACCTTTTTAAATGTGCAGTTTCGCGGTGGCGGAGCTGAAAATCCCGCGTTGCCCCGAGTGAAAGGGAGGCAATCGGAGCCCGCTGATCAATTTCCGGTTCGTCATCGGCGTGCCAACCCATGCGGTCATCGCCATGGCGATACCAATTGAGCAGGCATCCGTTGAAGTTGGTCTCACAGGCTTCATTCACTTGGTGCAGCAATGGCTTGAACCATGCAGGCCATCCATCACCGGTGTGAATGGCACCGCTGTAGCGGTAATGAATTCCTTCATCGGCAAGAAACACCGTCATTCGGGGGACCGGGTGGCGCTTGCCATAGACCTGAACGACGGGCTGCTCCCACTGGAGCTGTTGTTCAAGCTGTGTTTGCCAGTGCCTTGCAAGATCCGGCTTCAGCCAACCCTCAAGCAGGGACCAGTCCGTTTCAGCTGCAGCTGGATGGATGGTCATTCGTGACGTCGGATGACGAGGTCGGTTCGTTCCCGAGACTGTCCCATACATTCGGTGGCATGGGAGCTCGAATCACCCAAGACGAATTCCTCAAGCGCGCTGTGCAGCGCTTCGGTGATCAATTCGATTACAGCTTGATCCGCTGGCGCAGTTACAAGAGTCCTGTTCAAATCCGTTGCAACGCCCATCCGGTTCAACCGATCACGATCACACCGGAAAAGCATCTTCAAACCCTGGGTGGATGCCGTCATTGCCTTCGCGAGAGACGCATCGCCTCGCTGGAGCGGGAACTCAATCGCAAATCCGCTGAGCGTCCAGATGCCGTCGCTCAGGAGCCTTCGGCCAATCTGGAACCCACTCCGAAACGACACGGTTAAGGGGTGCTGCTGCAGCCAAGCCTGATCAGGCCTTCAGGCTGACCCGCTGATAGCAGAACCAGAGCCACTGCTGGAACAGAAGATTTCGGTGGGAGCGCCAGAGGGTCTGGGGTTGGGCCGCATCGAAATTTTCGGGCGGCGGAACATCTCCGCGGGCTCGGTCGCGATCCATTTCTCCGAGGATTCGTCCCACGTTGTATTCGGGGTGGCCGAGGTGCATCAGCTGCCGCTGATCCGGTGTCTCGAAAATGGTGTAGCCCACCTGTTCGCCATGGGCGAGCAAACGAAGACGCCCGTCCCGTTCGGCGGCTTCCATCGCAGCATCCGGCAGTCCGGCATGACGGCTTTGGGGGCAGACGAAATGGTCGTCCTGGGTTCCCATCAATGGATGCCCCGGCACAAGGCTGCGCATCGGGTAGATCCCGAACAGCTTCTGCTGGAAGGCCACCTTGTCGACGCCCGCAAGGTAGGCGAGGGCGAAACCGGCCCAGCACAGTCCGAGCGTGCTGGCACAGGTGCTGCGCGCTTCCTCGATCAACTGGACCAGTTCGTTCCAGTAACTGACCTGTTCAAAAGGCAGGTGTTCCACGGGGGCACCGGTGATTATCAAGCCATCCAAAGGACCCTGGGACAAGGCTTCATCCCAGCTCACATAGAGCTGGTCGAGATGGTTCTGATCCCAACTCTTGTAGGCGTGGGAGTTGAGGCGAATCCAAATCGGTTCGATCTGCAGCACCGATAGGCCCAGCGGATGCAGCAGGTTGAACTCGTACTGCTTGCCCAGCGGCATGATGTTCAAGATGCCGATACGCAGGGGCCGGATGTCCTGGCGTTCAGCCTGTTCAGGCTCAATCCAGGAGATCCGGTTGCGTTCAACCTCCGCGATTTTGTGGTAACTGCCAGGAAGAATCAGCGCCATGGGGCTGTGACGTCATTCAGCTGAGAACGGCGAGGGCCTGTTCGAAGTCGACCTTGATGTCGTCGATGTGCTCAAGACCAACCGAGACCCGCACCATCGTGGGGGTCACGCCAGCAGAGGCTTGTTCAGCCTCACTCAGTTGCTGGTGGGTCGTTGACGCGGGGTGAATCACCAGCGTTTTGGCATCGCCCACATTCGCGAGGTGGCTGGCCAGCTTGAGGCTGTCGATGAAGCGAACCGCATCGTCGTAGCCGCCATTGAGGGAGAACATCAGCATGCATCCCATGCCGCGGCCTGTCAGGTATTTCTTCGCGGCAGCGTTGTAAGGATCACTGGCCAGACCGGGATAGCTCACATGGGCGATGGCGGGATGGTCCTGGAGCCAGGTGGCTAGGGCCATGGCGTTTTCGGTGTGGCGTTCAACACGCAGGCTCAGAGTTTCCAGGCCCTGCAGCAGAAGGAAGCTGTTGAACGGACTGACGGCCGGCCCCCAATCCCGCAGCCCTTCCACCCTTGCCCGCAGGGCGAAGGCGATGTTGCGATCATCCGGAAGGCCCAGCATTTTGCAGACGTCACTGCCGAAGCCAAACGCATCCCAGTGCACCAAGCCGTGATACGCCGCGCTGGGCTGGCTCATCAACGGGAACTTGCCGTTGCCCCAGTTGAACGTGCCGGCGTCCACGATCACGCCCCCCAGGCTGGTGCCGTGGCCCCCGATCCACTTGGTCGCACTTTCAACGACCACATCAGCGCCGTGGTCAATAGGGCGCATCAGAGCTCCACAGGCTCCCAGGGTGTTGTCGACGATCAAGGGGATGCCTTTCTCCTTGGCTAGCGCTGAAAGACCCTCAAAGTCGGGAATGTTGAAGCGGGGATTTCCCATCGCTTCCACGTAGAGCGCCTTGGTGTTGACGTCGATTTGTGCTGCAAAGCTCGCGACGTCGTCGCCTTCGGCAAAACGCACGTCGATTCCCAAGCGCGGGAACTGCACCTTGAACTGGTTGTAGGTGCCGCCGTACAGATAAGACGTTGAAACGAAGTTGTCTCCTGCCTGCATGCAGTTGGTGATCGCCAGGAACTGTGCCGACTGGCCTGAGGCTGTCGCCAGTGCAGCAACCCCGCCTTCAAGGGCGGCAACGCGTTTCTCGAACACGTCGGTGGTGGGGTTCATCAGGCGGGTGTAGATGTTCCCGAACTCCTTCAGACCGAAGAGGTTGGCTCCGTGTTCGGCGTCATTGAAGACGTAGGAGCTGGTCTGATAGATCGGAACCGCCCGCGCGTTGGTTGCACTGTCCGGGGACTGCCCGGCGTGCAGCTGCAGGGTCTCGAAGCGGTGAGACATGGTCTTCGGCGGGGCCACTGCCCCAGTTCTAGTCGTCAGAGAGCTCGGGTTTGTCGGTTTCCGCCAAAGAAGGGAACGTGCTACGGATCACGGCCTGAATGTCGCGGTGCGCTTCGCTGCGGAATCCAGCCACCCCATCGGCGCTTAGCAACGGATAGGTGCGATCACTCGCATCCACCCCGCGCAGATGCTTCCAGCGGTTGCTGCTGTCTTCAGCTTTCAGCGCAATCAGGGGCGCCTGGAAGTCGTAGGCCTTGGTGTTGCCGAGAGCAGCCACTTGGGCCGTGAGCTTTTCACGCACAGGGCTGAGGGCTTTGGCCTTCAACGTGTCGGGCAAGCCGAGCACGGGCTCGTAATGGTCGAGCAAACGGAGTTCAGCCTCCAGCAGCACCGGCCATGCTCCGCGTTCACCGTCGCCAAGGCCCATCCCCGCCTCGGCTTCGGTCATCGCATCGAGATGGAAGCGCAGCCAGCGGTAGTAGGTCTTGTCTTTGATTAACTTCTTGGCGGCGGCCCGTCCAGTCACAATTGCCGGCAGAGCTTTTTCGGCTTTGCGCAGGAACAGCCGATCCTCCCGTTCCAAATTCATGGCCCCCCAGCGCTGTCGGTACTCCCACAGCTCGACGTAGCGAGCCACATCAGCCTCGGCCCAACCGAGACCCTTCAGTTCATCACCGCGATGGGAGGTTTCCTTGGACACCCGCTTCCTGGTTCACGCCAGGTCTCAGCGTAGGTGTCGATGCTCACCCGTTTGGTGATCTGCTGGCTGGGTTGGCTTGCAGATGCTCTTCAACCGTGATGCGCTGCGGTTGGTTGTAACCCACCGGCAGCCAAAGATCACCGGCCGCTGCATTGAAGTGGATCTCCCAGTGATACAACCCGGTGTAGGCGGCAGGGTCCTCCTTCATCAGTGAGGCATAGAGCAGCACGGCGCGGCCGTAGTAATCGCTGTTGTTGTAACCCCAGAGGCCGCGGCGAATGTCCTGCAGTCCGCCCCGTCTCACCAGATAACGCGCTGCTGCCTGGATGGCGTCGTGGGGATCGCGGATGTTCCCGGCGCCAATTCCCGGTTCGGCCCAGGTGGTGGGCAGGAACTGCATCGGGCCCTGGGCATTGGCCACAGAGATGCCGTCGATGCGTCCCATGCCGGTTTCCACAAGGTTCACGGCCGCTAGAACCTCCCATTCGATCCCTGTTGCTGCCTCGGCCTTGCGGTAATAGCTGAGCAGATTCGCCGCTGGTTCGGGCTGAATGATCCGCCAGGCGGGGAGCATCGTCGGTCCACGGCCGCGGCTCATGCGAACGAATTCACGCCGTGCTGCCAGGTGGCGTTCCGCCACGCTGCGCCAGCGCGGAGGTAGAGCCTTGATCACCTGCTGAGATCTGGGTTGGTCCGTCGACAAGACCCGATAGATCACCTGTTGTTGATGGCCGAGATCGGGCAGGGCCTCGGCCGCCGTGGCGGGATCCCGCAGCGCCTGTTCAACGGCCGCCAGCAGTGTTGCAAGCTCGGCTGGCTCAGCTGGCACAAGGGGGTACTGCCGGCCGTCTTTGGTTTTCGGTTGGCTGGCCTGGGCAGGAAGCAGCACAGGTGATTTCACCCCTGGCTCAGTCACCAGTGGCTCAGTTACCACTGGATTGGAAACAACCACTTCGGCTGCGCCATGCGGCTGTTTTGGCCTAAGCCAGAGCCCTGTCAGCAGGCTCGCCGTGATGGCCGAGACAGCAAGCACATTGCGGCTGCGCATGGTGGGGCAGGGGCGCTGTGCAGACCCTACCGGTGCGGTTCAGGCGGCAAGAAAGTTGCTGCGGTCGTGAAAGTCCGCCTTGGGGCCATGGCTGAGCGCCCAATGGCTCAGCCCCTCCTGTGCACGGTCAATCACGGCCGTCAGTGCCAGGTCTGGGCTGACATCTGGTGTCCACCAGGGCTCCAAGGCAATCCGGGCGTCGAGCCGCAGTTGGTGCAATCCGCGTTGCAGCCGCACCGTTGGGGGTGTGCTCAGCTCCTGTTGGGTTTGTCCACTGCGGTAGCCATCGAAGCGATAGAGCGCCCAATCGCCATTGGCCGCCAGATTCACTTCCCAATAACGCTGGGCTCCGGGGGCAGCGATGAAGGCCTCGAAGCAGGTGGTGGTCCAGAGCTCATCTTTGCGCTGCCCCTGTTGGGGCCCATCCTTAAGCCCCACCGGCAGCTTCAGAACGCCGATGCCCTTGGCCGCGCGGGCCAGAACCCCATAGCTGAGTTCCAGCCAACCCTCGCGCATCCACACTAGTTCAGCGCTGATCTGGACCCCCGCTGGAATGGACCGTTCAAAGGGGATCAGGCGGCAGCCCTGACGCAGCATCACGGCAGAACGCGCCATCTCAGAGGTTTGGATTTGGCTGCTGCTTTAGCCGCGCAACCAATTGCTCCAGGGCGTTGAACTGCTGCTCCACCGCTTCGGTGAGTCGGAACTGCACCAGGGCCCGTTGCAGGTTGTGCCCAGGTCGATCGCAGCGGAAATACACATCGCCCTCCAAGTGATCCGTGAGAAAGCGCAGGCCAAGCTCCAGGGGGATCAGGCGGATGCAGTGGGGCAGATAGTGCAGGTCCCAGTCACTCAGGAACCCACCCGCAACGGAGAGGTAGCCCGTGAGGATTGCCTCACAGAGCTCCATGTCGAAGCTCACGTCGTCGAGGCAGAGGGTTTCTTCACCGGCTGGATTGCAGCAGGAGCGCACACAGTCACCGATGTCGTAATGAATGAGCCCCGGTTTGACCGTGTCCAGATCGATCAGACCGATCGCCTGGCCGCTGGCCTCATCGATCATCACGTTGTTGATCTTCGGGTCCCCGTGGATGGGGCGGTGATGGAGTTCACCGCGGGTGAGTGCTGCTTCCAGCACATCGATGCCTTGGCGACGTGCCTCGATGAATGCGCAGGCGTCACGCTCGGCCGGCCCCAGGCGGTCTGGGGCCGGGTCGATCCCATCGAAGCGTTGGAGGTAGGCCGGCGTGACATGGAAATTCTCGAGGGTTTCCGCCAGTTGATCGGTGGGCAGATCGCTGATCAAGTGGTGGAACATTCCCACCCCGTATCCCACTTCCTGGGCGTGGGCACTGTCCTGGATGACGTCGCTCGTGGTCGCCGCACCGATGTAGGTGATTGAGCGCCAGAACTCTCCGTTCTGTTCGATCCAGGGGGAGGCCTCTCGCCGGCAGGGAACCACCCTGGGCACTTCCCAGCGCCGCCCCTTCAGTTGTGGGGGTGGAGAGGCGAGACGGCGTTCCATATGGTCGCCCAGGGCCTGCAGGTTCTGCATCACCAGGTCAGGCCGATCGAACACGTTTGTGTTCAGGCGTTGCATGACGAAGGCGCCGCCCGGTCCCTCGTGGGTCACAAGGAAGGTTTCGTTGACGTTGCCCGAGCCAAGGGAGCGGATGGCTTTGATCCCCTCGCGAGGATGGAAGCGATCGGCGATGGCTTCCAGGGCCACGGTCATGAACGGTCGCATGGGTCTCACACGGCACCTTGCCGTTCTTCCGGTGCTCTGCCCCATTCAGGTGTGCAGAACCACAGCCGACTCAGGCCTTGAGCTGACTCTCGATCATAATTACCACTTATAGCTGCTGCAATAGGTCTGAGCCTTTTACACCACTTAGACCAAAACTTAGACACGGCTCAAGTGGTCTCAACCCTGTCTCACCTAGGCACCACCAGAACCAAACCCTCAAACCTCATTCTCATAGCTCTCACATGAACTGCCTCAACCCCCACAAGCTGGTCATCTCAGGAGGTGCAGCCAAGCTCCAAACCAACCCTGCTGAACAGCTCCAGAACCAAGGACTGGCACGCCTGTCCTATCTCGAGAAGAAATACGCCGACGAAGTGAAGCAGGACCACTCGCAGCGATTGGTGACCTCAGATGAAAGCGAGAGCAGTTAAGGTTTCTTCACATAGCGCTTAGGAAGCAGTGATTACAGGTCTTTTCCCACTCGCCTACGCAGCAGTTTTGACATGCTTGCTGCTGCAAGCGTTTCGGATGATGCGCACTTCGCCTGCTACGCAAGCCAGCGCATCTAACGACCGAACAGGTCTCAAAACCACACATCCAGAACTACTGGATGAGAACGGTGAAGTGACCAGCGAAGAACTTTGGGCCGTTCGCTTTTCGGACGAAGGCGTGGTTCTCCCTGAAGCTTGAGCATCAAATTTTGGATTGAACCAGTAAGGCCCGGAGATCTCAGGCCAGTCTCATGTGAATCTGAAACAGGCTCTATGAGGTCATCATTTCCCAATTTGGTATCCTTATGTCTACTGCCTGCCTAAGGCTAATTACAGGCTGTTCTGAGGGTCACATACTGCACCATGCTTAATGGATACCTGGCTAGATTTTAATATATACTAATTCAACCCTCGTTCAGAATATACAAGAGGTGGAACAAGAGAAAGCTGTTTTGAAAGCTAAAGCCACAGTCTGATTAAAAAGGTTCAGACTGAACTAGATCCTATGAAGAAAGTTTTCCTTTAGATGCCTCTGGCTTATGCCTAACCAATGATGTGACCCTCTTGCTATTCAGCAATGCCTTCCTACTGCTACATGTTATTGGAAGGTCAGAAGATTGATCTAGGAGTTCATCCTGGTTCAGTTATCACTACAGACTATTCACAACAGGATGGAACCATGGTCTATGCAGTCATGGGTCAGGATGAAGAAGACAAGCTATTGGCTCTACAAAAGATCCTTGAGGAAGAGTCATACAAATAAGTTGACTAAGTGGCTATTGGAGATAAGTGGCATCCATAACCCTTTGGCAATGGTTATCTAGGTCACAGACCTCTTTGAGTGGGAGCCGTTAAGTTTCTGTACCCTCTCTATGGTATGTCATGTCCTACTGGGAGCAGAACTGGAGGAGGAATCTCAAGCTGATCACCGTGGATGAGCTGCCACCCGCACAGCAGATTCAGGTGTCGAGATGGTTGAAGCAAAGGACGGAGCTTCTGCTCGGCCAGATACAGCCAATCGATGCTGAATCTCTTGTTCAAGAGTTTGACGACTATGAAGATGCTTGCTGCTAGCCATGGACTGGCTTGATCGCTTGGGTTGGTATTTGTTTGCAGACTTCCTTATCATTGGTGCTTTCAGGATTTATGCACCTCAATTTCTAAGCTATAGAAACATCATTTTTCTAATTGTTTCTAGTGTTGTTCTTTGGCTACTCTTTGATAGGAAGAAGAAGTGACCTAAAATTTTTGGCATAATTTTTGTGAGGTCATATATTGTAGTTACCTGGACGCAAAAGACCCCAATACCCCCTCCCTTTTCCTGGTATAGATGATGCCTACCCAGAAACATAATTATTGGTATTTGGGATTCTGTGAATTTATTTTCCTGCTGTCCTAGAGCAAGCACTCATGGTGACAACATCATCATCATTGTTCTCAACTGCTAGTGCTATTGAGAAACCTAGGCTGTGACTGGTGTGTCTGCTGATGTGATGTGTGCTAGATATTCAATCTAACTACAACCTGTCTAACCCTTGTTCAGTATTGGGTCTAAGCATATGGCTAGATGCACTGCCATTACTAGGTTCTTATAGTTGTTGAATGTAGTTGGTGTTAAGACAAACCATCAAATCACTCTGATTGACAGCCGTTCATCGACGTTGTTCCAATCAACCTGCCATTACTCGGTTCAGGATTTCTTGCTTGATAATCGCGCGATCTCGTTCCACATAGATCTCCGCCATCAGATCAGGTTTTGACTTTGAGCGAAGTTTATTCAATGGCTTCTCGATTTTACCCAAGACTTCATCTACCAATGCAATTGGATCATCTCCAAAGCTGTCGTAGACGGACAAGGCTTTATCGAGTTTGTTGATCAGACGAGTTGAGACGGACATCGACGCAAATCAAATCCAATTATCTTGGAAGTATTACACTATATTGAACTACATCGTCAGCGATTCCACACTTTTACTTCTGCTGAAACTAGTAATAAATACTGTTCGGTTATCACTAAAGGACCACAGCTACAGTATCTACAAATGCGATGAGCTGCTTCTTAGCTTCTAGGCGATATCACGTTTGGTAGGATGCGAGCGATAAGAGGATGGTCTGAGATAGACCGACGAGACTTTGCTGTGAAATGGGAAAACATTCGAGCCGCTTACTACGCGGATAAAGGAGATGCGGAAAAAGCAAAAAGATTGACCGAAAAGGCAGCAAAGTTGAAGAGAGAGTTGGACTTTCTTCTATACAAACCTGGTTCTTTTTATTAATGATATATCCTGTGTCTTGTGTAAGGTAGCTGCAAGGCTCTCATTCAAGCGTTAGTAAGTGTTAATAGTCTGACCCTATTGATGTAGTTAAAGCCTGCTACAGGAGCGCACAGAGCGGTGCGGGATCTATATAGGAGAAGCGGTCATGCGTATGTCAGCAAGGGCCAGCTCTGCCTGGAGACACGGAATGACAAGAGCACCAAGCCTTTGAATAAATGGCTTGACAGCGCAGCTTTTGCCAGTGATACCAATGGATCTTAAGGTTTTCCACAGGACAAAGACAGCGCAGCTTTTGTGAAGGCACACGTGATGTCCAGTAACGGCACCAAAGAGGCACACTTGATCTCTCCGCTCATTGGTTACCAGTGGTTCCTTCATGAGATGAAGAACGACCAAGTGGCTCGATGCCGCTGGATTTGCTAGTGACACCAATCGATCGCAAGGTTTGCCACAGGACAAAGACGCCGCAATCCTTGAGGTCCTTGTTCCTTCTGGGAAGGGTGTTGTCTGAGAAGCCTGTGGTGCGGGACTAATACAGGAGGACCGGTAAGGGATTAATACAGGAAGACCAATGCGGGACGTATACAGGAGGAGCGGTAAGGGACCCATACAGGAGGACCGGTGTCGGATTAATACAGGAGGATTGGTCCGGGATGTATACAGGGATGGACAAGCTGGTCCACATAAACGCAGCAGGCGAGGTTCACGAGCCACGAGACAACTGACCGACGAATGGAGTTAGCAACCATTCCTAAGACCACAAAAGAGCGGTGTGGTTTTAGTAAAGACAAAACATCTACAGCAAGACTGCTGCTTAGTAATGTCGAGTCTCAAGAGCGGGAGCTTTCTTAGACAACAAGATTACTATTATCCTGGTGAGCGTAGCGAACGGATAATCCATATAACTCCCAAGACAACATCCCTCATCTTCTTCTACTTGAACTGAATCTTTATTACTACATTTATCATCGTGGTTGATAATCCTTGTAATTCTTATTCTACAGTCCTATTACTTTATGACTATAAACTGAAGTAATCAATACTAAGATTTGATGTGTCCTTATCTTTTTTGTTGTTCTTTCCCTCTTCTACTAAGTCCTTCTAGACTTCTCTTAACATTTGCAGCTTCTATTTCTTTGTAGAAGCTTTGACCTATGAGTTAACTAGTTCTCCTGCTAGTTAGTCGCTGCAATGCGGCTAGGTCTATTGGTCCCAACGGATGCGCAGCTGTTGGACCATCAATAGAAGTTACCTACGACTTATAGCTACTGGTAATAGCTTTGAGTCAAACACCGTTAAGTCGACTTCCGTATTTGGAACTCAGGAGCAATACCTGAGGGTGTTATTGAAGTTGCCTAAACCCTATTTCTTTTACCAGAAGAAGAAAGTGGTGTAGGTAACTTCTATTCAAACCAAAATGTCCATTCAAAAAATCTACGACGAACAATCTAACTACAATTTTAGTCCTGAGTTTTCACAGAAACTAGCCGACATCAAACTTGATGTTGATGCTATGGTATCTGCTGATAAACAGATGAAGCATCACCGGATGATGGTGATTGGTCAGTTGGTAGAACACCGTACAAACACGGTGAACCCAGATGACAAGAAAGCTATTAGGCAGATGCTTTCTACTTGGACACAAGATGTAGTAGATAATGTTTCTGCTGCCTATAAGACTTACAAGGAACTAAAAGGGAATGTAAACCCTGAGTTCCAAGCATTAGCAGACACAGCAACACCCACTCAGCTTATGTTGATTGGTCGTGGTAAATGTACAACTCTTGCTTATGACGCTGCTATGGCGTTGAAGCGGAATGGAAAAGTACCATCACAACAGCAACTCCGTGGTCACCTTGGTGGCTATACGGACGATAAATTCAATCAAAAATACCGTACAAATACGGTAAGACCAGAATCAGAACACCCTTCACAATCATCATCTCAGCAGGCACAACCTTATGTCGCTCCTCAGCTGACTGAGGAACAGAGACTGCGTCAAGCACAGATGAAGAGAATGGGACTTGATGAAAGCAGCTTTCAGAATCTAGAGACTGTTGTCTCACGAGAAAGCTTGCCTTTCATCAATGATGTTCAGACAGCTCAAGTTTGGTCAGGCGGAAGTAATGACCAAATCAACCGCTGTCTAGATGTGATTGAAAAAAAACTAAGTCAACAATCTAAATCAGGTAGTCAAATCGAACTACGAATACGTGAAATGCTTGCTCGTCATACTAAGCAAGTAAAAGAACAGATTGTAGAAGTTAAAGGACTGTCTGATAACGGTGATGACTTATCTATTCCTCACGAGATGTTGTCTCTTGAGGGAAGACGTCTGAGGGCGATGAGGCTTCTCGGACGCTGAACAATAGTGGCACCAGTAACGGGTAAGACCACTGCTTCTTTTTCTTCTTTTCTTTATCACCAACAACTATGGCTGCTACACCTACTAAAAAGCTGAGCATTGTCTCTAATCAGAAATCTGACTGTAATGGTTACATCGTCTCCGGACGCATTGATGACGGTGCTTATGAAGCAATGCTGGGTCTTGTAAATATGTATGGCTATGAAAGCATTAGTGCTTTTGTCCGTAAGGCAGTTCTTGAGAAATGTTCGACTATGAGTCAAGGTCTGAACTCTCTGTTTGATGCTCGTCTTTATGGTAAGCCTAAGCAGTTTGACCCTACCCAAGACTTTTAGTTAATCAGGCAGGCTTTGTCCTGCCACTAATGGGATTGTCGGAACCACTTGTAAACCGGATAGGTGGACCGAGTTCTACATAGTGTCGTGGTTCAACTCCGCGAGGTCCCACCACTAAACATATTAATCAAAGAACATAATGACTATCCATTTTGAAGGTCATCGTCACGGAATGACCGTAAACCCTCCTCTCCGTGATGAGGCAACAGGTGAGATTATTGAAGGAAGCGAACAGGTTGTAGATACCAGGTTTGCCAACTGGAATCACGAACCTAATGAATATGACCCTGAACTAGAGAAAGAAGCCATTAATGAAGACGAAGACCACCCTGACTATGTATCCGAAAAGGTCCGAATGGCAGATACTCAGCAAGACATTCTTACTGCTGAAGAACAGTCGTTTGATGAGTCACTGGCAGCTTCCGTATCTGCTGTTGAGTTGGGTAATACACCAGCTGATATTACAGTCCAGCATCTTGTCACCCAGTACTACCTCGGAAACATCAGCAGAGACGAAGCCTTTGAAGAGGCAATCTCTAGCGGTATCTCACCCGAGTCACTTATGCAGTCCTACTGGAACCTTAAAAAACATTTTGAATAAATACATGTAGATAACAAAACAATCAAACTACAAAAAATTAATGACCCAGAAACTACACATCCCTATCACTAAGCAAGACGAAGTAAAAAGCTCCTCCACAGGTTCAGGAATGGTCACAGCAGTTAGCTGGAAACCTGATGTTGGTTCTCAACAAGCTGAAGACATTGCTCGTGCTAAGCAGCGTGCCTTCGACGAAATGATGGAAGCTGAACGCAAGGCTAATGATCCTAATGAACAAAGATTCTGTCTTCTTGAAAATCGTCTTCAGATAATTGAGAACAAGATGGATGAACTTCTTGAACTCTATGGTCAAAAGTGATGCCTAGAAACTCTGACTTTGTATATGGAGGTCTGAAAGTAGACCATGCTAATAACTGGTCGGCTAGGGATTATCACAACCGCACACAGTGCGACCTTCAGGACGGACACCAGACACCCTCCAAAGCGCCTCAGAAAGCTCGCATCAAGCCACAAGGCCTAGGCAATGCTGGACGACAAACAACCCTTTACGACCATCAGAAGCGCCAGGCTGAACTACAGAACGCCGCCCAGCAAGACTGGAGATCAAGAGGTCTTACTAATAACAAAATTATTGATTACTAAACCACAGAACTAATGAACCTCATTACAAACAGATATAACCAAAAAGCATCCACAGCCGTCACAAAGAACGGTCTATCTATCTCTACACCTATCTACCTGGGCCTTACCAGCGACCAAGCCAAACAAATGCTCAACGCATTTCGTTCAATCGTTGCTGACCAACGTCGTGAACGTGGTTATATAGACACTCCTAGGTCTGTAGGTCAACTCTCCGTAGAAACAAGGACAACTCCTCCTACAACTCCAGCTGAAGATGAACTGGGTATGTCTGAAGAGTCCCTGAGATTTGCTTTGTTTGGTCGTAATGGAACTCCTGAACGACTCGTCCTCAAGCTCTGCCGCATTACTGGTGTCCATCTGACCACCAGGACTGAACTTGAACAAGTGTTCAGCCTTTGGCTAGACGAATGGTATCCAACTGATGAACAATCAACAACTCAACGAACTTGTAAACCAAGCCAAGAAGCAAAATCAACAAGAGCAACTAAAGCAAAAGCAAGTGCTGTTGTCGAAGCTTAGGCTTAACTGGTTTGATCAACTTAAATCTAAATATGGTTCTGTCTCTAATGCTTCTCAAGAACTAGGAATAGAACGCTCTTCTCTCTACACGTGGAACAGCTGTAAAGCGCCTATCCCTCTGAACCATATAGAGACACTCATTAATGCCGTCAGCAAATGACCCTCCTATCATTTGGAAATCAACTAAAAATAATCGTGATGGGAACTTGTCTTTTCCCTTACTTAGATGATTACAGTCACCTTTGTGATTTCTTAGAGCTATGAGAGGCCTCTGTAAGGCTCTGTATTGAACGACAAGTGCGTCTCGGATACAATCTACCCAAAAGGTATTTTGTCGTGTTTATGAGCTACAAACTGGTGTGGACTGTTATCGCTGTCTTAGGAGTGCTTACTCAGGTTCCTGGGATGTTGGAAGCAAGATCTTTCAATACTTGTGTAAGAAATAAAATCAGTCGTGATGAAGGCAACAACGCGCGCAAAGAGAGAGTTAAACGCGACATTCAAATGTATGCTCACAGCTTTTGTAATGGCGGATACCCATAAAAAATGGCAGAAATCTCTGAACCCTATTATCGTTAGAGCAGGGACGTGATTTGACCCCTATGGGTGGTTCCGATTCTCTGAAATTACGCATGCTGCATACCCTCCTTATTGAGAATGACCGCTGGTCCAACTGTTGGTCTAACTGACAGGCAGGCTATGACTGGGTTTGTCCAGTCCACACAAGACTTGATAGCGCATTTAGACGCACTTGCAGGGTCGAGCAGGGTTAACACCGCATTCACCTGCTGCTGATGGAGCAGGGGTGTGGCCGGACCAGGCAGACGCGGATGTCACGCACCTTTCTCAGGAATCTGTCGGCTTTTCCTTTTTATATCAACCATACAACTATCAATTTGAATTAATTAAAAATGTATTACTACTACAAGCCACAACTGAAAATCAAAGATGGTGCAGCAACGGCTGACTACAAGTCACTGATTCGGCGTTCACTTGCCACGCCAGCCGCTGAGCAGCAAAGTCTGTTCGATCGTAAACATAGCAAGAAAAATAAGAGCGAGAGCTTTTAGCATCAGGCGCAACAGATAGTTCTGTTCATTCTCGCTGGACTTCTTCTAGTTCTACAGTCCTGACATCATCCTTTGTCCTTCCAAACTCAATCCCTGCTATGGCTGCCTTCATTGCTTGGCTTCTGACAGGCAGCTGTGCATATACCCTCAGCATCATTTGAGCTGAGTGTCCAAGGCTCTTGGCTGCTACTGCAACATCTACACCAAGATGCAGTAGCTCCATTGCTCTGGTGGATCTGAGGCTATAGATCGTGTATGGCTTCTCACTTAGCAAAGGACCTTTGAGCTTTCCAGAGCACCTTCTCATTAACTCCAGCCAATGATGGGTGTAGTTGTTGTATTGCTGCGGCTGCCACTCACCACCATATGGACTGTCAAAGACCTTGGTGTCTGGTGTTAGTTCTACATTCCACTGAGGATGCTTCTTATTGACATATGCAACCCTTTCCTCTTGGAACTTTCTCCACCTTGCTAACACCTCAGCGCTGTTGCAGGTAACCTCTCTAGGTGCACCTGTCTTGGTGTGTAGAAGTCTTAGGTGTGTGATATATCTAGGCACTCTCCCAAGCTGTCCTTGGACATCATCAGGCAGGTTCTCAGGTGATAGTCCTTGCTCTCTCAGAGCTTGAATGTCCTGTTGTTTCTGGCTTTCACTGATCCTTCCCACATCTTGGGTCTCAATGTCCTTCCAGGTCATATTCAGGATTTCATCTGGTCTCCCACCTGACTGCTTCAACACCATCAGAAGAGACCACATCTTCCTCCTGGAGTAGAGGATCCTGTTGTTGTTCATCTGCTCTCCTTCCTTCACCCAGGCATGGACCTCCTTCACAAAGGTCATCCACTCCTTCTCATCTCTGAATGGTGGGTTGGCACTTAGATCCTCTTGCTTGATCTTGACCTTGGGTGTGATGTCAGACAGCAAGGCTGCTTCATATGGGTCTATCTGCTTCTTCCTGGCTAGTGACTTCAAGAAGGTCTTGATGTTGGTCAGATGACTTCTCAGACTGTTCTTGGAGCCACCTACATGAATGGTGAACCCATCTAGACATCCAACTTTGATGTCCCTTGTATAGACCAAGCCTTCCTTCTCACAGAAGGGTAGGAAGTGCAGGTCAAGGGTTTTCCTCAAGTTGTTCTGTGTGCCTGGCTTGATTTCTCCTGCTTCAACCCTTTGCTCCTGTTCTTCCAGGAAAAGCTTCACAGCATCATCCAGCCTGACTCTCTTGCTTCTGCCTCTTGGCTTGTGGATTCTTTCTGCTACACCACTCTGTGCTGTGACCTGAAGAATCCTTTCTTTAGGCTTTGACTGAAGGTTCAGATAGACATCCAGAGCAGCTCTACAAGCTGTCTCAATGTCTTCAGCACCCTCAATCTTGAGAGAGTCATACCCTTGCTTCTCTGAGTTGTAGACCCTCAGGAAGAACTGAGAAGGCTTCCTCTTGTAGCTGAGGACCTCTCCTCTGCCATCAAGAACCTTTCTGGACTGCGCTTTGGCTGGCATTAGTCCTCTCCGTCCATCCTCTTGAACTCAGAAGCAAGCTCCTCTAGGTGCTCCTTGATTGCTGAGTAGTTGTCAGGGTCCTCCTCATAAGTGCTGACCAAGATGGCAGCTGTGTGGACAATTGCCTTCAGCTCATCACAGGCTTCAAGCAGGTTCATTTGTCACAAGGCTTAACTGCCTCCTGAACTTAGACCTGCTGTTAGACTAAAAGCAACTTAGACACTTAAACCCGTTAGCACTACTGGTCTAGTTGACTCTCGATCACATCCATGAGTTCCAGGTAGGCCGGTGTACCGGTCTCACCGTTCTCGTCGAGAGCCATCTTTCTGCCCATGGCCTGATTGGCGTTGTCAGCAATTACGGCGTTCACCACCAGCTCGAGGGCTTTGGGAACATCGAGATTCTGCAGCGCTTCGGCGTAGCGACGGCTGTGGCTGGGTCGTACGGATTCCTGGCAGTAGCTGGAGAGTTCCCGGCTTTCCGTCATCACCCGGTAAGCCGTCTCTTTCACGCCAGCACGCCCATAAATCGCCATGTAGAGCAGATTCACCATCGAGGCGTCGTTGGCCGGGATCGCGTACTTGCGGGCGATCTGAGGCCAATACCGCAGCGACTTGAGGCCTTCAAGTCCGCCTTTACGCAGGCCTGCGGCTTCACACCACTGCTCCAACTCCTCCATCGAATGGGGGCAGCGGCCTTGATCGCGCATCGCTTCGGCCATCACTTGCCCGGCCTGGAAGTTGCGGGTGGGGCTGCCGGAAACCTGCAGCATCATGCTGCCGCGCACATCGGCCACCATCGCCGTGAGCTGGCTGAAGGTGTGGTCCCGCACCCGCTCGAAGTCGCCATCGCGCACCAGGGTGGATTCAATCCTGGGGACGGCGTAGCCTAGCTCTGTGAGGGGAAAGGGCTGACGGTGGTAAAGCCGTTGGCGGTCGGGGCGTGCCATCGACACGGTGGCTGCCTGGTCCAGGCACTGGTTCAGCAGCAGGGTCAGCAGCGTGGGCAACACGCCGGGGTTGTCCTGATGGAAGCCATAGCCGAAGCCGGCAAACACCGAGGCCATGTTTTTGGCGGCCTTGATGAATTGCCCCTCCACGTTGTGAACACCAGCGGAGACCTGGATGTTGGGGGAGAGTTGATCCATCAGTTGGGCTCCCAACATGGCCGTCAGGGCATTGGGATGGCAGAAGTTGGCCGTGAAGCTGTCGAAGGGGTTGCGCAGAGCCCCATGGCGATGGAAGCCGGAGAAGAACGCAAGCTCAGGCTGTTGTTCGCACAGCACATAGGCGCTGTTGCTGATTGGATCGTGGCTGAAGGAACCCGCCAGGCAGGCCAGCACCACCTGCTCCCGGTGGAGCTCTTTGCGCAGGCGACAGGCTTCCTGGAGGTCTTCTTCGATGTGATTGCTATTGGCGCTGAGCACCACAAGTTCGCAGCGCTGGATCAGATCGCTCAGCGTGTTGGCGATCCGCTCGTCGCCGTTTAGGTGGCCGCCCATGTTGAGCACGGTCTCCACGTGCTCATCGTCCATCGTTGCAATCGTTTCTTCGGGGAACGCTCCCAGAAGGTCCCGGCCAGGGCGAGGGGCCAGCAACAGGCGCCCTTTGGCGTTCTGCATGGCGCAGTTGTAGGCCAGCGAGGCGGGATAGAGCCCGACGCTGTAAAAACCCACCTTGCCGGTCGAGAGCTCCTGAATGCGCCGGCGGATTGCGCCGGCGTCGAGGCTCTGATCGAAAAAGGAATTGCGCATGCGGGCAAGATTAAGCAGGGTTCTCGAGGGGGCTGCTCACCGCAGACAGACGCCATTTGCTTGGACAGTGCGGAGTTTCGCTCAGAGAGGAGTCCTCTGAGTAGACCCAACTCAATCGCTTCTCATTGCTGCAGGTGCTTTTAGAGGCCTGCGAAGCAATGCATGGTGAACCATTTAAGCAATCAAGAAGTCAGCAATTAGTGGCTATTGAATGGTTCAAATGCCCATGATCATTCTGTAATTCGGGTTGGACCTTGTTCGCTCGTTGAGGGCTTGGATTTCTGGATAAGCCGAGAGATCTTCGTTGGGATAGAAAATGGGGAGGTAGCCAAGATATGCATTGACTGCACAGTCTGCTGCGGTCCAGCAATCCCCCGCCAAAAACTGTTTCTTGGTGTAGATGTCATTCAGAGTTGACATCAGCCTTGGAAACTCCCTCTCCTTATTGGAGGGAACGAATAGCGCGATCGCTAGTGTGGAGTTGGCAAAAAGAATCCACTGACTGATCGAGGCACGGGTTGCGGCGTCATTGATCTCTTCGGCGTAATTCTCGGACAGATACTGAAGAATGGCGCCCGACTCAAACAGCACCAAACCATTGCTGTCGTCCTTAAGGGCGGGCAATTTGCCGAAGGGATTCACCTCCAGATAGCTGGTTGCAAGATTTTGACGAGATGCCAGATCAATGTTGACGTATTTGTAAGAAATTCCCTTTTCTGCCAAGTACCATTTCGGCATCGATACACGGGTCTTGGGGCCGCCGTAGAGATAAAGCGTCATCACTCTTTGCTCGCTTTCACCATGCTATCTGTTGGGATCAACCGGTGTCGTTGCGTTGCGCAAGGTCTGGTTGGACTTCATCTCAATGTTGGATGACTTGCTGGCGATCCAGTTGTGTTGAAAATGTGGCGTTTCAATCTTTTGCGTCGGAGTGCAAGAAAAACTTCTCGTTGATAACAACCTGGGGGGGCCGTGCAGGCGTCATCACGGGCAGAACTGGTTTAAACACGCTGTAATGCGCTCAAACCATTGTCTTTAGGCCTGTGACCAGCCGTGATCTGCTGATGGCATACCGCTGGCCTGCGGCGGTTGTGTTGTCCAGCCTGGTTCTGGCGGTCACGGCCGCCAAGCTGTTGAGTCGGCCCATCCCCATTGCGATTGAGGGTGGATTGCAGGTCGACAAGTTGGTGCTTCCGCCCAGTGTCACCATCCGCTCCGTCATCCCTTTGCCGGTTGTTGTGCAGGAGCAGGTGACCATCGGCGGCGATGCGCCTCTGGCGATTGAAGGGCCTGTTTCGGTGAAATCGATTGCGGGAGCTGTGACGGTGAATGCCGATGCGCGGGTCAGCGGGGTTGAGGGGCAGGTGTCGGTCACAGCAGATGATCCGCTGGCTGTACGGGCAGACGTGTCTGTCGACGACAAAATCACCATCGGCGGCAAGGTCGATATTGAGGGCAAGGTGAAGCCGACCTTGCTGCCTGTGCCGGGGCTCTGATCAGCGGTTGCGGGGGGCTTGGCCGCTGCCGACCGTCAGCCCTTGCTCCCAACGGTTGAGTTGTCGCAGTGCCAGGGCCGAGAGCGCGGCGGTGACCAGGCCGGTGCTGTTCCAGGCGCTGCCCTGTTGGATCCCCAAAAGCGCGGCGGATCCCCAGAGAAGGGCCCATGCCCAGGGGCGGGCAGTACGAATCCGTTTCAGCGCCGACGAGCAGCTGCGGCAATGGATCGTGTGGCTGTTGTATCGATCCATCAGCGCCGTGGTGCTTTGCCGCGGAGGTAGAGGTTGTCCTGCAAAGGGCTCGCCGCCGTTGCCGTTCAACCAGCGATGCAGCGCCGCTACGTAGACATCTGACGTTGTGGGCATGAAAAAACTGCGTTCCACGGCGGGGCTGCCGCCGGCTCGCTCCAGCACCCGCTCCTGCCAGTGCAGGAACACCTGATCGTCTTCCAGCACCTTGTGATTGCCGATGTGCTGTAGCCAGCGGGGCCTTAATCCGATCAGCAGCCTGGGGACGGCGGATTGGAACTGGAAGGGGAAGCGGGCGAAGAGGCGGCACTCGCCGCGGCGAATCGGAACGGCGTAGACCACCGTGAGAATTCGCCCGAAGCCCTTGGCGGTGAGGTCATGCCACATCAGCTGCGGGGCATGAAAGGTGGTGGATTGGGCGCCGAGTTTGCCCCGACGCGGCCCCTCCTCCCAGTAAGCCGTGAAGCCGCTGGCGTCTTCCCCCGTGATTGAGGCTTCCACCGGCGCGGCGTTCTCCCGTTTGCCGACGGTCTTGTGGTGGGTGAAGGGAACGTGGCTCACATCCAGCACGTTCTCCAGCAGGGTCACGGCATCCATCGGCAGGTCCCGGAAGGTGTCTTGCACCGTCCAGCTGTCGGGGTTGTCCTCCAGGGCTGGCACCAGGGGGAGCTGACTGGGGTCCGCGGCATCGGGGGCCCCCATCCAGACGAACAGCAGCCCCTGCCTCGTGGCTGTCGGCAGGCTGGCGCAGCGGGACCGACGGTTGTTGGGCTGGGTGTTCTCGAGAGCCTGCGGCACACGCTGGCACTGGCCGTCTCCATCGAAACTCCAGCCGTGATAAGGGCATTCCAGCAGTCCTTCCTCGTTGATTCGTCCTTCGCTGAGGGGCACCAAACGATGGGGGCAGACGTCTGGAAAGACCCGCCAGCTCGATGCGGCGCGATCCCACCAGATCACCAGATCCCGCTCCAGCAGCGTGAAGCGACTCGGCGTTTTGGGGTCGAGGTCCTGCACATAGCTGATCGGCCACCACTGTTCGGTCCAGGTGGGGTGCATGGCAGGAGCATCAAGGTCGCCATGATCGCTGGGCGGATGGCATGGCTGCGGTGTTTCGCGTGCCATCGGCGGTTCTGCCTGCCGCCCCCCACTGGACTTCTTACGGGTTTGGCACTAATGAGTTGCGCGACGAAAGTGCACCGCTGTTCCTTCGGCTGCAGCGACCTCCCTGAACCTCCATGCCCCGTTTGACGCCCGATCAATTGCTGCAGGAGCTCGCCGGTGCTGAAGACCTGCTGATCGTGCAGGACCTGGACGGTGTCTGCATGCAACTGGTGAAGGATCCTCTGACGCGGCGCATGGACCCGACCTATGTGGATGCGGTCGCCGCGCTGGACGGTGAATTCGCTGTGTTGACCAATGGCGAGCACGAAGGGCGGCGCGGGGTGAACCGCCTCGTGGAGCAGGCCCTGGGGGATTCCGATCTCCCCAAACGTGAGGGCCGTTATCTGCCAGGCCTGGCGGCTGGAGGGGTGCAGCTGCAGGATCGCTTTGGTGACCTCAGCCACCCCGGGGTCTCGCCGGCGGAAATGGCTTTTCTCGCTGCAGCCCCCACCCGAATGGAAGCTCTCTTGATGGAGCGATTGCCGGGCCTGTTGCCTCAGGTGAGTGTTGATGACCTGGCCGAGGTGGCCAGAGCCGCGGTGTTGGACACCCAGGTTTCACCCACCATCAATCTCAACGGGATATTTGAACTCGTCCCCGCTGATGTCATCACTCAGCAGGCCCTGCAGACAATGCTCTCGGAGCTGATGCATCAGTTGCTTGCCGAGGCTGCCGCCCAGGGCCTGGAGAAATCGTTCTTCCTGCATGTGGCTCCCAACCTGGGCCGTGATGCGCAAGGCCAGGAACGGATCAAGCCCGCTGCTGAAGGTGATGTGGGCACCACCGACATTCAATTCATGCTCACCGGGTCGATCAAGGAGGCCGGACTTCTGGTGCTGCTTAATCAGCACATCCAGCGCCGTTGGGGTGAATCTCCCTTGGGTGAGACGTTCAACGTAAGAACGGCTCCCCACGATTCCGAAGCGCTGTTGGCGTTGGTGCAGCAGCGCATCCCCGCGGAACGGATGCCATTGCTGGTGGGGGTGGGAGACACGGTCACATCCACGGCATCGGCTGATGGCACGTGCTGGTTGCGGGGTGGGAGTGATCGCGGTTTCCTCAACCTGCTGCAGGACCTCGGTGCCTGGTGCGGTCAATCCAATCGAGTTGTTCTCGTTGATAGCAGCCATGGAGAAGTGGATCGCCCCAGCCATGCCGATGGCAGCTTGCAGGGCATCACCGATCCGGAGGATCCCTTGCGGATTGACGCGCTCATGCCTGATGGTCCGGAGCAGTACATCGCCTGGTTCCGACAGCTCTCTGAACGTCGCCGGGTGGGTTGATTAGCTGCTCAGCTGCAGGAGTATTCGTTTCTCCAGCCTGGATGCGTTCTTTCTGGAAGAATCAGCCTCATCCGCATGGAGCCGGTGGCTGTTGTTGAGACCGTTTTCCCGCCCCTGAAGCGCGGACAGCTCATAACATTGCAGGTCAATCTCGGTTACCGCTGCAACCAGAGCTGTGCCCACTGCCATGTCAATGCAGGGCCCACGCGCACCGAGATGATGAGTGCGGATCTGCTGGCGTTGATTCCGCAGATCCTTGAACGGCATTCCATTTCTTGCCTCGATCTCACGGGGGGAGCACCGGAGTTGCACCCGGGTTTTCGCGCTTTGGTGCGCCAAGCACGCGCACGCGGCACCACCGTGATTGACCGCTGCAATCTCACGATCCTCAGCGAACCTGGCCAGGACGATCTGGCTGAATTCCTGGCGGAGCAGGGCGTTTGCATCACCGCCTCCTTGCCCTGTTACAGCGCCGAGAACGTCGACAAACAGAGGGGAGATGGCGTGTTTGAGCGCAGCATCAGCGGCCTGCACCAGCTCAATGCCCTGGGCTATGGAACGGGCGATCCAAACCGGCAGCTGGATCTCGTTTACAACCCGCTGGGTCCGGTCCTGCCTCCTCCCCAGCAAGCCTTGGAGACGGATTACAAAAAGGTCTTGGGCGGATTGGGGATTCGCTTCGATCGTCTGCTCACGTTGGCGAACATGCCCATCCAACGTTTCGCCAAGCAACTGGAACGCAGTGGCGACTTGCAGCGTTATCAGACCCTTCTTGAGGACTCGCACAACCCGGACAATCTGGGGGCTGTGATGTGCCGTCAGCTGATCAGTGTCGATTGGCAGGGTTATCTCTACGACTGTGATTTCAATCAGCAGCTCGGCCTGCCCTGCCCCGGTGAGGTGCGTCACCTTCGTGATCTGATCCACCTAGAGGCCGTTCCATTGGATCAGCCCATCCACACCGCCCCGCATTGTTTTGGCTGCACCGCTGGCGCCGGCTCAAGTTGTGGCGGGGCGCTCCAGGGCTGATCAGCGCGTTATGGGCATAGTGGGGTGATCTGTGAAGAGGCCTTCCCGTTGCAACGCATCTGTTTTGCTGTCGCCGCGTTGATGCTCACGGCAACAACGGCCATGGCCGGATCCCACGGCAAGCCAAAGCAGGCGATGTTCAAAACGCAGGCTGAAGCTGAGGCGGCGGCCCCAGGTTTTGGTTGCACCGGTGCTCACCAGATGGGCGAGATGTGGATGGTCTGCGACAAGCACGGTGATGCGGATCACCAGGGAGCCCACTGATCCATGACTGAAGGCGGGCATTGCGGCAGCAAGCCGAAGCGGATCGCGATCGGCGTGGCTCCCCTCGGCACCATCTCCATTGGCATCGTGCCGATGGGGGTGATCTGCATCGGTGTGGTGCCGATGGGTGTGGTTTCGATTGGTGTTGTGGCGATGGGCGTGATCAATGCCGCCATCGTCGGGATGGGATTGGTGGCGGTTGGTGTCAATACCATGGGAGTGATCACTGCTGGCCCGATGAGCATGGGCTTGATTCAGATCCGCTCCACCACCAATCCCCGCTATCTGGCCTACCCCAGTCGCGAAGAGGCGGAGGAACAGGCGCGCCAATTGGGTTGTGAGAGTGTGCATCGCATGGGCGATCGCTACTGGATGCCCTGCAACGAGCATCCTCAGTAAGCAGCCCGCGCGTCCGCTTCACAAAAGCTTCGGAAGACTTGTGTTGCTCACACCTTTTCAGAGGCTGTGTTGATGGCTTCAGTGTGCGAAACAGGGCGCACCTGATGTCACCATCGTCGCCACGCCAACGTCTTCAAACCCTTCTCACTGCCCGATGGTTGGAGATGGGTGAAGTGTCGTTGATGCATCACCGCCAGGTTCAGATCTTGCTGAACACCTTGAGACGCGAAAAGGAACTGGTGTCCGTCGAGCTGATTGAGCTTCTGGTAGCTGATCTCTATGACAAGGAATTTCGCGCTGAATGATTCAGGTGTTGCGATCTATCCCTGACATTTCGGGCAGATCGCACGCACGTTCAGGCTCGATTCAATCAACTGAAAACCAACATGGGCGGCGGCGGCAGCTCCTGCTGCCAGCACGGTTTCACTTTCGAACTCCTCGGTGCGGCCGCAGCGGATGCACACCACATGGTGATGTTGGCGGTGATCGTCAACGGCAAGTTCAAAGCGTCGCCCCCCTTCACTGAGCTCCAGTTCCTGGAGCAGACCCATGTCGGCCAGCAGGCGCAGGGTGCGATACACCGTTGCTAGAGACACCTTCATCTCAAGGGCCGCCAGCTGCTGGTGCACCTCTTCGGCACTGAGGTGGCAGCCGGACCCACAGCGCTCGAACAGCTCAAGAACCCGTTTGCGCTGCGGGGTCAGACGGCGCCCGTCCTGATGCAACCCCTGCTGCAGGGTGATGTCCGTTGCGGCAGGGGCAGATGACGATGTCACAGCTTCTCCTCGCTCATTCTCAAGAGTAGGCCTTAATGAGAGTGCTGTCTTGTCCTCAGGATCAGCCCGCTTGTCGGATCCCAACGGTCGCCGATGAGGACGTTGAAGGTTGGTGATAGCGTCCGCCGACGCTGTTGTTCTGGTCAATGGAAACCCACGTCCTCACCTTCACCATCACCAAGTCATTTGCCGAATGGGTCGCCACCTATGACGCATCCCTGCCACTTCAGAAAATCGCTGGCATCACCTCGCTCTACCGGGGTGTCAGCAAGGACGACCCCAGCAAGGTCTGCGCGGTGATGCAAGCCGCTCCCGGGGTGATGGAGCAATTCATCGCCGATAACACCGACATGATCGCGGCTTCGGGGCACGTGATTGAGAGCACCGTGAGTCAGGTGTTCGTCGCCAACTGATGGCTTGGCGTCCTGCCCGGGCTTGGACCAGCCAGCGCCCGGTGGCCGGTTACCGCCATTTCGAGCTGATCACGCAAGGCGGGCGTGGCCCGCTGCGATGGGTTGAGTTGGCGGCTGTGCTGGCTCCGTCGCATCGCGAGCTGGTGCTTTGGAGTGAGCTGAAGGATCCAACCCGCTGGATCAGCGGATGGGAGTCCATTCCCGAGAGCGATGAGGATTCTTCAACTCAGTGATCCACACCTGGTGGCCGCTGATCAGGGGCTGGTGCGCGGTCGGCCGGCCCTAGCTCACTTCGAGCGAGCTCTCCAGCTTGGTGGGGCCTTGAACCCTGATCTGGTGCTGGTGACGGGGGACCTTTGCCAGGACGAAAGCTGGGGTGGCTATGCCCGGCTGCGGCGAGCCCTGAGCCAACACGTGCGCTGCTCGGTGGCCCTGCTGCCCGGCAACCACGATCACCCGCTGCTTCTCGATGCGGTGCTGGGGAGACGCTGGACGACGGCTCCAGCTGATTTGTTGGTGCAAGGCGTGAGAGTGCTGCTGCTGAGCAGCCATCAGGTGGGTTCAGCTGCCGGTGCGCTCGGCTCGCTTCAGCTCCAATGGCTGGAGCAGCGCCTGCGGTGCTCGGAGCGCCTTGATCTGCCCCTGGTGGTCGCTCTCCACCATCCACCGATCGCCATCGGTGATGCCGGTATGGATGCGATCAGGCTCCTCGATCAGGCCTGTCTTGAGGCGCTGTTGCGTCCCCATCGGGCCCTGCGGGCGGTGCTGTTTGGACACATCCATCAGCATTGGCAGGGATCCTGGTCCACGCGGCCTGACGTGCTGCTGCTCGGATGCCCCTCCACGCTCTGCAGTTTCAAAGCGGTGCAGCCCTGCCCCTTGGGTCGCGCTGATGATCCGGGGGGCAGGCTGGTCGAGCTGACGGCTGATGGAGCCATTCAGCACCGGGTGCTGCGCTGGAGCAGCGTCTGAATTCAGCCCATTCCCTTCTGCGACTCGCGGAAGGCCTTGAGTTTGTCGATGTCCTTCTCTTCGTCGATGGAATAGTCCGTCAAGATCAAGGCCTTCCCGATGGTCCCGAGGGCGTATTCGATCCGGTCGAGATCGCGGCGTCCGTCGTCATCCAGTCGTGCTGCACGAATGACCTCAGGTCGCAGTTGGTCGGCCAGCTGCTCCAGCGCCGCTGCGATCGCTTTGGCCTGCTGGAGCGGCTCGGAATCACCCATGAATCCTGAACAGATGCAATCGGAAGACTCTGACAGTTCTCGTCAGAAGCCCTTGGCCGTGGGTCGCTGACTCGAGAGCGAGACGTTGCCCAGGGGTTGTTGCTGGGGGGCGGGCTGCTGCATCGCTGTGGGAGGAACACCGGGGGCCGCCACCACATTGAACGCCAGCGACCAGCGTTCACCATCCCCTCGGAAGGGCATCACCGAATGGGGTTGCCAGGCCGGGAACACATAGAACTCACCGGGCACAGGCAGCACGTAGTGCGCCATGCCGGTGCGGAACGACTGAATGTGCCAGTCCTCCGGGCCGTGGAAGCAGAGTTGGCCATCAAAACTGTTGGCGTTGATCTGTGGTGGCACCTTCAGAAAGATCACTCCGGAGAAGCTGCCGCCATGGGTGTGGGTGGGGTTGTAGTCACCGGCGGTTTGGCAATTGAGCCAGAGATCAATCATCTGCAGGCGGTAGCGACCGGGAACCCAGGGGCCGCGACCCTGGGGAGGCTGACGGTCCATCACATGGCGGATCCAGCGATCACAGGCCGGCAGCAGGTGGTTGTTGCTGAGCTCTTGCACGCCAGGTTGATCAGGCCTCAGTTCGCGCTGCTGAAGCAGTTGACCCGCCAGCTTCGCTGAAGCATCGGGGCTGGACTCAGGATGGGCGAGCACGCTTTCGCTCAGCCCAATTAACTGTTGGAGCAGAGGATCCGGAAGGGTGCCCCGAAGGATGGAGCGGGGAAACAGATCGAGAACGTCCACCAAGGCTTGGTCTGCTGCAGGCCATCGTGGCAGCCCCAAAGTGGGTGAACCGTTCATGACGATCCTGATGCTGCGCCACGCCCTACTGGTGCCTGTGCTGCTGGGCAGCTGCGTCGCTGCAACGGCCGCTGATCTTCCTGGGCAACAGGGACCAACGACGGCGCTGCTGCAGGGCGGTTCACTGCAGCTCAGCACCCGTCGCACGGCCGAGCTGTTTCCGGACGGCAACCGCATCTGGAAGGTTGAACTGCATCGCGGCCCGCGTTTGCTGGCCAGCTGGCCAGCGGCCAGTGGTGTAGCCCGGCGCCAGAGTGCTGATCGTCGCTGGAGCCCCGGCAATGCAGCCCCTCTGCCCGCTGGTGTGTACAGCCTGGGGCGTCCGGAACCATGGGGGAATGATCTGTGGTTTGACCTGACCCCTCGTTTCGATACCACCCGAAGTGCTCTGGGCATCCACCGCTGTTATCCCGGCACGGGTTGCATCTGCATTCCCGAGCGGGCTGATATCGATGCGCTCGCCAGTTGGGTCAAGGCAACTGGGATTCGCACTCTGAAGGTGGTGAACTGATCAGACAGCCTTGACGTGCAGCAGTCCCAAACTCGGTCTCGAAAAAATTTGTGAATGTCGAAAAATCGTCGCTGATCGCCCTGCAACCGTGTTCTTTTCGGCTCATGATGCGTAGGTTAGATCGCTAACGGGCTTGGAAGCCGGGCCGAGCGATGCCCGACGGGAACTGGGATTTGGCTTTGGCTTTGGCTGAGGTCAAATCCGCTCGTTCTTAAGACATTTGGGTGTGTATCCCTCAACACCGATTCGTCCGTCAACGTACCTTCGTGGTCGAATCGCTTCGGTGGTGCATCACCGTCGACCACACAACATTCCTCAATCACTACACGTCCGAGTGACCTGGAGCACCGACGTTCCTCCTAGGGCTCTTTACAAGGAAGGCAAACCATCGGCTTGATCGGATTCATGGACGTCAGCATCTGGATGCTCGTCGGATTCCTGCTGGCGGCCTATTCCGTGGTGGCGAACGACTCGCTTCAGACCCTCGGCACCTATCTCTCCTCCAACCGGAAACGCACGCCGAAGCCGGTGCAGATGCTGTTCATCTGCACGGTCACCTGTGGAGTGCTGCTGTTGGGCTGGTTCCTCAACAACTGTGATCCCACCTGGGGCCGCCTCAGTGTGCCTGGCAAGGAGTTTCCTTGGCCCGAGCCGTTCACCTGGGTCTACGTGCTTCCACCGCTCGCTGTTGTGGCCCTTACCCAGTGGGGAGCACCGGTGAGCACCTCGTTTCTGGTGTTGTCATCGTTTACGCCTGCCAACATCGGCATGTTGCTCAGCAGCTCGCTGACGGGTATGGCCTCGCCTTCGCCGTAGGCCTGGCGGCCTACGGCCTGGGCTTGTGGTTGCTGGAGCGCTGGGTGTTCTGCCGTTCCCAGGACGGCAAAGACCCCAGCAAGGTCTGGTACGGCTTGCAGTGGTTCTCCACCGGCTTCCTCTGGTGCATGTGGCTGGTGCAGGACCTGGCCAACATTTTCGTGTTCTTGCCGCGCCAGTTGGACCTCGTCCCGATGCTCATCTGCACGCTGGTGCTCTGCTTGGGCCTTTGTGTCCTGGTGGCCACCGGGGGTGGGGCGATTCAGGCCGTGCTCCGCACCAAGACCAACAGTTCTGATTTGCGCTCGGCCACGCTGATCGATCTGTTGTTCGGTCTTTGCCTGCTCTACAAGGCCTTTCTCTCCAGCTTCCCCCTCAGCACCACTTGGGTGTTTCTGGGCCTGATCGGCGGCCGTGAGTTGGCCTTGCGGATCAGGCAACAAACATCCGACTTCGTGTTCACCAACCGGGAGGGGGGCAGTCTGGCCAAGGTCATCGGCACGGATCTCTGGAAAGCTGCCGTTGGAGTTGTGGTGAGTGTGGTGATCGCCCTCAGCATTCAGCCCCTCGCTAAGCTCACCGCGGGCTGACCCCTGTGGTCAGCGCTCCAATTCATGGCTAGGTCAGAGAGGGATGGGCCTCTCCATGGCACGTTGTGTTGTTATGCCGCTGTTGCTGCCCTGGTTGGTGGGAGGCTCTGCCTTCGCCAGACCTGAGCCGCAGCTCAGCGCCAGGCAAACCATCCTCGAGGCGAATCGCCACTTGATTGCCGATGGCTGGCGTCCTGCCCCGGAAAAAACGCCAACGCCCGAGGAGCGGCGCTGGGCCTCTGTTGGGCTCGAAAGCCTTTCGGCCTGTTCCGGTACGGGCGTTGGCTTCTGCAGCTTTGATTACCGCCGAGACCTGCAGCGGCTGTCGGTGGTGACGGTGCCCAGTGAACCCGGTCGTCCGTCGGTTGGTCGCGTTGAGCGTTGATGGTGATCAGGGGTTCAGCGGTTCCTCCTGCCAGAGCGTGTCCGCACTCCAACGCGTGCGTTGATGGGGGTGGGGGCCAAGGTTGAGCCGCTCAACGCTGATCACCTGCAGCCTTAGCACCACGAAATGCTCTGGCAGCGGTGCAGTTTCAGCCAGTTGATCGTGGAAGGCCGCCGTGGGGTCCAGCGGATCCGCCGGGGTGGGCCACCCCCAGACGGCTCGTCCTGTATCGGAGAGCTTTTGCCAGCGCTGCTGGCAGAGCTCAGGTTGTTCGGTGGCTTTGATCAGCTTCACCTTTCCCCGCAGGCGGTACTGCTGGCGGGCTTTGGGGAACAACCAGCACAGTTCAGTTGCTCCATCGTTGGCGAGTTCCGTCACCTTCTCGCTGCGCTGATCGCTGAACAGTTCGAGTTGGGCTGCACCGGCCCAGCCGCGGAACACCAGGGTTCGCACCCGAGGTGTGCCATCGCGTCCTGTTGTGGCCAGTTGCACCCAGCGGGCGGCAACGGAGCGCCCCTCTCGCTGCATGGCCGCGCGCAGCAGAGGTCTCCAGGGGGGGATGGTTTCAGAGATTCCCTCAGTCATGGAAGGTCGAACAAGCGAGCCTGCTCGGCAGCAGCACGCACCACGATGGCGTGCCGCTGCACCAGGGGAGCGAGGGCGTCGTAGCCACCACCGATCACCGTTGCGGTTGCAATCCTGCGGCGCAGACAGGCATCGAGCACAAGTCGATCGCGCATCTTCAACCCCGCATCGCTGAGGGCGAGTCGGCCGAGCCGATCATCGCGATGGGGATCGACGCCCGCGTTGTAAAGCACCAAATCCGGCGCGATGGTGTCCAAGGCATCGGGCAACCGGTCGGCAATGGCAGCGAGATAGTCGTCGTCGCTGGTGCCGTCGGCAAGGGGGATGTCGATATCCCCGTCCACTTTGCGCAAAGGGAAATTGCTGGCGGCGTGCACCGAAAGGGTGGTCACCCTGGGGTCGTGTTGAAAGCAGGCTGCCGAACCATCCCCTTGGTGCACATCGAGATCCACGATCAGAATTCGCCGCACCTCCCCTGTTCTCAGCAACACCCGTGCGGCGACAGCACAGTCGTTGAAGATGCAGAAGCCACTGCCGAAGCCGGGGTGGGCGTGGTGGGTGCCGCCTGCCAGATGGGAGGCCAAGCCCCGCTGGAGAGCGAGTCGTGCCGTCAACAGGGTGCCGCCCACGGCTAGCCAGGTGCGCTGCACCAAAGGCCGCGTGGCCGGAAGCCCGATGCGACGTTGCTCCGGTCGGCTCAGGTGATCACGGCTGAAGGCTTCGTGATACGTGCGGGGATGGACGCTCTCCAGATCTCTGCGGGCGATGCTCAAGGGCCGATGCACCTCGTCGGCCTGGACGACCCCCTGCTCCAGCAGGAGTTGATGCAGCAGCCGGAACTTCGCCATCGGAAAGCGATGGGTGCTCGGCAGCGGCGCGGAGTAATGCGGGTGATAAACGACCGGAAGCGGCAAAGGGTTGTCTCTTCCGGGATGGCTCAGCCCCATTCAAGGGTCAGGCAGGCTGTTGGTGCAGCAACAGATCTAACGCCCCAGTCCCCAGTGCAAGCCTGAGTTTTGAAGAATCACTCAGATCGTATGTGCCAAAGCGGTGCCAAATGGCGTCAGAAGATTCGATCCCTTTGGCACGACTTCCTCCTGACACGTTGCGCCGTGCAAACAACACCAGGTACCGTCAAATCATCGAGAGATGTACGCACAAGTTTCTGCCTTGCCGTTCTCCTGCCAGGATCTCACTGGACCCTACCTGACATCACCTCATGTGATGTCGGTGCGTCGGAGGTGACGCGGACCACTTTTCAGGTGTTGTGCGAGCCCACGAAGCACAAAAATCACTTGCCTCAAATACATCAGAAGGGGTCGCGACTGCCAAGGCAATGCGCCGTGTGCCCTAAGGAGCGACGGTGACTGACACCTCCTGCAAGAAGCTCAACTACGTGTTCCAAAAACGCTGGAGCTGCACGATCACGTACAGCGATTAGGCCGCTTCAGGAGCCCAGCCCATCCTTTTCTGCCACGTCGGTTCTTAGAGCTTGCGCCTCTTTCTTATGCATGCTGCAATTTTTCCCGATGGTTTGTTCCAACACAGTTCCCGACCCTGAAGGTGCCTTACAACTGAGACATAACTGAAGGAGGTGCCATGAGTCGATCAAGGTCGTTCAACCGCTTTCATCGTTATTTAGCTCGGCAGAAACGCCTTGGACTGCGATCCGTCCTGCCGCAATTCCAGATGGATTTCGAGTACTACGGATCGCCCATCGATGACAGCCGCGACATCCTCAATAGGCTGAAAGGGCGTGAAGTTGAGATTGAGCTTCTGGACGTTGAGTCCTGACTGACTAAGCAACCCCAGGAGTCCAGCTCACTTGTTTTTCTTGCGTCATCAATAAAAAGAGGCAGGCCCCTCACCCCACCTCCCCAAACAGGCGCGTTGAAGGCACCACTGCCTTCTCTAGAAATGTGCCTTAGCGAACACCCCTTTTGATGTCGCCTGAACCACTTCTAAGGGAACTCTCAGCAAGCAAATTAGGCATAACAACTCAGTGAGAATCGTTCTCGCGCATCTGATTATTCAGTTGGCGCGAGCACCAACCACTGCAACGCCATCGGGAGATGTAATTGCATGCAGCGGGTTTCCCTCGACCCGCTTCTCCCTCACTCTTCAGCGCACAGGTGGTGGGCAGTGCTTCCAGCGTGTCTTACCCCTTAAGACAGCGGGCATCATTGCTGTTTGCAAAGTCGGTGCTCTTGGATACGTCAGAACGAGCTGAGCTTAGCCATCACATGTATGTCGAGGCTTCATCCATGGCGAAATCAAACCCCATCGTTGAGACACCTCACGGTGCCTCGATCCAAAAGACCGAGGACGGCCAATTCATTGTTTGCGACGGTGAAAACAACTGCCGCATCACAAGAACTCTTTACTCGGTAGAACAAGAGCTAAGTGTTATGGAGACGGGGTTTTCGTTCCATTACTCAATCGCCTTTCATCTGGCGAAGGTGGGGTAAAACCCTCTAGCTCATTTTCAAAGCATGGACCTTCTCGGGGCTTGTGATGAGATAAAGGGCTTCATCAAGACAGCCCAGAAGCTGATAGAGACGTGGGAAGAGGACCCAGACAACTACTCCCAGTTGGAGGAAGGCCTCACTGCGATGAAGGCAGAACTCGATAAGTTCAAGAATTGAATTTCAGTAAGTCTTCTTGGTGTTGCCGCTGTAGTTCATGCGGAGGGCGGTGTCCCTCTATCCGTCTCTGACGCCTTGTAAAGCTGCAGCCCTTGTTGGGCAAAGTTCAATTCCTAGCCAGACTGTTTGGTATCCCGAGCCATTGGACTTGAAACGGCTACTACTGCTCCTGGTCCCAGTAGTCTTAGCAGACCCAGCCATTGCCTTTGATGGGAGGGGCTTTGAGGCAGAGGAAAAAATGGAAGTTCCTACCGATCAGTCAAAAACAAAAACTCTTGCCAAGTATTCAGAGTTTCACCAATCCTGCATGGACATCCAGATGACCATGTGGGGAGAAGTTGCAGAACTAATGGAAGATCTGGCCACAGCGCACTGCTATTGCGAATACACCAAGCTTGAGAGCTTGGAAACTGTTACTTGGGCTGACAGGAATGATGCTGACATTGCATGTGCCAACGAAGGCATCATTAGCAAAAAGGAAGCCTTCATCTGGTGGGCTCTTCCCCTGCACCGACAACGCTTAGGAGACGAGCAGCAATAGTTGTTTGCCCTCGTCAGCCAGTTCAATCACGCTGCTTGGCGTTCCAGCCTGAGAAGGTGTCGGCGCCCCGCTGCTGCGGCTTGCTTTTCCTCTTCTATTTTCGACCGTAGAAACCGCTTTCTCTGAGCGGACTCGTAACCATTCAGATCTTGCTGTACAGCGAAATGTGTTGTGCGCTTTGGCTTATCTAGACCCATAAACAGCGGGTGGATTCCTCTTCGGCTCATTTGACTGGTTAGGCAAGTGATTCTCGCGTATTGGTCTGCCTGACCCAGCCGCTTAGGAAAAATATCTCCCTGCTGGTCAAGGATTGCGGTATTGGGGACGACATTTGCGCCTAAAAATCGATCACGTTTCGCAGCGTCACCCACTGCAGGTCTGTCTACGGTTACGGCCCATATTGCGTCAAGTCCAGAGAGACAAAAAGTTCGGGTCAACACACCCGGGCTTCTCAGGTGGTTAGTGGTGGCTGAGGTCCCTATTCGGCATGGGGTGGAGTCTGCCTAAAACCCTCGGCAGACTGACCTGATTAGCACGACCATTGATGTGGGTAGATCATTTGTCGGTTGCACGCTGCTGCGCCTTCATCGCTGAACACAACCTGGCCGAGGCCGCTGCATTAATGGGCGCAGGGCTGCACCTACTCCATCGGGATTTAATCCTGGAGTCCATATGGGTGGAGTTAGAAAAAAAAAGATCGCTAGAGCTGGTTTGCTTTAGCTTTTGTTCGACTCGGGATGTTCCAATTGGTAAAAACCTAGTGGAGTCAAGGAGACTCGAACTCCTAACCCCTGCTGATTGCGTAGGTGCTTTGCCGAAATTTCAGGCCGTTCAACCCTGGGTGGTGAATGGTGATTAAACCGCTCCTTAACTCTCTAACTTTTTCTCTCTTATAAAAAGGAGAGTCAATAGTGTCCGAGGTGTCTAGAGCTTGCCACCGCAGGGCTTTTCAGCGAAATGGCCAGTAGTGTCCGGATGTGGTCGGACATGTCCTGGCTGTGATAGCACGAAGTTAGGTGAACCAACATTGCTGTGTATTGCATCCATCAAGAGGCTGGCCCTGGTCAATGGATTCAGGACCTGTGCTTCAAGACAGAGCTAAGAGCTTTTGTCCGAGCAAGGGTGATGTCGAAGGTGAAAGGATGCAACTACAGAGTTGTCCGTAAGGCAACCAGCGAGGTGGTTGTTGTCGTCGAGAAGGACAAAGGCTCCGCTGTTTAAGCACTGCCGGACTTCCAGTCGCAAAGTGCAACACGATTCCAAAGCTCTCGTTGAGAAAGCTGGCGAGCCGCAATGATCTCATCAAGATACGTTCAGCTTGATACAGAGCATGTTCTGCGTCGAACGAAGTGATGGACAAGAGACTTGGATTAAGGAGCAGTGCTTCAAGACTGAGTTCAAGGCATTCATAAATGCTCGCATCCAATCTTTGAGTACCTACGGGCTCTATCGAGTCACGTACCAAAGTACCGGCGACTCCGGTGAAGTCCTGAGACTCTCAAATGGGAAAGCGGTGCTGACTGATGACGACCATCTGGTCGGATAGGCGCTTACGGCAACATTCGTTCTTAAGAAGCGACGGCGTGGCCGGTTTCGACGTGATCCACGGGTTTCCAATTTCGGCAGGCTTGAGTGAGGTGTTTTCCTTGCTACTGACACCTGCCGACAGCTGATGACGCAGAAATACTGCGAAATATGAGTTTTGGGCTGGAGAGTCCCAGTGTTGGCCTTGTTATGCAGGCTGCTGGTGCAGCAACCAGTCGTTGAAGCCACTGGTGTCCAGTTCGCTAATGCAGCTCTGCAGTTTGCGCAAATGGCTCAGCTTGATCTGGGTGAGTCGCTGCCCTTCCTGGGTTGTTGGCCCGACGCGGATTCGCTGCTGATTGAGCAGATCCATCTCGCGGTCGAGATGTTCCATCAAGTTGAGCAGGGAGTAGCCCTGCTTGATTTCCTGCGCGCTGAGCTGCTTAGCGAAGTGACCCATTCAGCAGTCCTTAAGGATTGCTTAATTGTCTCATGGTGAGGCGTGCTGGACTCATCAAGGCTTATTGAAAAGGGCCTCCAGGTGTTCCGGAAGCCCTTGGTCCGTGTGTGAGGGGTGTCTCGTCCCCCAAATCAAGTGTGCTGGCAGCGGCCCTGCAAAGGATGAGCAGGTTGTGGCAAAGGCATGTCCAGGTGTGACTCGGGTGTTCGCTGCCTCTTCAACCCGGACTGGTTAAGGTCCACGGGGTTGGGGACATGGCATGGGTGATTACACAACAGCGATTTGGGTCACCATTGGCCTAACGGTCGCCCTCACAGTCCCTGTTGTTTGGCAGTTCCTGCAGCCCAACGACGATGATTTCGGCGACTTAACCCGCAGAAAGTGAGTCAACACGACGCCGTCACCATCCGTTGCTGGCAGTTGACGGGTGAAACAGCTCTCGAGGACATGGTTCTCGGGGTTGACGAACGCGCTGTCCGTGATGGGATCAATGTGTTCTCGTCCGACGATTTCGATGCCTGTCTGGCCATCGTGGTCTGCCGCATGGGGCCCAACGTCTATGCGCACCTGTCGCAGGTGTCGGGGCACTACAAGGGTGACGCCAGCGGGATCTGGGACCGCAGTCGCGGCACCGGTGCCCCCGAAGGGACGGCCTATGAGATCAAACCCATCACTCGCATTCATCGTGTCCCCGAGGCGTTGATCGGCCCCGACTCCCCCGAAGGCATTGCTTTGTCACATCGGGTTGCCGTCATGCACTACCTGCTCGATATGGGTTGATTCATGAGATCTGTTGAAGATGTTGCGAGCTATCCCCGTCCTCCTCTGATTGAGCTGGTGTCCGGTTCTGTGGAGATCTGGATTGCAGGACAGGCGATCGCCCATGATCAGCGCTACGTGCGCGTTTGTGAAACCTTCCATCCGCCCACGATTTATCTGCACCCTTCAGCGTTTCAACCTGGAACGCTCCACCCCTCAACGGGACGACCTTCGTTCTGTGAGTGGAAAGGAGTGGCGTCCTACTGGGATGTGAGTGCTGTTGATGGCACCGATCGCCGTGTTCGCGCAGGCTGGAGTTACCCCAAGCCAACGGAAGCCTTTTCTCTTTTGGCCAGCTGGATCAGTGTTTATCCCCGTCGCGTGGATCGCTGCAGGTTGGATGGAGAGGACGTTCTGGCTCAACCCGGCGAGTTTTATGGCGGCTGGGTCACCCCATGGATCCAGGGACCCTTCAAAGGGGATCCCGAACATCCCGATTTGATTTGAGGAATTTGGAGTGAGTGGACTCACTCCTGATCACGTCCAAGGGGAGTTATCTGTTCGTCTTCTGTGGACCTGAGTGGCTTGCTCAGTTCTTTGGACGGTGGAAGGGGGCTGCAGAAGACTCGAGCTTGGCGTGAGCCTTGTCGGCTTTCTTAAGAATCTTCTGGGCTTCAACACGGGTTAAGCACTCCTCAGCTGCGAGCTGGAGGGACTCGAGACGCGAATGGGCGGTGCTTGTCTTCATCTATTCATAACCGATTCATAACCTATTATCGCGAAACGCCTGCAACATCAAGCGTTTCACCCAAAAAAAGAGTCTTGTCAGAGCTTGTGAACTTCCAATGCGCCTCGAGTGCAGGGTTCAGTCGCACACCTCAACCCATTGGCAGCTGACCGATTCAATTGCAGCCGAACAGACCAAAGGTGATCTGGCTGACGATCCCGTGCCCCGTCAGGGCTTCCGTCAGCACGCCCACCACAAAGCCGATCATGGCGGCACGGCCATTGAGGAGCTCTGCCCGCTCGAAACGCTCGTTGCGAATTTGAGCTGCTGCAGCGCTCTGGAACCAGTCGTCGTTGGGGGTGGAAGAAGCCATCGCTTGACTGAAGATTTCAAAATGTTAAGGCTCTTGTAACGGTTTGTAAATGGGTGGCGCTTTGGCTTCCTAAGAGGCATCACCAACTGCTGCCAAACAGCTCGGTCCGTGGCCAGACCGGAGGTAGGTGCATCCGCTCCGGACATGTCAACGTCGCGAAACCGAGCCCACAGCCGCTTCTCCTCCTGTCGAATCGACCAGGAGCTGCAGGGAGCTCAAGACGCCTTGATTGCCTTTGAGGGGTATGGCCCGAGCGGGCCGATGCTGCATGCCTCGGCATTGCAGCGGCCTGCTGGTCGACGCTCAGGCGCCTGGTTCGACAGGTTGCTCGAGCCGTTCCATCAACTCCTGGCTGGGTTCAGCCGCCGCAGTTGATCAGGGGGTGGTGCGAAGACCGCGTTCTCGAGTCCTTTGTTGCTGAGATCCGATGGCCAGGTTGTGCAGTTCCTCTGGATTCAATGGACGCACTGCAGACATCAGTGCGTCATCAGTCCAATAGTCCGGACTGTCCAGAACTCCCAAGTGCAGTGGGCAGGATGGGCCAGAAATCATGGCTTCTCCCTTAAGGATGTCTTCAGCATGAAGCATCTCCATGCCGAGGTTTTTAGGCCTCTTACTCCAGATGTGGTGTTTCCTTCACGCCAGGCTTGTTGCGTGCGTGATTCGAAATTTTGGTGATGAAGCTGGCTAAGGCTTCCAAGCACTAGATGCAGTGCCCCTGTTGCACGATTCGAACTCTTCACGCATGTTTACCAGAGTCTTAAGTGAGTGTTGACGTCCACTACATCTGGTGTTGGGTGAGTATTATTTTTATATTGCATCAAGGGTTGGTGCAGATCGCCGGGTGATGGGGATTGCCTTGGCTATTGAGCCGACTCAGAGATGGGGCGGTTTTTTGTCTGCACCGAACGATTTATACCCTTGGTGACTCGTGGATCAAGCCCGCTGCGGCTGGATCAGGTCAGCTGTGCATCTGCACCTGTAACCCTTGCCTGGAGATGTCTAAGGCCGAGGCCGGCCGCAATTAGCATTTGTTCAGTGGTTTGGTCGCGGTTGTGCGAAGCCAAGAAGAATGTAGGTTCTCAATAAGTTCAGACCTGCAGCCAGGTAGAGAAGTAACTCTGCCCACTCCTGATCAATATTGATGACAAGTGCAGTTCCCGACTCTGTCGCCACAAAGAAAGACAGAAATGCAGCGCAGAGGAAGAGGGGCCAGAAGTATCTCGGTATGAGGAAGTTTCCGTTGGAAATCTGATCTGTATCGAGGGTTGTTATTCGTTTTCATCGAACTGAAGGTCTCCACAGCACTAACACCAAAAGCACGACCGAGACCAAGAAAAGATTGAGGTCGAGGTAATTCTGAAAGAATTCAAGGTTGTGGAGGGTTGTCTGGTTTTGGGCGTTAACTGCAGCGATGTTCTCAGGTGTTTTCCACCCGAACAGGATTTGTCCCCAGGCAATCTCTTCCAGGCCCACAAACAGCATTACGAAGGAAATGATCGCGTAAACCACTGAATGTAGGCGCATGAACAAGCGCTTGCGTAGATCTTTGGAGATGAGCCACGATATCCACGCGGATGTAAAGAGAATCAGAGCTTGCAAATATTCAAGGATTCCTCCTTCTCCAAGCAAGCGTTTGTAGCGATAGATGTCTTGTACGGAAAGTTTAAGTAAAACAACGCAGCCCATGATGAAGGATGCGAGAGCAAGCATGAGAAAGGATCGTCGTGCTCGTGCTGAATGGCTGTTTTCTGAAAGCAGTGTCGTTATAAATGCTGAGTTTCGAAATCCGCGTCCTGCCGCAACCACGATCAAACCTGCAGCCCCAAATTGCAACTCGGGCCAAGGGGAGGCCTCAGTCCAGAAAGCACTGATGAATTTATAAAGAGACACTCCAAGAATCACGACTCCAAACCACACAAAGGCCTGGCCGCAGATGCGCTGCACCGTCGTCTGCCTTAGCAAAGCTTTCAGATCGACTCTTTTCTGAGGACGGATGAGCCTCAAAGCCTTGAGTTAGGGGGCAATTCACGAAGTTGCCGTCTCATTAAGAGAAGGTTATGACGTGAACTCTTTGATTTGTGCTGGGGGAATGACGTTTCTTATCCGGTTTTGCCGATTCCTTGGATAACGACCTGATCGGACCAGTCAGATCGATCTTTGGGGCTGGGACATTAACCAGCCAATCTGGCTTGCCGAATCGATTCAAAATCGATTCCCATCACCTTGGTCAGAACCAGGTATCCGCCCCAAGCGACAACGTTGAGGCCAAGGGCCCAGAGATAGAGCGTTCGTCTGGTTTGGGCTGAGTCGTCGCTCATCGGTTATTTCCGGTTTACCAGGCACCAGGCACCATAGAGGGCCAGGCCAAGCAGGATCCAAGGAAAGATTGCGCGCAGCAGTGTTAATCCAATCAGAACGACCACAAGTGTGATCGCAGATCGCTTCACCATGGCTTTGCTGCTGTCAGTCATGACCTGCCAGCGGGGAATCAAGGCCATCTGTGCAACGGTGCTGAACAGAGTTCTAGGGGACTTGGACCCAAATTGCCAACCGCCATCCTTAAGTGGTCAGTTGCCGTTGAAGGCCATGGTTTGGCGCCTGTTAAGCCACGGTCTTTGAATTTGATGATTCAGCTTGTGGCTTCAGCAATCGTATTCAAGATGAGATTTCTGCTCACGCTTGCCAAAATCGGCCTCTTTCATCTGTGATTCGTCATAAGCCCAGTCGCTGTAAATCCTTGATTCTGAAAAGCTCTTTGTAAGACGGAGGGCACTGATGCGTTGGCCAAGTAGATCGAGCGACCATTTTGCTGCTGAAAGAACCTTGCCCATGACACCTCTTTGCAACTCTACCCATGTGATAGCCCATGGATGTCAATTGAACATTGGTGCATATGCTTATTAAGGCTCAATTTGATTCAAGGCTCCTCGACTGCATCATTGGCATTTTGTTTCATGACCTGTTGGCGTCGTCGTGATTCACAGTTACGGCACTCCTGTTGATCTAAACCAAAGAAATTCAGAGTTTTGATGTCACCGCAGCTGATGCACTGACGTCCCTCTGCGGGGGGAGCTTCAAAGGCCATGGTGCTTCCTTCACTCACTCAACAGTTAGCAACCAAAACGCAGCTCTCAGCTCTTGATGTTGCCTTGCGTTGTCTTGTTCAATTTCGTAAGCGGCTGGAGGGTGACCTTGCTTCCATGCTGGCTGCACTGGGGGCAGGCCCGTCTCAGGCTCGAATGCATGTGACCGCAGGTCGCACAACAAATCAGGGCCATGGCTGTTGTTGCTGATGCACCACGCTGATCGTTCAGATCAAAAGAGACATCGGTGTTTTTCCTTAGTTGCCGTCAATGATGGCGCTGATCAGGATTGATCAAAAATCTTTTGCAGGGTACTTCGTTCGTTTTGGAGAGAATTGGCCTGCATGGGTTTGCCCAGCGGTCTTGGCTGACGGGGTCGTTTCAGAAACACCTTGCTGAGCCACCAGAGCTGGAGCCCAACAAACGCCAGGGCGAGAAGTGCTAGTTCAGTGGCCCCCTGCATCAGTAGTGCTTGCCGCGGTTGTCGATCGCGTCTGTTTTAAAGCACTCCAGCTCCTCAGGCGTGTGCAATGGGGGCTTCTGGCGTTGACCGGCCCATCGCTGAAACAGTTGCAGCAGTCGTTTCATCCTTTAATTTTGCGTCATCACAGCCTTGGGCCGTCAGGTGATGGCATTCCTGATGTAATTCGGCTTCAAATTGATTGATGCCATTGCCTTTAGGCTGGCCCAACCCCAAAGAGTTTGTTGCTTGTGACTTTTAAGGAGCTTGTTGCCAGTTTCAATCAACAAAAAACGAGCTGGGAAGAGCTCTGTCTTGAAATTAGGTGTGAGAGCTGTTTCGCTTCGGTATTTGATGAAGTCAACGAGCAAATGGGCTCATCAAGCGATGCACTTGTTCGACTCGCTGATGAATTTCCGAGTCATTACAAGAGTTATGCCAAGGAGAGGGGCCTGGCTCAGCCTTGACCATGAGGTGTGAGAGAGGCAGTAGGTCGTGACACCACCCACCAAATCAAGCAACCACGCCCGAAGAGGTCTCCCTCCCACATTCAAACCATAGGTCTGGCCTGAACATCCGGCAGCCCTCTGTTCAACGCGCTGCTGCCAAGTTTGCTTTGGCTGCCTTCAGGGCTTCTTCGCAAGCCGCTCTGTCTTCGCTGTCGATGTCACCCTGGCTGCCGTTCAAGCGAGCCTCGAGGAACGCGATCTCATGAATCCAGTAGGTCTTGTCTTTGCCTTGTTGGTCAGTCACGCGTTTGGAAAGAATCCCGTTCATCCCACTCTTCATAGAGCAACGCTGCCGATACGGCTGGTGTCGCTCTGCCTGTTTGGAGATGGCTTATGGCTGGAGTGCTGAGAGGACGCAGAATGGTGATCTGAACGAAGAGTACTTCGCTATCGACGAGTCATCTCCAGTCACCCCCATGACGGCCCTGGTCATCGATTCCGAAGGACGTCTGACTTACATGGGTGAAGACGGATGCCGTCGTCAGATTGTTGGTGATCCTGAGCTCCTCGAACGGCTTCGACAACAGCAAGGTCGGGACTCAACCGATCGTGATGGCGGTTTGCAGTCGTAGTTGGTTTCGCCAGATCGCTCTAAATCAGCACGAGGCTTCATTTTTCTTCGGGATTGGATGGGCCTTTTGGCTGATGAGCTTTTTCGCTCTCTTTCCTTATGACGAGCAAAGCCATCTTGATGTCATGGACGTATTGTTTTTCGTTGGTGTGATTGCAGGCCTTCTCATCCTGCTGATTTTTGGTCTCGTATCGGCCAAAGCCAAGATCAATGCTGGCTGTAAAGAGATCATCTGAGCTGGCTAGCTCACCAGCCGAAACCATTCGGGCAAAAGCCCCGCACTTTGGTAACTGCCAGCGCATGGCCAAAACCATCATTCTTTAGAAGCCACGTCCGTCACGCTCCCGCATTTCCAGGCGGAGTTGCTGGTAGCGAAGCAGGGCCCGCTCTTCATCCAATTGCGGAAACAACAAACAGGCCTCTTCCAGGCTCGGGGGCTCCAGAAGCCAGTCATCAGGGCGCTCTGGAGCCACTTGCCCAGGCTTGCGATCCCATGGCTGACGACCAGGCAAAGCCCAGCCCAACCAGCGTCGAAAGCGATCGAACAGGTCGAGTGGATGCATTGAAAGTCCCTAGGTGCCTGAGGTCCCAGTGATGGATTTCATAAGGACTTCATCGGTGGCGTGACTGTAAAAATGATGGGCCGATGACTGTTGCACCTTGATAGGAGAAGCAAGTGGTCTGGCCATATGAGTCCGTTGTTCGATCACTGAGCAGCCCAGCTCTGTTTAGGGTCAGTTCCGATTAAACCCGATTCAGCGATCATGCAGGCAATCTTCAACGGCACGGTGCTTGCGGAAAGCGATGACATCGTGAAGGTGGATGGCAATCCCTACTTCCCCCGTGAAGCGATGAACACGGAGTTTTTTCGTGAATCGAGCCACAGCACTGTGTGCGGCTGGAAGGGCACGGCCCGTTACTGGGATTTGGTGGTGGGCGATCAGGTCATCACCAATGCGGTGTGGGCCTACGACACTCCGAAGCCGGAGGCTGAATCCATTCGTGAGCGCTTTGCCTTCTACCGAAACAAGGGCGTGACGCTGGCCTGATCAGCACTTCAAGGCGAGTAATCACACCCACCTTGCAGAAGACCTTCGCGATGTGATGAGCATCAGCCTCAAGGATTTGCTCAAGTCAACGATTGGTTTCCAAGCTGCATTGCAGGGTGCTGGCACTCCAAATCAGACAGGCCTCGGTGGGTTCCATGCTTGAAAAAGAGGAACAAAGCAGGTTCATCACATGAGCTGTTGGCAACTTTTGCGACCGATCAGATCTTTTACGGGCTTGGGCGGAAGTTCTGGCCGATATCGATGCACCAGGTCCAAAAGGCTTTGATCCAGCGGGGCCTGAAGCGCCGGACCAGCACCAGAACGATGCCAGCGGTCCCAAGGCTGAGAACAACTGCCAAAATTGGACCGATCCAGGCACAGATTAGGGCGAACACCACACCCAGAGCGATCAACAGAAGATATTGAACAAGGGTCATCGGGTCTTTGTTGTCGATCGCCCTCAGGTTTTTGTTGTCTAACTCCATCGAGATGACCTGAACAGAATGCTGTCTGTGCGTCGTTTTAGTTCGACGCTGTTCGATCTGCCAGCACCATCCGATCAAGCAGGCCCCTGCACTCTTTCAGGAACTTTCCATCGGCGTGTGGAGAGGATGGGACTCCAGCTTTCTGGAACAGCCGTTGTCTTCCACTTCAGCACTGCCGCCTTTGCGTTTGGCCGTCGTTGGCCATGTTGAGTGGGTGGAATTTCTCGCGGTGGATCAGCTCCCCCATCCGGGGGCGATCGGTCATGCCTTGCGGGCCCTGCAAGAACCTGCTGGTGGTGGTGCTGTCGTTGCGGTGCAGATGGCACGTTTGCAGCAACAACCCGTTCAGTTCTTTACGGCTCTAGGTCGTGATTCGGTCGGCGAAGCCTGCGTCAAGAGGCTCAAGGATCTGGGCTTGGAGGTTCATGTCGCCTGGAGGGAAGCACCAACCCGTCGGGGCGTGAGCATGGTCGATGGCGAGGGGGATCGGGCGATCACAGTGATCGGTGAGCGACTGACCCCATCACTGGATGATGACCTGCCCTGGGAGGCCCTCGGCGAATGCGATGGCCTCTTCGTCACGGCCGCTGATGCGCGTCTGTTGAAAGCCTGCCGTTCTGCTGCAGTTTTGGCCGCGACCCCGCGGGTTCGTTTGCCTGTGCTTCAGCAGGCGGGGGTGCAACTCGATGCCTTGATTGGCAGTGGCCTTGATCCAGGTGAACGGGTGGAGCCAGAGCAGTTGAACCCAGCTCCCTGTGCGCTCATTCGTACGGAAGGTGCTGCAGGGGGCCTCAGTCTTCCGGGCGGTCGTTATGACCCTGCAGCTCTGCCTGGGCCCTTGGTCGAGAGTTATGGCTGCGGCGACAGCTTTGCGGCCGGGGTGGTCACTGCCCTTGGTGCGCGCTGGTCATTGGCGAGGGCCATTGCCTTGGGTGCCCAGTGTGGTGCTGCTTGTGCGACGCGATTTGGACCTTATGGCTAGGTGTCTGGGTCGGGTCTTGCTGCTCGAGGATCTTGGCTTCGGCGTGACTGACTTGAGTGTTCCCTGCTTTTTGGGGCATGGACTACTGACGTAATTAATCCAAGGTTGTTCAGAGAACTCCAACCATCACTTTGGCGGACATTCACCCAAAACTGTCAAAGCAAGCTTTAAAACAAGAAAAGCCGTGTTTTTCAAATGAAAGGTTTTTCAGTATTGGGTTTCATTGCCGTTAGTACTTTTTTGCTGCCAACTACTATCAATGCTAGACTATAGTGGGCATAAACATGGCTTCCTTTGAATGCGACAAGCTCCGTAAAGTGATGCCTAAGGATAAAATCACCGCAATGACATACAACAGATTTCCCGAGTATCACAAGTACATAGATGAATATAGCGTGGGTCCACTTATTGATTCGAAATTGGTGCAATGCCCAGAATTCTATATACCAACATTTCGTCTTCTGGAGGTGGTTCGGGGTCTAATGGATGTAAACCTAGCAACCAGCAGATCTTCAACCTTGCGTCCAAGCGGCAAAATATTCGTTTACAAGGAAACAATTGCAGTTTTTTTCTTTCAGTGCACTAGTAATTTCCGCCAATCAGCACGCCTGATGCGTCCAGCCCACCTTCTTCTGCAAGCTTTGGGCACCGACGTGGCAGAAGCAAGTGGGCTCTGCACCTGAGGCGAGTTCAGAGAACAATTGGCTAATGATTCGTACGTCTCTCACAACGATTGCTCTGATTGCTGGAGCAATTCCAGTTTCTGCTGCTGGTGAAGTCGCCCCTGAAATCCATCAGCTCTGCTTGCAGGCGGCTGACTATCGCGGTTGTGTTGCAGCTCAGGCTGGAACCCCTGAGTATCTCGGTAACAAGTGCCCTGAAAATCACGCCTACATAGGCGAAGGCAAATGCCATCGTGTCTATTGCGACTGGGTTGGGCTGGGCGGAGGTCACCATGAACCGCTGGTTGCTGGTAGGTCCAGCTGGCGCTGCGGGAATAACTACAACTTCTGGAAGGACGAGCTGCAGGTTGGAAATCATGCGCCTTGGTGCCACCGTCAAGGTTGAGCAAACTTCTGACTGTCCATCAATTGCCCTGCAAGAAGGTTGGAACTCCAGTTGTGAGCATGCTGAAGACAACTGGCGAGCTATCGAAGCCGAAGCCAAGCGCCCTAAGTGCTCCAAAAGACTGGTTCCATTCGAGTGCGACTGGAACGCCTATCTAGAGGCAAACCCAGGCATGAAGGCATGGGCTGAAAGCAATCCTGAAGCTGCTCAAAAGCAGCGCGTCAAGTTGGAAGCCGACCCACTCAAGAAGTGATTGGGCAGAACAGATGCTCAGCACCTGAAGAAGCGCTGCAAGCATTGGGCACCCACCTGGTAGAAGGAATTGGGCTGGGCTCCCGAAGTGGGCTTCGCACCTGAGACTGGGTAAAAGCTCTGAAATGTTACCTAAAGTATCAATGGCACTAGGCATTAAAGAGTTTTATGTTGCTACTGGCAAATTGTTTAAAGCCTAAATTATTTAACTCTTGATATGAAGTTCTCGGAGCCATTCATTAGCGTTGAGTTTTTATGGCTTTCTCATACATTTCTTGGTGGATATTCTCGGATTCATTTGTGAACCAATTGGCTTCTTTGGGCCGCTCAATAATTTTTAATCCCAAATCAATCTCTGAAGCTTCAAGTATAGAAAATTCGCCTGGTGCGACGTAAAAGTCAAGTACTAAATCGATTGTTCCAGTGACTGGCGGTTGATCAATCCGTGCTGATCGTGATGAGGTGGAAACCTCTACAGCTTTATAAATACTGCCGCCACCGTGCCTGTCCAAGGCTCGAAGAATCATTTTTGAATTATAGTTTTGTCAAGGTAATTGATCGGATCCTTGTCAATCGACCAAGAGTATTCAATTGAATAATTGTCTTTGACTGCGCCAAAGAATGCATTGTCTGGATGAGTGAATTTTGAGGCGACTTTATTGCGCATTTTTCTCAAGATCGTGACAGCCCAGTTCATGCACAACTTTTTGTTCAATTAAATTTTTGCACAATACGCATGCTCTTGAAATCTTAATAAAATAAATAGTATTGCGTCCCATGGGCTTCGATGATGTTGTGCCTAAGCATCTGCTACTGGCTTCTCTGCTTATAGCCTCTCCTTTTTTTCGGGGTGCTCCTGTCATGGCATTACCCGTTCTTAATGAACTTGAGATAGAGCTATAAGGCGAGGCTCAGGGTCGGCTCAACGCGACCTGCATCTCTTACGACCTTGGCTGGATCAGTGAAGAGCAATGCAGATATGCAATATGACGGCTGACGACTCTCATCAAGGGTGAATATGTCGGAGATGACGCAGTGAATCGGGCAAAGAAGGTGGCTTTAGAGCAAGATCCTGGTTGTCAAGCCGCTTGGGCTCAGTCTGGGAAGTGAGGCTGCGAGTGGTGTAAGTGAGGAACATTCAAGGCAGTCACGACTGACTCATGACCAGCCGCTTGCATCGTGACTGGTACTTCGGAAGTTCAGTTGTTCACTCTGACTAATGAAGCCAACCACCCTTTTTGGAACTCTGGTCCTCATAATCACTTGGAGCAGTGTTGGTGCCACTGAGGCGGAAATGTATTCAATCCAAAATGCTGACAACAGCGGTGAGCAACGTATTACTGCTACACACAGTGACGACAGCTGGCCGCTCCGGTTTATACCAAAGTCGCACAAATCTACGGATATTGCTGCTGGGGCAATGGTGGCGGCTGGCGCAACGGAAGCGGTGCTTGGGGCAATGGCGGTGGTGGTGTTTTTAGCAATTGGTGAAGCGTTGAGCCACTATCTCCCGATAGACCACTTACCCCGTCAGAAAGTGGTGCTTTTATTACTTGAGCAGAGCGGGGAATACTCAAGGCAGTCACAACTGAACTATGACCCGCGACACCTTCATTGCCCTGTTCCTGATGGGAAAGCTGGTTGCTGCTTTAGGCGCCAATGACCATGACACCTTTAAAAGGCCTAGATTAATTCAAAATATGGCTGACTGGAGGGTTGCAAATCCTAGGGGAGCCTTTGATGGAGGAATTGCAGCTTGACTGACTTTAACCATCTTTGACTATGTAAGAGCTTCACAGTTAGACGTACGATCCGTTTACGCCATCCGCACGATCTTGAACAATATTCTGCTAGGTGAATGTTAACAAGTTTGAATCAATTGAAGAAATTGCTATTTTTCCGAAAATCTGAGATCTTTTTGACGTGATTTATTATACGTATGATTGTATTAAATTCTCTAGGAGTATGGCCTCTAGGTTTTCTAATTCTATGCAGTTTTTTGAGCCTTTTGTCCTTAATGTCGCGAAAATCATGCTTATTGAAGTAGCTCATGTCGCGAATATTTTCACTTTTCTGGTCTAATGCGTCTCCCCTCGTCATCTTGCACTCTCTAAAAAACTCCTCGGATTGTATTTGATAGTGGTTCATTGCAAGAATGTCGCACTTCAATGATTCCTCGTCAACAGTCAATGTTGGACTATTGTCGGACTTCCTAAGTCTTGAATCATAAAAACTTCCATTATCAAGGACCGGAACGTGGCATCCAAGCCTCAACGTATCTTTATTCCTGCATATATATTTGACGAGAGTATGACTAGAATTCTTGTATTTGCGACGGTAAATAAAGTTTTTTATGATCCCACCCTTGGGATGTTTTTTGTGACCGGAGGAACCAAATGCTTTCCATGGGATTTTAATACATCCTTCAAAATTAATCCTTTTGAGAAAAGCTAGGTATTCTTCTATTGTCGTAAAGGTGTGTTGTGGATATACAAATTCGTCAAGGTCGCATACTAATAAAAAATGAGTCTCTTGTTTGATTTCAAAGAAGACATCGTCGTATATTTCGACCTGAGACCACTTCCTATTGTCCTCAAGAAAAGTCACACGCTTGTTGTTCATGTAATCAGCGCACGAATCTTCCCAGCCGTCAGTACTGTTATTGTTAACTAAAACTATGCGGTTTGCGCCTTCGCTTAGGTAATGATCAATCCATTCAGGTAGAGCCCTGCATTCATTTTTAAAAACAGCGAGTACGTTGAAAAGTGGCTTCACTGTATTTTATAAGGAGAAAACTATTCTACATTGCCTGGTGCCTTTGGCCTATGTTAATGGCTAGCGAGGCTAATTTGACTAGCCAGTAAAGAAAGAGGTCGGGCATTGTGATGTGAAAGAGTATTGTGATTCCTAGATAGAGTTAGCACTAAAGAGAGAGATTCTTTGTCTCAGTAGGTGTCTCTTACTAATACTTAATCGATAATGAGTCCTGTGAGCAATGTCGATTTTCAGCTTATGCAGATCAGGAGAAGCGCAAGGCAGTCACGACGGACCCATGACCCGCGACACCCGCATTGCCTTGTTTCTGATCGGGGAGCTGGTGGCAGCCGTACGCGCCAACGACCCTGACCTGTTCAAGCGTTGGCTGTCTGAATTGGGCGGTGCAACGTGGTCACCTAAAGCCGATCTACAGCCCTCCTGCGGCGCTCCCAGAGACAGTGAAGCAAAAGCGCATCGGATACCCCCTTAGCGATGCGCAAATCCTGCATTTGGTCGACAACCTGCCTGCGGGCGAAGTTCATGACCGCTGGCGCTTTGCCATCCAGTTATGCGCCGTGTATGGGTTGCGTCCTGAGTAGCTGAGACACCTCCGGATCAAAGACGGGACAACTGTGGCAAAACTCTGGACCATCTATCAGAATTCGATGGGCGGCAATAAGAGAGCGAAGACAGAACCGCGGCGGTTGCACCCGCTCTTTCTGCGTGATGTCGATGGCTCCGCCTGGAATCTGCAGGCACGGTTGCAGGTGGGCGAGCAACTGCCACCGCTGAATCGTGACGGTGATGGTGGGCAGGCGTTGAATCAATACCTGCGCTGCCGTCCCGTTTGGATGGCATTAAGGGATGAAGCCAAGCCACAGGGTGAAAAGCTCACCCCGTATTCCTTCCGCCATCGCTTCGCCAAAGGGATGCACGCCGCAAACATCCCCATCGCCAACATCAGCGAGGCAATGGGGCACACCATCGAGGTTCATCTCAAGAGCTATGCCAGGTTCAAGCCCAACGCGACGGCTTACCTCGTGGCAGCAGTCAACGTATGACTTATAAGCCAGGCTTCATTAATTAGACGAACACGCCTCGCAGTAAAAAGTGAAAAAATAGATACATAACGACCCCGATTGAGAACGCTGGAATAGTAAATCCCATAGTCATCTCCTGTATCGATGAAACTTTAATAGGCTGATTTTGCCGCCTCTGCATCATTGATCACATAAAACTTTTAGGGGGTATTAATACTTAGACCGGTCGTTCAGATCTTTGATTCATGGCAATGTCATTTTGTGGCACTTGGCACAACACGCCGTGCTTGCTGAGGCCATGATTTCCATGTCAAGGGTTTACTCATGGACTCCCAACAAAAGGAATGCCACGAATTGAGCAAACAGCTCGCTGTCTATCGCGCATTCAACAATCAAAGCGCTGTAGCGGCAACCATGCGACAAATGGCTGTTTCGCATTGCCCAATCGGAGCGCCCAAGCACCAGTAAGACAAATTTCGGTAGTTGTTAAAAGTCGGTTCATAGTGCCAGGCCCATATGTCTTGGTTTTCGGCGCGAAACGTCATCGTGGCGGCTGTGGAGTGGGCAGGAACTATTGCTGATCGGCTTCTAGCCGTTGACGGTGTAGTGGAAGAGCCCACCAAATAAAAGCTTCTTTTTTTCTAATCATTCCCTCCCAAGCGCACGCAACATTAGCTTCATTCTCGTCTTCCCATGTAATAGTAGCCAAGTCCTCAAGTTTAGTGTATTCGCAGTAGCAATGTGCAGTAGCAAGATCTTCCATTAGCTCTGAAACTTCTCCCCACATGGTCATCTGGATGTCCATGCAAGATTGGTGAAATTCAGAATATTTAGCAAGAGTTTTTGTTTTTGATTGATTGGTAGAAAGCTTGGCTTCTTTCTCTGTTTCATGGCCGCCTCCATCAAAGGCAATGACTGTTTCTGCCAAGAGCAGTGGGCACAGGAGCAGCAACAGCTGTCTCAACGCAGAAACCATGGGACTTCACCAGTTTGGCTAGAAACTGCCCATGCCAAATAAGGAGCGGCCCATTAATCACTCATTAATTCGTTTTCAGTACAACTGGCTACTCACAGCGAGCGTGTGGGTCTTCGAACCCATTTGGTGGGATCAATAAAGACTCCACGCCATGGCGAACAAAGACCGCGCCACCAATCCCCCCCCAACAAAAACCGGGTGGTGAGGGATGGTTGTTACCGCTGTATCCCTAGGTTTCCTGATCAGCGTGCCTTCTCCACAGAGCCCATGGCCGCTGGGCTTGAGGAGTGACCTCCTGTTGCAGTGCGATCTGCTGTGCCGTCTCTGCTTTCTGCAGGGCTTGCTGTTCAAGTTCCGCAGAAAGAAACAGTCCTGCAATGAAAATCATCAGGATGCTCAGGAGTGCTGCGACAAGATACATCGTTGACTGAGCGATGGCTTGTTCCTGCTCCTTGCTTACGTCGCCCATGGCTTGGCCCATATCTGGTCAAGCTGTATCAATAAGAACTCTTTGCTGCGATTACAGAGAGTGTCGTTTTGTGTGCGCTCCTCAAGCTGGGTTCCGCCCCGCCCACCAGTGCCGCAAACCCGTAGGCGAATGCTTCGCCTGCAGAAGGGTCAGCACCTTAAGAAGCGCTGCAAGCTTTGGGCACCGACGTGGCAGAAGCAAGTGGGCTCTGCACCTGAGGCGAGTTCAGAGAACAATTGGCTAATGATTCGTACGTCTCTCACAACGATTGCTCTGATTGCTGGAGCAATTCCAGTTTCTGCTGCTGGTGAAGTCGCCCCTGAAATCCATCAGCTCTGCTTGCAGGCGGCTGACTATCGCGGTTGTGTTGCAGCTCAGGCTGGAACCCCTGAGTATCTCGGTAACAAGTGCCCTGAAAATCACGCCTACATAGGCGAAGGCAAATGCCATCGTGTCTATTGCGACTGGGTTGGGCTGGGCGGAGGTCACCATGAACCGCTGGTTGCTGGTAGGTCCAGCTGGCGCTGCGGGAATAACTACAACTTCTGGAAGGACGAGCTGCAGGTTGGAAATCATGCGCCTTGGTGCCACCGTCAAGGTTGAGCAAACTTCTGACTGTCCATCAATTGCCCTGCAAGAAGGTTGGAACTCCAGTTGTGAGCATGCTGAAGACAACTGGCGAGCTATCGAAGCCGAAGCCAAGCGCCCTAAGTGCTCCAAAAGACTGGTTCCATTCGAGTGCGACTGGAACGCCTATCTAGAGGCAAACCCAGGCATGAAGGCATGGGCTGAAAGCAATCCTGAAGCTGCTCAAAAGCAGCGCGTCAAGTTGGAAGCCGACCCACTCAAGAAGTGATTGGGCAGAACAGATGCTCAGCACCTGAAGAAGCGCTGCAAGCATTGGGCACCCACCTGGTAGAAGGAATTGGGCTGGGCTCCCGGAGTGGGGTGAGCCAACGAGTTGCATCTGGTCATCAACCCCAAGCGTTCTGATCACACCCTGGCCATGTGGGTGCATCAACTTGAGGTCGGCGAGAAAAGCACCCCTGGAACTGAAACCTCCAGGGGACTTTCTTGTCCTTTGCGATGGCAGTAAGTTTTTGCCCTCCTCGGCTTCTGCGCCATGGATCTTCTGAAGGCTTGCGACAAGATGAAAGAGTTCATCGAAACCGCGCAAAAGTTGGTCGATGCTTGGGATGCAGATCCAGGCAACTACTCTCAGTTGGAAGAGGGACTAACCGCCTTGAAGGCTGCGCTGGAGAAGTGAGGGAAACTATGAAAACCTTCACCCAGGCTGGTCTGGTCATTCTGCTGGTTGTGGCCGTCGGCGCTGGGTTTTGGCTCAACCGCATGACATGGCGCCATAGGCGTCTGGTGTGGCAACTTCAGGCTGCAGTCGTTGCTGGTGGCGTTGGTTTTGTCGCTGGTCGACTTACCGCTTACAAGGGCTCTGATGACTGACCCGGCAATCCCCTCTCGAGAGGAGCCGATGAAGCCCAGAGCGTTGACCTACACCGAGATGATGAACGGGGGCCGTCAGCAGATGGATGAAGCCGAGCACGTCCGCGAGCAACAGCTGCAGCAGCGGGTCGAAGACCTGGAGAAGGACGTTGCTTGGCTTGAGTAATCACTTCAGGGCGGTATCGAAAGCTCCAGTCCGTAATTGGTGGCTGATAGCAGGTGGCCACGCCTGAAGAACAGTGATCGCTCCTCTGTCGTCAGTGCTGGCGAGAATTATGCGTTTTTTTCATCGCCTAAATTACGAGGTTCTGACTGGCATATGCCGGTGGGCGGCAGCGAGCTTCTCGGGGTTGCCGATAGTCGAGCCAACGACGATCTGCCCAAGTGAGGGCTTAAAGAGAAAGGTCGAAGCGTCTGGCTCAAGGCAACCCTGGATTCAGGGGATTCAGCAACTATCTGCTGAATGACCGAGGGCGAGCTATTTCTGATCTTTGAGGAAGTTCGCGGAGGTCTTTAAGCAGCCTCTGCATCAATGTTGTCTAAGGTTGCCTGAGTGTCTATGAAGACCTAATCAGACTTTTGCATCAACTCATAGTAGGTATCTTTTTTTGTGGCGGTGTAAGCAGCTTCCATCAAGAGGATGTACTTCTCTTCTGGTGACATGTGCCAGCTGTGAGTTAGCCGATAATGCCGTAATCCTGAAGTTGCGCAGTAGCCAAAAATGCTTAATCCTTGCCCGCCAATGTATTAATGGCTACTTAGCTAAAACACTTGAAGCCTGAAGGCTTTTCAAGCAGCACTCGGCATCCCATCGGTCAGCAAATTCCAGGCAAAGCCCACTCGACACGCACACTACAAAGCGCTTCTCATCAAGCTGATGCACCATCGGCGGAGGCCGCGAAATCGTGCTGAGTTTTTGGATCATCTCTCTTCCGCTTTGTCTGATGTTCGGTTAATAACCCGCTCTTAAATGCATCAAATGGCACATAACGACCTCGATTGGCGGAATCCCTATGAGATGTGTTACTCAGAGCTTATGGATACTGAATTGCTCAAACAATCCTGGGAGAAGCTGACCGATCGTGGTTACACGCTGAGTCTCCCTGCTCCTGAAGTGGTGAATATCATCACGCCGACAGGTTACTCGACTCAAATTCGATTGAAACGACTGCCGAGCTACGCACGCTACGTGCGGTGATTTCCGAGATGCTCGTCTTCTTGATGCGGCGCAGCCCCTTCTATTGGTTGGGCTGACTTCCAACAGCCTTAACCGAAGCAATGATGTGGGGCGACGGAACCGCGAGGAGAACAGCATTCTCCCCGAGCGATGCAGTTGCCGTTCCATAACGTTGACGAGGCATTATGTATTTCGGTGCGATGCATTAAGTCTTTCCCGTTATTGGAAGACGGGGATAAGCACAAAGCCAACCCCATCACGCTTGCCGTGTGCTGGGACTGGATTGTCTGCCAGCCAACGGGTCGCTCCCGTGCTGCTGCGATGCCTCACTCAGCCGTATGAGGAAGTGCCGCAGGAACCATTAATAGAGACTCACCAGTGGCACCGCACACCATTTTTCGGAGACCTTTGGGATCAAGAATTTCTTTCGTGTGCCTCTATTTCGCTGGTATCACTGACTACCGACGAGAAGCTGGTTGATCACAATCGACTTTCCATAAACTGCTAGCCCACTTGTCAAAACGAATGATGCAGGGAAGAGTCCTTGCGGACCTCGACCCATTGGGCGTGAACGGTCGCCATGGCAGGTTTGAAGTGACAGAGCTTCTGCTGCTGCTCGCTGTAAAGCCAGCCCTCACCACCGGGCTTCTCTGGCGGTTCGTGGTTGCTGTGGTCCTTGCTCGCCATCGCTGGAGTCTGGCGAGCGTGGAGCACTCACTGCAGCATCAAGTGGGCTGGACTACGGAAGCGGGCTAAAAGAGATCTGTCATGAATGAACGTCTGCTAAGCCATGACCGAGACAACTGTTTTGGACTTCAAGCTCAGCAACACGTTTGGGGAATATCGCGCATATTTGAATGCTCCTGAGCAGCAAGCGATGTTTGCCGAGATGGGAGTCAAGACCTTCTTTATTGGCGTCTGCAAGGACGACCCTCAAAGACCGACAGTGATGTTTCAAGGACCCGAGGACGTCCTCTACAACATCTTCATGAACCCAGAGACCAAGCCAATTGTTGAAGCTTCTGGTCATGTCTATGAAGGCACCGTGATCACCCGTTGGCTTGCGTGACAGCCCTTAAAGAGCATGAACGAGATGGGCTGGTCGCCTGAGGCTGGCTCAGGTCGCCTGCGCTGCATGGTGTTCAGGGTTTCAGTGCTAGAAGACGTCTTCACTTTTGAGATCAGATGCAGCTCTACAACGTCACTTGGCAGTTCCCTGAGATCGAAGGGCAAAAGGCTGCTTACGCCAAGTTGGTTGAGTACATGGCTAGCGGCGCTGAAGGTGATCACATTGAAGGCTTTGAGTTGATCAGTCGCACGCACTGCCCTCAAACCGGCAGTGGCGTCGTGATCTGCAAAGCGGAAAGCAGCATGGTTCTGTTCAAGCACTTCGCTCCCTGGCGCGCGATGTTCGGCGTTGAATTCGATATGCAGCCTGCTTTCACCGATGAGGAAGCCTGTGCATGCCACAAGGAGTTGTTCGAGATGATGGGGGCCTGACTCAGGCTCACGCCCTAAAAAATTGTTTTGCAGCCCCTGCCGTTGGCGGGGGTTTTTTCTTGCCTGAGCAGAGGCAAAAAAAGCCCGGTCATCACTCCCGGCTCCATGCGCAGATGAACCTGTCTATCGGCTGAGGTTTCACACGCAAGAGGGCAGCAATACCCATCCCTCTGCTGGTCGAGCGTTTTCAGCTCGGTTCATTGCGAAGTGGCCGCAGGTTCGTGAGCAAGGGGCGCTGGGTGGCGGCTGTGCTCAAGTGAGCTTGTCTAAACGTTATTTGCTGTCGTCCAACTGTCAGGGGGTGCCCGATAGTCGTGCGCAAAAGAGGATTTTTGTCAGGTGACTTTGCTCACGTTTTGCGCACACCTGCGCGTAAGCAATAAAAAACCGCCCTTTGCGGGACGGCTTAAACACCAGCTGGGGACTGGTTTCTGATCGCATCGGGGAGACAGGATTCGAACCTGCGGCATCTTGCTCCCAAAGCAGCCAAGGGTCCTCTGAGATCCATTGTGGTGCATCGAGTTTGAGATTCAAAAAGCAGGGTGCTACCACACGGCTACCAGATTTAGCTCTCCTCCTTTTGGCCGCTACCAAGCCTGATTTTTCAGGTCCGATTCCAGAGGATTGCCTTTGCCTTTTGCTAGTATAGGTGTACTGCTCAGGTGGTTGATGGAGGAGTGGGGTTTCTTGGATGACCGGGAGCTTGATTCCTTCAGGGGGCGCAGAAGCTGTTCGACCTGCACTCACTTCGGATAAGTGACCCTCGGCCAATGCCAGGTGCTTGGCAGCTGTCACCTCAGGCAGGGTTTGCTGGCCCCTGCAGCACACCCCCTCAAGAGCTGTAAGTATTGGGTCTTCTGCTCAGCAGTGGATCCGTACAAGGAGGACGCCTGAATGGACGCCACTCAGAAGCTTTTAGAGAAGCTCGTAGAGAGACGGGTGCAGAACACCGGAGAGTCTCAAGCGGTGGCTACTGCAAACGTGCTCGCTGCCTTCGAGAAGCTCAAGAAGATAAAGACCCAGCCCGCATCCGGCTAATCGCTGTACGTGACGGTGCACCAGTAGCGGGTCGACATCCCAACGTCTTGACTCCTGCAAGCGGTGTCTGTCACCGATGCACCTTTGGGAACTCCACGCATTGCTTCAGCAGTCGCGAATTCTTCTGACATTCCTTCGGCTGTGACCTTGGCCTCATGGGCAAACACAGTTGCTGGCGTCAGCAGCAACAGAGAGAGGAGCGCAGCAAGTCGCATGGGAAGTAACTCAGCACTTCAATTTGATAGCAACTTCAGGGCGACCTCCCTTCCCCCACTCATTGCTGCTTATGGGGCTTGGATGAGAGCTCACTGACCCAACATCACGTTTCTCTTTATCACTTGCCAACCTGACCGCTCGGATCTGTACGGAGCCCTTGCTTGAGAGAGTTGAGGGCTATTTTCTTGCTCGAACGAAACCACCGGCCAAGCCGAAGGATGGTGGTTCCGCTGTTCCAGAGGTGTTGGGCTGAAGCTCCTTTGGCGTAACCCTGTCGAAGCAGGGCATGACGCATCACCCGCTGCGTGAAGGTCGTGTAAGCCGTACGCATAAATACTTATGCACTCTGTTAGGTCTGAGTCGCGTCATGAGAGACGGCAGTCACGGCACCGAACATCAGGACTTTTTCTTTGGCGAATCCACGGCAGCCTGTTGAAGCCTTGAGCATGGGTGTGGGGCGATAGGGATACCGCCCCGCCTTCTTCTTTAGGTCAAGCGAAACCACCGGCTAGTCGACCGAGCGATAGATGGTCTCGCTACCCCAATGGTGCGGCCGTCCCTGGGGTAATTCCGGCATAACGCTGGTGAAAAAGCTCGTGATGTATCTACAACTACCCACTCGCTGAAGGTGTGACGGTCATCCGCACATCAGCTTCCGCTCTCGATTTTTAGTTTCTAAAAGCCTGAGGCTTCACTCAGGTAGTTGGGCGACCTCCGGCTTCTTGAGGAACTGGAGGTTATTTCTCTCAATTTTGAGGGAGAAGCGGGCCGAGTTGCTGGGACCTTTGATCCGTTGACGGGAATGGCCACTGATTTGACTCGGTCCAGTCACCAGTGGTAGCGAGCCGATGTGTCCTCGATGAGGGCTCACTGACCCGACGCTGCAGCTCTTCTTTCAATTGCCAAGCTATGCAGGTCAATCAGACATGAGCCCCTTTATTCAGAGCTGGGGGGCTCATTTTTTGGGCGAGCGAAACCACCGGCTAGCGCCAAGAAGTGGGTGGTTCCGCCGCTCTTGCCCGGTGCAAAACAAGAGCACCTCTGTCGTAACACTGCATCGACAGAGCGGAGCGCATCACCTGTCACCTATCGACAGACCCGACCGATCAACAGGGTGGAAACAAAGGAGTGCCAGCTTTGCAAAGCACACCCCCCTGAAACCGAACTCATCTTGATGAGGTCAAGCGGAGGTGATGGGGCAACTCAATCCGATATGCAGGATCGGCATACCGAGGTTTGGTCTACATCCGAACTACTGGTGACGCTTTGCCTCTGTTCCGCTTCTCACCACCGCAGGTTTCAACGGGCAAGCCAGTGCGCGAAACGGCGTGTGTCGTCCATCAACGATGAATTCACCGAGAGATTGAGCGTGGTGAAGGTGAATCTCCATCAGATCTCCTACCAACTACCTCGGTGTAACCAGAACACAATGCGGGTCAAGTATCATCTGTTGCTATTTCGGCATTACTTCGGGTTTCCTCTTATCGGAAGTAGTTTATATGTTCTTCAAGTGCCTGTGTCACTCAATCTCGATTTCCCTCAAGCCCTCATATTCAATGAGGCTGGCAGCGGCTGGACATTTACGCGAGAATATCAGCAAACTGTGGTCTTCGTTACACCCTGCCTTCCATGACCGAGGCCATAAGCAAGAAGTGTTCTCAGAAACAAAGCGGCATTAGCAGAGCTGATTACTCAAACTCCACGTGGCTCATCCATACAAAGAGTCGAAGGCGGCAAGTTCATGGTTTGCGATAGCGAGCAATCGTGTTTCTTCGCTCGCAGCCTCTACTTGGCTGAAGAGCACCTTGAGGAGATAGAGCATGGATACAGCTTTCCCTACTCAACAAGCTTCCGGATTGCCCGGCCTGACTGACTGACAGGCTTGCATCGGCTAGGCAATAGAGCCTTCATGACCGGTATAAAAGCCTATTGATTTTGTATCGGTTGCTACTAAGATATGCATAGATCTCGAAGTGACCTATGGCGTTACTGCAGTCAGTCGGAAGGAAAATTCTGACCTACGTTTCGCCGAGTGCGAAGAAGCAATCTGCTTATTTTAAAATTACGAGGGATATTTCCGAAGCGCAATTCTATCTTGGAAACAGATTTCAGGAAATTTATTTATGGCAAGAGGTCGCAGATCGCGACATGGACGTCTCTCGAATAGAGAATCTTTTGTATGGATGCTCTTTCCATGATGACGAAGTAGCCATGACTGAAGCCGATGAAAGCTTTATGAGCAAAAAATAAAATCACTTTACTTCACAACGCTTCATCGTGATGTTGTTACGGGTGTAATAGTCACTTTGTTGCAATATCAATCTCAGACCTTTGCTTCATCAGGCCCAAGGCACGGGATGTGGTAATCATGATGGCTTTTCTTGTAACTATTGGTGCTGGCAGGCTTATTACGACGGTGATATAGAAATCATATGGAAAAATCTCCGTAGGCGAGTTGCCCTCTTGGGCGGTTTTTCTATGGAACTCTTTTATCTTTTTTATAAATTTATGATCTAATGAGCAAGTTAGGCTTCCAAATTTGGTTTGCAAAGATATTTTCTCTAGGCGATTCTGTGCCGTGGTGCTGAGCGTACCTTCGTCAAGTTTGACTTGGCTGTCGCATAATCCATTCAACCCTTCGTCATGATTAAAACGATTTAAGAGATTTATCTGGCTGGAATAAGAGTTCACCATGGACTATGCCGCCATAGAGTATGATTTGCCAGTTACAAGACTCTGCTTGCGCTTTAGATGCCCATGAACGGAGAGTCTGTTGAAATTGAAATTCGTACCCTTTTCGCTGATCTTAAAAAAGACACAGTAGAATCACTATTAATTCAGTTCTCTGACTGGGGTCTCAATATTCGTATGTTTCTTAATGGCGATAGCCTTGAACTTGATTTAATAAAGAATTTAAAGGGATACGAAGTGACTTTTGTTGATCACAGGGATAAGGAGCCTGTTCAGGTGAATGAAATTTCGGAACTCATTCAAATCCTCAATATCACTTAGGCTTTAAGTCTCTCAATTTTTAGTCTTTGATTCCGTCAAACTGTAATCCTTGAGACATCCCTCTTGTGCGAAAATGTGGAAGATGGAAATGTCTTATTGCAAGGACTTATTCACTGATGTATGTCAAGGATCTTTGGATCCGATCCGTTCTTTTTGCCTTATCTGGTCTGATGCTTGCAGTTGGCTTCATCAAAATAAAAGAACAAACTCAATCCTTAATGGTGATCACAGCAGGATTGGTCTCGCTTGCGATCGTTGTCAGTAAGGATCCTAATCAAGATTTGTAGTGAACAGGTTTTTAATTGCAGGCTGATTGTTTGTTGTCAGTACTGTGCTTTCATCGCCTCCATCATTTATCCGTGAAGTGGCCTCAGCAAGGGGAATGGGCAGGAGCAACTGGATCAGATCCGTCTGCATCGAAGCTGCAGCCCGTCCATCCACTGACAGGGATCTTGTGAACAGTGTCAACGTGATCGACGAGCGGGCACGTGAGGTGATGGTGGATGTGATTGAACTTGTCGCCCTTATGTTTAGCGAGAAAACAAAAACGGACAGATGCGTATTGAAGTGAGTCCTACAAGAGACTGATTGAGGCAGCGCCTCTCTCCTCTGTTTGGTCCTGTTGGTGCGGTGGATGCACCTTGCTTTGTAGCTGGTTTGGTAGCCGGCTGGCTCAGACCCATTGCTGTGCCTGGCTTCTGGCTGGCTTGGGTAGTAAGATTTTTCTGTGCCTGGCTGGCCCTTGGCTACAAATTCAAGTACCCCATAGGGGGTGTTTGCGTCCCTGTACCAACGATGTAGGACTTCACGCTTTTTCGACAAAAATTTGAAGGAAAGGCTCTACAAGAGTCCTAAATATTGTCAACTTTAGATATCTAAGATAATAGATAGGCTCCTCACAGGCGACCACAGAGGCCTCTAAGAGGCAATGCAGTCCTAGTCCTTCTGCTTGCAATCCCAAGCCCAGAGTAGGATAGAGGCAAGAAAGAGATAAATAATGGAACCATCATCAATATAGCCAGGAAAGAAAACTTTTAAAGAAAACACCAGCAAACCATCTGCCAGCAGAGTCCATAGCAAGCTTCTGTAGTTGAACTCAAATCTCATGACTAACAACAGGTGTCTTGATAATCATAGGTATCAAACTCTTGAAACAGACACTCTGCTTCGAGATCACTCGATGCATCTAGTAAGTATTCGCATCTAACTTTTAACCAGTTAGACACCTGTATCTGTTGAGCTTTTGGTGTCTCGTTCGCAGTGATGAGCTTCAGGTTCCTTCTCTGGTTTTGCTCCCAGTAGGACATGACATATCGAGGAGGCCAAGAATTTAACGACTCCACTCAAAGAGGTCTGTTGCCTAGATGACCTATGTAGATTTTCCAAGATGAGCCAACCAATAAAGGAAATTACATAGACATTAATAATTAGCAGATTGTTCAATGGAAAAAAGATGTCCCAGACAACAGAAACAGACACTGCTACTGTTATTAGCCCTGGCCATCCAAAACCAGAAAGCCAATCCATTATCAGGACGCAGCCTCTAAAGGGTCATCAAACTCATTAATTAAGGAAAGAGCCTACTCAGCAAGTTCCTTGGATAGAAGAAGTTCAGACCTTGTCTTCAACCAATTAATAGTTTTAAGGACCTCTAGTTTTGGAGCCTCGTCAACAGTAATCATCTTAAGATTACTTTCCCACGCAGACATGATAAATAAAAAAATGACTATCCTTGTCTGAGACACCCTTGGATTTCTGTTGCCTAGATAACCATTGCCAAAGTGTACTAGATGCCACTTGTCTCCAATAGCCATGAGATCTATCCTTCATACAGGACAACTTGGCAGCAATGAATTCACATGAATCAGATGCCTACTCAAGAGCACTAAAGCTGTTTACAGCATCGGTGATAAAGCCTGACCATGATTTAAGGAGACTAGCAAGTGACTACCATTGTTATGAGGAGTTAATGGAGATCAGATATCATTGCCTGACCTACCTGCAAAGCTTAAAAGAGATTCATGCAATAGATTCTCCTGATGAAAGTGATGACCTTGAAGCAGAAAAGATAGGACTTGAAAAAGCAGCTGCTTCTGGAGACCTCTTATTAAGCCAATGAACAATGCAATCACTCCGATCGAAAAGCTCTTGGTGGCTCAGATATGGGAAAAAACCAGGCTGTCTTATTTTCAATCACAATGCAATGAAGACAAGGTAATTGAGATCACCAAGAAGCTAAAGGTCATTATGAAAGAAATAGAAGATGCCAATTGGGAGAAATGATTGCACAGGGCTTTCTATAGAATAGTAAAAATTATTAATAACTCAGAGTATAATTTGTTCGTCAGGAAGATCATCGGAAGAGTCTTTACAAGGTTTCAGGCCACGACCAGCAGCAGTGGTTGAACCTATAGACTCCATCTTGTAAGAGTGATTCTTTTTGTTATTGCGACCTAATTTCTTGTGAGGCTTAGGTGCGTGAATGCCTGTGTTGTCTTCGTAGCTAACGCTTGTCTTCTGCGGATTAAATCCAAGAGCCATCACTCGGCCTCATAGGCATAATCAGCAATGAAAGCTTTCACGTCTTCAGTCCGTGCCTACAGGGCAGCAGCTACATATTTCTCAGTCAGTGCAATGATGCCTGTGACCGGTTGAGTAGGGATCCTGTGCCTATGTCAAGGCAATAAAAAACCCCAGTCATTTACTAAGGTCTCAGGTATCAGCTGGGGACTGATGGGCATCGGGGAGACAGGATTCGAACCTGCGGCATCTTGCTCCCAAAGCCGTGGCACTTTTTTGGTAGCCACAGGGCTTTGGGGCGTTCCAGCGGCATTAGCTCGCAGAACAGCTCTCAGCTCGAGCTCGACAAGCACCGAAAAGCCCTGTCGCTCGCAAAACTTGGGGTCGGGGGTGGTGAAGCAAGCGCATCAGACCCTTGGCCCCGGTTTTAACTAGAGGCCCAATCCTTCCTTAGTTGGTAGCGGACAACCTTCAAACCATGTTGCCTCAAATTTTTTGAAATCATCTTCTTGGAAATATTCAGCCATTGCTTGAGCACCGCCTTCTATAAGCTCAAGAAGCTTTGCCAAGGCTTTAGCCGATTCAGGGGATTTTTCTTCAGCTCCATAGGTTTCATAGAGAATGCGATAAGCCTCCGGCAATTTTGACTCAGCAAAAAATCCCTCCTTATACAGGTCACACGCACTCTCTAGCCGTGGTATCCACGTCAGCATTCCGAAGGCCACGGTGACTTGTTCAAGACTATCTTGGTCTAGAACCTCTTCTTCCAAAGCATCTTGTACGGAAGCAGTTTCAGCTGAAACACGTGATGGTGATGCAACTGAAGCAAAGCTGGAAATAGCGAATGCAGCAGTGATGCTGAGGCAAAGACGATATAGAGGGGCCAAGGCTCTAGTCCTGACATCAATGGGACTTCCCAAGGATGGCAGCAATTTCAGACCCTTGGAACGATGTGAGTCACCAGGTCAGCGTTCACCCAGTTGATGACGCCGGTATCGACATCAGCCACCTGAAACAGGGTGGGCACCTTCGGATTTCTGGCGCCGCCATCGACCCAGATCACATCAGCCATCCGCCAGTCCTTGCCGTCCTTCACGATCACGGTCATCCCCGCACGAACGTGGAGAAACACCGGGTCCGTCTTTGGTGTTGCGACACCGCTCGAATGGCCAGCCGACATTCCTCTTGAGCTAATACAAATGCACTAGAACGGGTTAGGGGGGCAGGGCAAGGCAGCAACCGTTAAGCCCTGCCGGGGATCCGAAAAATGACACTGTCCATGGGTACGGAACCTAGTGACAGGCCGCGTCGGTTCCCGTACGGTCAACTCACGAACGCAGTGCCCACTGGTCAAGTGGAATCCCTTTCGGCCAGAGCAGCTCCAAGTGCAGCCTATTGGGAGTCGGTCTGATGTTTTGAACCCTGCAAGACAGGGCAGTTTTTTATGCCGCAATCGCCACTAAAGGAGGTGCTCGCCGATGCCCGGCAGCAGGCCAACCCCTTCGCCCTGGTACTGAAGCGCAGGGCCATTGCCGACCAGCACCGCAATGCTCAGAACAACGTGTGGCTGGCCGAGTACCTGAAGCACCGGGAGCAGGGCTGATGGCGGAGAGCTGGGTAACCACGAAAGTGATGGCGGATTATTTCGCCATCTCGGTGCAGACGCTGCGGAAGCGGTGGGGCGGCTTTAGCGGATTTCTCGTCGAGTGTGAGCACTGGCGCGTCGGCATTCCCCAGAGCAAGAAGTGAGAAAGAGTTCTTGCGGTTATTTTCTAGGAGCTCGCCCTAGGGCTCGCAAAGTGGGCTGAGAAGCCCTAGAAACAGCTTGCTTTAGCAGTGCAAGCAATAAAAAACCGCCCCTTGCGGAGCGGCAGACATGTCAGCTGGGGACTGACTTTTTTACGCATCGGGGAGACAGGATTCGAACCTGCGGCATCTTGCTCCCAAGCAGCCTGGCTATCTAGTCCGTAACTGGGTTTTTCTAGTCGTGGACTCAGTTCTGGCAGTGTTTCTGCGTCACCAGTCGTCAGCAGATGCCACCAGATGCTTGACGCTCACCACACGCTCACCACACGCTCACCACACACTGTGGGTAGCAATATGCCTCCCATCGATTGGCAGTCCTTCGCCATACCGAGCCCTGGGTCAAGCCTTTCCGCGATCAAGTGCGTGCCTCCACCGCACCCGACTGGTGGGTGCTGAATAACCGTGGGCGGATGCGCCTGCAGGTCAAAGGACTGGGCAGCGTTTCACTGCCTTACCCCTGGACCGTTGAGGGTTCCACGCAAGCCCTGCTCCGTATTCAGCAGATCTTCAAACGCTGGGCTGGTGGTCAGATCACCCTTGCCGCTGCTGCACAGAACGCAGACACCAGCAGCAGTCACCAGAAACTGAATTTCAGCCAGCTAATTGAGAAATATCGGGCGTTCGTTCCCAACGCTGGCGACACCACCTGGAAGACGTTTTATCTGCCAGTCCTGCGCAACTGCGCCAAGGCATTCGACCACCGACCACCAGTGGACGGTGAAGCGTTAGCGATGCAATGCCTCGCGCAATGGGAACAAGGCTCACGGATGCGCCAGACGAGCCGTCAGAAGCTCTATGGCTTCCTGAACTGGGCGGTGCAACGGGGACACCTCAAGCCCATTTACAGCCCCCCTGCAGCCCTTCCTGAGGTGCTGAAAGCCAAGCGCATCGGATACCCCCTCAGCGATGCACAAATCCTCCAGCTGCTGGACAACCTGCCTGAAGGTGAAGTGCATGACCGTTGGCGGTTTGCCATTCAGCTGTGCAGCATTTATGGGCTGCGCCCTGAGGAATTGCGCCACCTCGTCATCAAAGACGGCGTAAGCGGGGCAGAACTGTGGACCACCTACCAAAAATCAATGGGTGGCACCAAAGGCGCGAAGACTGAACCCCGCAGGCTGCACCCCCTGCTCCTGCGTGATTCCGATGGTTCCGCCATTGATTGGAACCTGCAGGCTCGACTCCAGGTCGGTGAGAAATTGCCGCCGTTGAACCGTGACGGTGATGGTGGTCAGGCGCTGAATCAATACCTGCGCCGCCGTGCCGTGTGGATGGCAATGCGGGACGACGCCAAGAAACAGGGCGAACAGCTCACCCCCTATTCATTCCGCCATCGCTTCGCCAAGGGGATGCACGCCGCCAATATCCCCATCGCCAACATCAGCGAGGCAATGGGGCACACCATCGAGGTTCACCTCAAGAGCTACGCACGGTTCAAGCCCAATGCGACGGCAGACCTTGTGGCAGCAGTCAACCTCTGACCGATCTAGCCAGAAACCACCCCATGGCAAACAAGAACCGCGCCACCAATCCCCCGCCCGAGAAACCGGGCGGTGAGGGTTGGCTGGTGAGTCCTGAACAGCAGTTGCTTTGTCAGTTCAAACCTGACTCAGCCACGGTCCATGCGCAGTGGGTTGCGGTGCGCACCTATCGCTGGGTTCCGCCTCGCCCGCCAGTGCCGCAAGCCCGCAGACGGATGCTTCGGCATAACGCCATCGATGCGTGGGACAAGATGCTGAAAACAGGCTGGCGGCGGTGCTCACCACCAGTCAGATAACGCTGATCTGACTCCTCTCATCGCTCATGACAGAGGAGTCAGTGGTGTTATCAGCGGCCAATGGTCATTGGAGAAACCATTGGATGGAAAGCCCTAACGGCAGAACTTCCGAAGACACCCTCAGCCCGGCTGGTGTGCAGTGCCGTTCAGATGACGCGATGGCAGTGGTCAGATGATCACTTCTGGCCGTAAAGGTCGATCCAGTCGATCGACCCCCAGCCCCCTTCCAGAAACTTCCTGCAGCGACGACGGGCAGCGCAGTTCTCTGCCTCGCTGTGATTCCTTGCCTGGAGTCCCACTTGCTCCTGCAGCCCACTCCAGCGGGCATTACTCAACAGCTGGTCTTCAACCTCACCACGGCATTGCTTGCGTCGTCGTTTGGCAGCCATCACCGCAACCGCGACAGCATTTGCCTGGCGATCACCAGCACGTCCTGCAGCCGCAGTTCCACTGGATCACCCAGGGCAGCGGTCTCTGGGATGCGTTCCAGCTCACCGCGAATGCGACTGAGTGATCGCAACGTGGCAGCAGCTCGAAGGTCTGGTGATTCGTCCAGTTCCTTCAGGAAGTCCTGCACCTCAGAGATCAATTCCGCCTTGCCTGCCATGCAGTCCCAGGCAGTCGATGAATGAGTGAAGCCAGCACTGCCCCCAGTGCCAGCAGGTTCGACGGGCTGCCCTTCAGCAACGACTGCGCCCCCGCAGTCATCGCCTTTAGGTGGATCCACCACGTCGGTCTTTTCTGGTGGTCTCTCAATGACCGCTACAGGCGAGGCGCAGCAGGTCGATTCAAATTCGGCTTCGTGCTTGATTTCGGCGATCAACTTGTCGAGCTTTCGCCCTATCCGTTGTCCGCATTCGCCCTTGGGCTTGCGGCTATGCGTCGTTGTTGCTGGTGGTGTCGTGATGGGTTCAGTCATGTCTGGAGTGGCTTTTAAGGACCGCTCCAGCCGTTGGCGCTGAAGCGTGACAACAGCAGGTTTGGGGGCTGCTGCAACCCGTTGTTTGACTTGATTCCCAAAGCCTGCACGGCGTTCTTGGTCGCGTTGGATGATTGCTGCGCGGCGTTTCTCCCAGGACTCCGCTGCAGCCTTCTCCTGCTCTTCGTGCTGCTGCTCTGCGAGCTTCACCAGGTCAACCCAAGAAACCTTGGCGCCAGGTCTGCCGCTCATCCATGACTGGCATTGGCGGAGAAGCGTCATTGCTGGCTTCAGCTCATGGGGGCGCACACCGATCTCCAGCTGCGCCAACAAAAAATCAGCCACCGCTTCGGCGCCACCGTCGGGCGATGACGCCGAATAAATCCAGAACAAGCGGGGATGTTTTTCCAACGCTCGAAATAACGGGCTGGGCTTTGGTCCCCATGGGCGGATGCCGTATTTGGCATGATCTCGCCTGGGCGATGGCAACTCACAGCCATGCGTCGGCAGCCAAGTCACCTTTTGCCCCCTTTCTTCAGGGCACGGTTCACAGCGCGTTCAGTGGCGTTGTCGCTTGCTGTTCAGCCAGGAACGGCTTGGCGCTGCTGTCGACTTTCGGGTCGTAGCCGTCGGTGCCCGTAGTAAGTGCAGTGGTCACGTATTTCCGCTCGATCAGCCCTTCCATCGCTGGTTCCAGCTGGTCGTCGAAGCTGCGCTTCACGCTGCTGTCGATGGCGCTCCCCAGGTCGTACCCGGTGAATGTCTCCAGGGTGGTGCGGTTCCGGCGGATGCCGTCGTCGATCTCCTTCTGGCTGACCTGAGCCTTGGCGAGTCGACTCTCCATTAATGCCAGCTGATCAACGACCGCATTCGAGCGCTCGCCCATCAGCGTGGTGCTCTACTTCACCCTGCCTTCCAGGGTGGTGATCGGTGCCGTTAACGACTTCAGCTGAGCCTGCGTTTCCAGGTGTTGGCGCTCGTGAACAACCTCGCTCTCTTTGGTCTGATTCCGAAGAGAAGCCTCGACTGCAGCAGAGTTAACAACTGTCTGAGCCAGCTGCGACTCGGCTTCCACCAGGCTGTCTGATCTCTGGATATCCAACGCTTGGTCACGTTGCGATAGCTCCTGCCGGAGTTCGCGGACCTCGCCCACCAGGGATTCGACGAGACGCTCCAGCTTCGTGATCTTTTTGCCCTGCGCTTGGGCAATATCCGTGAGAGCGAGCGCAGTTCGATCAAAGAGGGTCTCTCCTTTTTTCTGGTCCTCTAGGGCATCTAAGGAGTCGAGATAAGCGCTCTGCTGATCTGGAGACAGCTCGTAATACCCGGGATCCAGCGCTGGGTACTCACGTCCTCGCGCCTGGATCGTGATGCGTTGTCTCGCAACTGGCTTTGGTTGGACAGGGCGTGCCGGGGTGTCTCCCCCCAATGCCCGTTGTCTTGCGCGCTCCAGTGCAGTGGTGTTCTTTGCCATCAGTTGCCACCTCGCGTTACGTGCAGTTGTTGCTGGTGCCGTGCGTTCTGCTGGTCTTCTCCCTCGATCATTCGTCGGGCGGCATGCTCATTTCCCCCGGCACGCCTCAGCGTGTTGTAGAACCGCATATCTGCAGTTCGCTCCTCCATTTGCTTCAGCAGCTGCTCTTCAGCGTTCTGGCGTTGCGCCACAACCTCTTTCACATATTCAGGATCGTGCTGAAACAGATCCTTCTGTGCCGCTTCACTCAATGCTTCGCCTGATTGCAGCTCAGCCATCGTCGCCAGACTCAATCCACCGCCAGCAGCAACACGCCACTTGGCAGCCATCACAGGATCGATCTGCTCCACTGCACCCTGAATAAAGGTCGCAGTAGATCCACTCTTTTCAAATGGATTTTCAGGCTTGATCTTGGTCGTATCTTCCCCAGCCATTCGACAGGCTTGGCTCAACACCTCGATTTCTTTTTTGGTTATCATTTGCGGGCTGCAATGTCCCGGATAGACCCCTTAATTTTAATTGTGGCTAATAAACAAAATCTCAGCAAAAACCCCGCCATTGCTGACGGGGCCGATGATTCTGTATAGCCTTTCCCAGAAATATGAGTTGGAAAAAATCTTAAATGTCTGCGAAGGCTGCTATGGAAATCTGATTATCACTATGCAAATCAACTCCAATAACAGCACTGCCGAGATCCTTGCTTTCCATCATCGTTCCAAGTGAATCCATAAAGCGTGGGTTAATCCCTTCAATATGACTGTTGATGTCGTTGTTAACTGGATCATCACTCTGATTTCCGTCAGGTCCCCAGTTGGTAACAGGATCTATTTTGACAAACCATTCAAAGCGACCAACGGCATCTGCATCATGCTGAAGCTCACCTATGGGATCGCCATCAATTTTTCCGTTCCATTCAATTAGCAGCTCATAACCAGTAATTAAATCACCTCCCTCTTCGTGAAAAGGACCATGATCAATATCAGCATCGACATCCCTCAAAGGGCTATCTGAATTGGCATCAGGATCACCTTGGTCTTCATTGGCGGGGTTTGGGCGTTTCTCCTCGTCCCAATCATCATCATCATCGCTTGGACCGTCAGGCTCTGGCTCTTCTTGTTCTTTAGGTTCGGTTGGTTCCTCCTTAGGTGGAACATAGTCTGAATCTTTAGAATTCGGAATTCCGTCACCATCATTATCGCCATCGGTAATCATTTCTTCCGACACAACTTCCCAGCTCGCTGACTCATCATCTTCTCCTTTTACGGGCTTTCTTACTGTTTCTTTGAACCGGCCTGTGGGATTTCCCTCAGAGTCAATTTCTCTTTCGAATGTATGTAGCTGACCATCCTTGTCCAGGTAGGAGACAACACCATCATTGCTGACCCTTCCTCGGGCAGCAGATTCATTTCTTTGGTCTTGTTCTTGGTTAATATTACCTTGCCTTTCTTGATTTTGCCTGAAAAGCACTTCTTGCAGCTCTGTATTTCCCTGTTGCTGAGCCTCTGCCTGTTGGTTGTTAATGGTTTCTTCGACTGTGACCTCTACGCCTCGTCTTGTTTGGCGATTGATCCTTGACCTTCTATTGACACGCGGTGATTCCTGCTCCAGATCCAACTCTTCTTGCTGAGAATCCTCTGTCTGAGGACGAGTGATGGCTGGGCGCCGTGTCAGGCGACTTTTTCCAATCCGGGTATAGAAATGTGCTTCTTGTTGTTCTGCTTCTCGGTGCAAGTTTAGACCCCAATTCTTGGCTCTTTCACTTTCCAAATATTCTTCAATTACAGCAGCGGGTCCGCCTTCTGATAAGCGATCTTTGAGAGCACCACTTACTGCTCCAAGTCCTACTGCGAGACCTCCAGCAACCCAGCCTGGGGGTCCAGCTACGATACCAACAGTTCCACCAACCATAAGCCCTTCGAAAGCACCTTCTGCTAAATCTTTGATTAATTCCCCGACAGTTGTGCCTTCGTTATCCTGAATAAGCTCTCTGCTTTCGTCTAAGAAAGCATCTTGAAATGCTTCGGCACTATATTCGATAGCAGCAGCGCTTGCACGACCGGCAGTGCCTAATCGCTTCAGACCACCGGTCAACAGATCGATGGGTTCGCCGTTGATCTCTTTGATTGCATCATCTGCAACAATGTTTCCTGCGTTGGTCAGAACATCACCGAGAAAGCTGTTGCCTTCTTTTTGTTGTGCGTTGGGATCTTTGCGAGTCATGGATCTGAAGAGTGGTGTGGAATAGCTCCCTCGAATGCACACACCCTCTCTGGAATCACAGGACCATTTGATGACCTGCCTCATGCAGGGCTGTGAGTTTGCTCACAGGTGCTCAAACACGCTGCAATGACTGCTTTTAGAGGCTCTCCACCCGTGAACACACCATTTCTGTTCCAGTTGGGAATCACCTCCCCCATCTGAGGGATTTATCTAGCGAATCGCCTCCCCCAACTGGCTAGCCAAAGAAAACCCCGCCATTGCTGACGGGGTGAAGTGTGTTTGTGAGGTTCTGTCGGGAGATGGATAGCGACAACAACGCCCCCTGCTTTCCCCCAAAGGGTCTTTTATTGCTTTCAGTCAGTTAGTGATGACATGAGGCTTCCCGACGTAACAGCTTGCCCGCTGTTTCAGGAAGCCAACAAAAAAGGTCCCTTGGTGGAGGGACTTTTCAAGCCAACCGTTAGCGACCAGGCGGCAGGATGTATGTGTGTTGAACCTCGGCCCAAGCGTCCCGGCCCATGCAGGCTTCGGACAAAGCCAGGCAAGTCATTTTCCCTCCGTCCTTCAAGCCAGGCACGAAGCTGATTGGAGGCTTAGGCACAACATCTCTACGCAGCCCAAGGGCGTCGCGGCAGCTCTTAGGGAGCACGTAGTAGTTCCAGGACTTGCAGTGGTTGGCCCACTGGCTTCGCGTCATGCATGATGGCGACAAAGCCCGGCATGTACGGCCCCTGTAATCATCAGGCAGGAAGCGTGTTGCAGGCTCAGAATCGTTATGGCTATGCGAGGCGATCGCATCGCGGCAACTCTTGGGCCATGGGTGGTGGTGCATCGGGTAGGTCTTTCGGCAGTAGTTGGCCCACTGCTGTTTGGTCATGCACCCGGGCTTCAAGGCAAAACATGTCGCCCCGCGGTAACCGTCGGGAACGAACCGGGTGGAGCCGATGGTGTGGGCTTGCCCTGCTGGAGCGAACAGCAGCAAAGCCTGAAAGGGAAGCAAAACAAGAAAGTGTTGTGGTGCCATGGTTTGCGAGGGTTGGTTTGGAAAGCGTCGGGATGTGCCTTAGCGATACCAACAAGATCGATGAATTCAGACGGTCAGTTGATGACCCCATACAGTGCTGCTTGTGATCTTGATCACACCCCAGGTGCTCTTCTCAAGTGCCTTGTTTGTCAAAAAAGACAACAGAACCCGTGCCGTAACTAGCCAACGAAAAACAAGTCCTTTACTTCACCAGACGATGGATCTTTCAAGTAGCTGCTTTCCCCCATATGAATGATCAATAAAAGCCCCGCTATGACATGAGTTGAAGTGTGTGAGGCTATATCGTGAGATGGATAGCGACAATCACAATGCTCTATGCTTTTCCATTGCGGGTCTTGTATTGCTTTCAGCCACTTTCAATCTATATCAGGCTTACCGAAGTTTACAAGTCAAAAGAAATCGTCCCCCGCAGCTGTCATTGACTCAACAAAATTGTTTTGATCATTTTCAGAATCATTATGAGTCGGAGCGATGTCGCATAAGACTTCAGATTGGTCGATTATTACATACTCAGATTCAGATTGCGAATCACCCCAGTTAGTGTATGGATCAAGAACATCGATACCAATAATCATCTCAAAATGAGCCTCGCCTTCCTTTCCATCAGGGCCCCAATTTGTAATCGGATCAAGTTGATCAATAGGTCCCTCATACGAGGAGTCATCGCCTCCACCGCCTTCGCCATCGGGCCCCCAGTTGATGTTGCTATTCACATCTCCTACAGATGAGTCTGCTTCTTCATCATTTCCACCTTGCCCATCATCCATAGGATTGTTTGTTGTTTCAGTCGAATCGCTATCTTGCCCGTCATTATTTTGACCATCATCAGACCCTGAATCGTCTGTGTCATTGTCAGGCTCGTCATTATTGTCAGGCTCGTCATTATTGTCAGGTTCTTCGTTGCTGTCAGGCTCCTCGTTGTTGCCAGGCTCCTCGTTGCTGTCAGGCTCCTCGTTGTTGCCAGGCTCCTCGTTGCTGTCAGGCGCCTCGTTGTTACCAGGCTCCTCAGTGGCACCAGGCCCTTGGGTTGCGTCAGGGGACGCTACCGGCGGTGCTTCTTCTGCGGAATTGGATGAACCAAATAAGCCCCAGACCCATTTAGCTGCTTTGGTTAATGTTCCTTCGGAACCACGTGCATAATGACAAGTTTCACTGACAACATTGCCGGCAACAAATCCAACGACTGGAGTGCCCA